>NZ_CP032869.1:5284121-5594952 GCF_003576455.2 Mucilaginibacter celer
TCACCAAGGCCATCGCCGGTAAATCAACCGTTGATGATGATGTGCTTGATGAGCTGGAAGAGATCCTGGTAACATCGGATGTGGGTGTAACCACCACCCTCAAAATTATCGACCGTATTCAGGCCCGTGTTGCCCGCGATAAATACGTAAGCACCAGCGAGCTGAACACCTTGCTAAAAGATGAAATTCAGCAGCTGCTTGCCGAAAACAACAGCAACGATTTCCGCAACTTTGAATACGGCGACCATAAACCATATGTAATTATGGTAGTAGGGGTAAATGGCGTAGGCAAAACCACCACCATAGGCAAACTGGCCCACAAGCTAAAACAGGCCGGCAATAAAGTAGTATTAGGCGCTGCCGATACCTTCCGCGCTGCTGCGGTAGACCAGATCAAACTTTGGGGCGAACGTGTTGGTGTAAAGGTTGTAGCCCAGGCCATGGGTTCAGATCCGGCTTCGGTTGCTTATGATACCCTGCGTTCGGCAGTGGCTAATGAGGATGATGTGGTTATTATAGATACCGCGGGCCGCTTGCACAACAAAGTAGGCCTGATGAACGAGCTTACCAAAATTAAAAACGTAATGCAAAAGGTAATCCCCGGTGCTCCGCACGAGATTTTGCTGGTGCTGGATGCATCTACAGGGCAAAACGCTATTGAGCAATGCAAGCAGTTTACAGAGGCTACCAACGTAAATGCGTTGGCGCTTACTAAGCTTGATGGTACGGCTAAAGGTGGTGTTGTAATAGGTATTTCGGATCAGTTTAAGATCCCGGTAAAATATATAGGTGTTGGCGAAGGAATGGACCACCTGCAGTTGTTTGACAGGCAGGCATTCGTTGACTCACTATTTAAACAATAAAGTAAAAAGACGTCATTGCGAGGAACGAAGCAATCCCCGACAGGCAGGTCCGCCCTGTACAGCTTGGGATTGCTTCGTTCCTCGCAATGACGGGTTGAGAGATATGAAGACAAAGGAAATTTCACGCCCTTCGGTAAAGCAAGTCAAACCCCGTGTAAACGTGGTTACGTTAGGCTGCTCAAAAAACATCTACGATTCGGAGATATTGATGGGGCAGTTGAAGGGCAACCAGTTTGATGTGGTGCATGAGGCCGAGAAGGTAGGCAAAAATGATATTATAGTAATTAATACCTGTGGCTTTATTGATAATGCCAAGCAGGAATCGATAGATACTATTCTGCAATACAGCGAGCTTAAAGAGCAGGGTAAAGTAGGTAAGGTAATTGTAACCGGCTGCTTAAGCGAACGTTACAAACCCGAGCTTGAAGCCGAGATCACCAATGTTGATGCTTACTTCGGCACTAACGATCTGCAAAATTTGTTGGCTACTGTAGGGGCAAATTACAAGCACGAGTTAATCGGTGAGCGTTTACTAACCACCCCATCGCATTTTGCTTACTTTAAAATTGCCGAAGGGTGTAACCGTCCGTGCTCGTTTTGTGCTATCCCGTTGATGCGTGGTAAACACCTGAGCTCGCCGATGGAGCAATTGGTGGAGGATGCTAAGAAACTGGCTAAGAACGGCACTAAGGAGTTGATTTTGATAGCTCAGGATTTAACCTACTACGGTCTTGATCTTTATGGCAAACGTAATTTGGATGAGTTGCTTCGCCGTTTATCTGATGTGAATGGTATCGAGTGGATCAGGTTGCAATATGCTTACCCTTCAGGTTTCCCGATGGAGATTCTGGATGTGATGAACGAGCGTGAAAACATCTGCAAATACCTGGATATGCCATTACAGCACATTACCGATAATATGCTGAAATCGATGCGCCGTGGTATCACCAAGCAAAAAACCATCGATATTGTGAACGAAATTCGCGATCGTGTACCGGGTATTGCCATGCGTACTACGCTGATCACCGGCTACCCTGGCGAAACCCAGCAGGATTTTGAAGAGATGGCGCAATGGGTTGAGGATACCAAATTTGACCGTTTGGGCTGCTTCACCTACTCCCACGAAGAAAAAACGCATGCCCATAGTTTGGTTGATGACGTACCTGAAGAAGTGAAACAGGAACGTGCCGATGCCATCATGGAAATTCAGCAAGGCATTTCGTTTGATAAAAACCAGGAGAAGATTGGCAACACCTATAAAGTGCTGATCGATAAAAAAGACGGCGGTTATTTTGTTGGCCGCACCGAATTTGATTCGCCAGAGGTAGATAATGAAGTGTTAATTGATGCCAGCGTTGATTATGCAACCATTGGAAGCTTTGTTAACGTACAGATTAACAGCGCCGAGGACTTTGACCTTTATGGACAAATTGTAAAATAATAGTAATTTGCAGCTTGCTGTTAAGCGATTTGCGATATATAATCTAATTTCGACACCAGCAATTTTATTTAATTGCTGGTGTTTTATTTTAGATCAAAATCTGAGATCGAACACCCCAAATCCGAAATCAACAAAATGGACGCTTCCTGTATAAGTTATAAAGACACCGGTTTTTTCTCCAACACCATTGCCGATTACATCGACAATAAACCCGAGTTGCAACCTTTTTACGGTTACCGACCGGACATGGCTGGCTTTGCCGAGTTTCTAAAAAACAAGAAGGTGGTTGCTGATCGCGAAGTGCTGGTGCGTGTTTTAACCAAGCAGTATGAGTGTTTAGGCAAGGAAGCGGATAAGCTATGCTCTTATTCTACCGAGCTTACCGCTCAAAACCTGGAACTTTTAAAGCAGGATAATACATATACCATCACAACCGGTCACCAGCTCAATATCTTTGCCGGGCCGTTGTATTTTCTTTATAAAATTGCCACTGCCATTAAACTGGCTCAGCAACTAAAAGCTGCCCATCCCGGTAAAAACTTTGTACCTGTTTACTGGATGGCCAGCGAAGACCATGATTTTGCCGAGATCAACTACACCAACATTGGCGGCAAAAAAGTGCACTGGTGGTACGAGGCTTCGGGCGCGACCGGCCGTATTGATCCGGTGAGTATGCGCCAGGCGCTTAACCAGTACAAAGGAGTATTGGGCATGGAGGGCCACGCTGCTGATCTGGCCGAGATTGTGGAGACTGCCTACACCAAATTTGATAAACTGGCCGATGCTACCCGTTATTTGGTTAACTCGCTGTTCGGGCAATACGGTTTAGTAATTATCGATGCCGATGACCATGAGTTTAAAAAAGAGTTCGCGCCAATAATTGAGCAGGACATTATTGGTCAGTACAGTTTTAAAAACATTACCGAAACCAACCATAAGCTTCATGAGCTTGGTGTACATATCCAGGTTAACCCGCGCGAGATCAACTTTTTCTACCTGAAAGAGCATTTGCGCGAGCGCATTGTTTTTGAAAACGACAGCTATCACGTTTTAAACACGGAGATTAGGTTTACCGAAGCGGAGTTAAAACAGGAGATAGCAGAATACCCCGAACGCTTTAGCCCTAACGTAGTGATGCGCCCGCTATATCAGGAGTGTATTTTGCCTAACATCGCCTACATTGGCGGTGGTGCCGAAGTGGTTTACTGGCTGGAGTTGAAATCCAATTTCGATCATTATCAAATTGATTTCCCTATCCTCATCCTCCGTAACTCAGCCTTAGTTATTAAAAAAGAGCAGGCAGCTAAAGTAGAACGGATGGATCTTAAAGCCATCGACCTGTTTAAGCAAAGCGATGCCCTGCAAACCTACTGGATCAAAAAACACAGCGAACATAACCTCAGCATAGCCGAAGAATGGCGCGAGATGGAAAGCCTGTTCGAGAAAATAAAACTTCGGGCCTATAAAATCGACCCTACCCTATCGCCATCGGCTACAGCCGTGCAGGTAAGGCTAAAAAAAGCGATGGATAACCTGGAAAAGAAACTGGTTAAAGCCGAGAAACGTAACTACAGTGTGCGGTTAGAACAGCTTATTACGGTAAAGGCCGAGTTATTCCCAAAAGACAGTTTGCAAGAGCGCACTGAAAACTTCGGCCTGATGTATGTGAAATGGGGACAGGTTTTTATCGATGAGCTGATCCGCCTGTTTGAACCGCTTGATTTTAAGTTTACGGTTTTGACGGAGAAGTAAGAGTCCACTGCGTTCGCCAACACGTCATTGCGAGGAACGAAGCAATCGCACGGAAGCAAGTTCGTCTTGCACAGTTCGCGATTGCTTCGTTCCTCGCAATGACGGCTTTAATACTTTAATAATATTTATAATCTCTTTATTTTACGGCCTCACCCCATTCAAAGCATCGCGCTTAATGTACACGTATATCAATACGCCAACAACTAATGCGGCGAGTACCCAAAGCCCTACTTTGCCCTTTTTTTTGTCCTGGCGTATAAGCCACGCCATGGCGGCAATAAGCGGTATAACAAAAATGATGTAAAATATATATCCTGCTGCGTTCATGTGTCAATTAGTGAGTTAGTGAATTAATGAGTTAGTGATTTTGGGATGGCGGTTGAGTGTATTTAGCAAGTCCATAAAAATTCAATCATTCACTAACTCACCAAATCACTAATTAGCCTAAAATGCCATCCTCGCCATTGGCGCCACATCCTGCCCTACAAATTCGCCTTTTAAATATTTGTGGTAGCCCGCAATAGCAATCATGGCAGCATTATCGGTGCAGTATTCCATTTTGGGGATAAAACTGTTCCAGCCGTTCTTTTCGGCCATCTCCTGCAGGGCCAATCTTAAACCAGTATTGGCCGATACACCTCCCGCCAAAGCTACATCTTTTATACCGTACGCCTTTGCCGCTTTTTGCAGTTTATTGAGCAATATGGTGGCAATACGTTTTTCTACCGAAGCGCAGATATCAGGCAGATTTTGCTCAATGAAATCCGGGTTTTTAGCTACGTTATCGCGGATAAAATAGAGGATAGAGGTTTTTAAACCGCTAAAGCTGAAATCGTAACCGGGGATTTGTGGCTCAGGAAATTGATAAGCGTCCGGATTGCCCTGGCGTGCGTATTTATCGATGAGTGGTCCGCCTGGATAGGGCAGGCCTAAAATTTTGCTGGTTTTATCCATGGCTTCGCCCGCCGCATCGTCAAGCGTTTGGCCAACTATCTCCATGTCAAAATAATCTTTCACCAATACAATTTGGGTATGACCACCAGATACGGTAAGGCACAGGAATGGGAACGACGGCTTTTTTTCGGCAATAAAATGGGCCAGGATATGGGCCTGCATGTGGTTAATTTCGATTAGGGGGATCTGTTTGGCCAGCGCAAAGGCCTTGGCAAATGATACGCCTACCAAAAGTGAACCTAAAAGTCCTGGTCCGCGCGTAAAAGCTACCGCATCAATATCATTTTTGCTTACTTTTGCCTTCGCTAATGCCTGTTGCACAGCCGGAACAATATTTTGTTGATGAACCCTCGAGGCGAGCTCGGGTACAACACCTCCGTAAGCTTCGTGGATGGTTTGATTGGCAATAACATTGCTCAAAATCGCGCCATCGGCACAAACCGACGCCGAGGTTTCGTCACATGATGATTCGATTGCTAATATTACGGGCACGTTTTATATTAATTATTGATTTATTGAGTTAGTGAATTAGTGATTTATCAATTAGCGGCAAACTATCTCCCGATAAAATTGTAAAGGGATAGTACTGAAATCACTAATTCATTAATTCGCTAATTAAACCGCAAAGTTATTAAAAAAGTACTCAATATATTCCTCGGGCTGGTATTGTTCATTTTATTGACACTGAGCATACTTTTACTTACGTTTCAGTTTAAACCGGTGCAAACCTGGGCCGCAAAAAAAGCGGCGGCGTACCTGGCTGGTGAATTGCATACCAAGGTAGGCATCCAGAGTTTGTATTTAAGGCCGTTCAGTTCGGTTGTTATCGAAGGGCTTTACATTATTGATAAGCAAAAGGACACTATTTTAAGCACGCCCAAGCTTGCGGTTGATATTAAGGATTTTTACCTGTTCAGCAGTATCAAGCAGCGTACCATCAATTTTTCTAATATCGAGTTGGATAATGGCTCTTTCTACCTCAAAAAACAAAAGGACAGCACCACCAACCTTCAGTTTATTATCGATTATTTTAACTCGGGCGATACTACCAAAAAGCCGGAACCCGCAAAAACAGCGAGCAAACCCTGGACGCTGAATTTCGACAGGATCGCCATCAATAATTTCCATTTCCGTTACAAAAATCACCTGCGCGATACCGTAATGGCAGGTGTTAATTTTAACGACCTGGATGTGCAACATTTCAGCACCGTGATATTGGGCATGGATTTGAAGAGCCACCTGTTTAAGGGTAATATCCAAAGCCTGAGTCTGCACGAAAAGAGTGGTTTCACGGTTAAACACTTTTCATCGGATGCCGTTATCGATACCAACCAGATTAAACTGAACCGGCTGGCGATCCAAACCCCTCGGTCGGACCTGAAAGATTTTTTCTGGATGAAATTTAAATCATTTGATGATTTTGATGATTTTGAAAATAAGGTGCGCATGGATGCAAACTTTAAATCGTCGCGCATTTCATCATCAGATATCGCATATTTTACAAGCGCGCTCGAAAAAGTGAGTTTTGATCTGGGTATCGACGGGCAGGCCAAAGGCATAGTGAATAACCTTAACGCCAAACATGTTACCATTACCGGCGGGCAGGCTACATTTTTAAAAGGCGATTTCAAGCTGCATAACCTTACTGATTGGGATAATGCCTTCCTCGAACTGAAATTTGACCAGGTGGCATCCAACAAAAAAGATCTGGATTATTTGATCGGCCGGTTTTCGGGCGATGCTACCAACAAAGCGCCATCTGTGGTTTCAAAATTCGGCAACTTCAATTTCAGTGGCAGGTTTACCGGTTCGCAAAATGACTTTGTGGCCTATGGCGTGTTCAAAACCGCGCTCGGCAGGTTTGATTCGGATATCAACCTGAAAATTGATAAAAATGACCGCCCAAGTTATAGTGGCCGGGTTAATGCCTATGCCTTTGACCTGGGCAGCCTGATTGATGAAAAAGACCTCGGTCGGGCTACTTTTGCGGCTAACATAAAAGGCAGCGGCAGCGAAATAAAAACGCTGGTTGAAGATGTGGATGCCAAAATTGCCAATGTTACTTATAACAAATACACCTATAACAACCTAAAGGTTAAAGGTACTTTTATAAGGCAACTGGCCGACGCCCATATTACCGTTAACGACAAGAATATTAAGCTTGATTTAAAAGGCAAAGTAAACCTCAACCCGGCATTACCAACTTATGATCTGGCTGCCAACATCAAGGAAGCCAATCTTAACAAGCTTGGCTTTAGCAAAGATACCATCAGCATCAGTACTCAACTTAAAACCAAATTCAGGGGTAATGACCTGCACGACCTGGAGGGAGAAATCCTGTTTTCGCCTGCAAGGATAGTTGATGTAAACCATAACTATGTAGTTGATTCATTATACCTCTCGGCTGTAGGCCAGGGTACCAACCGGGCTATTACCTTACGTTCAGACTTCGCAGATGGCAGCATTAAAGGTAAGTATGATCTGGCTACCTTGCCATCGTACTTTAAAACCATCGTTAAAAAGTATATCCCATCCATCAAAACTACTATTGTGCCGCCAAAGCCCGAGAAGTTTGATTTTAACCTCACACTTAAAAATCTCGACCCATTGCTGGCAGTTTTTGCACCCGATATCAAAATTCCGGAGCAAGGTAACCTGGTAGGGCAGTTTGACTCGGACAATAAAACCGCTACCCTATCTGGCTATATCAAAACACTTAAATATGGTAAAATAGTGTTTCACGATGTTATCCTGGATGAAAACACTACCGATGATATGCTCGGTGTCAACCTCTCGCTCAAAAGGATTGATATAACTGATAGCCTTTTTATAAAAGACATCAACATTACCAACTTTTTGAAACATGATAGCCTTAACTTCAACATCAAGCTTTCGGATAAAAACGCCGTAAACCAGCTGGATTTGTACGGCCTTGTGGAGTTTGGGCGCGATACAACGGCCAAACTTGCACTGCTGCCATCGGATGTGATACTGGAAAAAGAGAAATGGAAAATAGAAGATAAGGTGCGCATCCGTTTGCTGGATGGCAAAACGCAGATCTCGGGCTTCGAGCTGTCAAACGGACCGCAAAAAGTGTTTATCGATGGTTTTATATCTGATAACCCGGCCGATGAGCTGAAGCTTACCTTCCAGAAGTTTAACATGCGTACGCTTAACCAGCTTACCAAAACATCGGGCATATTTTTACACGGATATCTTGACGGGGATATTAAGGCCACATCGGTACTGAAATCGCCCGGCGTTGATTCACATCTCACCATCGATTCGCTTACCATGAACAAAACGCTGGTGGGCAATGTAAAGCTTACTTCAAGCCTGGGTAATGATCGTAAAAAGGCCGATATCAGCATGAATATTATTAACCGTGGCCTCGAGACAATGAACATCGGCGGTTCATATTATTTTGCCCGCGACAGCGTTGAAAACAATCTTGATTTTGATGTAAAAATGAACCAGACCGAGGCCATTATATTTGAGCCTTTTGTAAAAGACCTGGTATCAAACCTCAAGGGTCATATCTCAACCGATTTGAAGCTTACCGGCAAACTCTCCAACCCGCAACTTAACGGTAACCTTACCCTGGTTAACACCGGGCTTACGGTTAACTATTTAAAAACGGCCTACACTATTAATAACAGGCTTGATGTTAATAACAGCATTATCAGCCTTAAGGATGTGGTGTTGCACGATATTAAAAAAGGCATAGGCACCGCTAATGGCACGGTGAATTTGAATAACCTATCTAACCCGGATATTGATGTTACCTTGAAAGCCGAAAACCTGATGGCGCTGAATACCAGCTTTAAGGACAACCACCTTTATTATGGTACGGCTTATGGTACAGGCACTTTCAGTTTTAAAGGCCCGGTTGATAACATGAAAATTGATATCACGGCCAGCACCAATGCGGGCACGGTATTTAACATCCCGCTCAATACCTCATCAACTGCCAGCAATTATGATTTTATAACCTTTGTAAGCCATAGCGATACCGCCAAAGTTGCCCCCAAAGAAAAGGCATTTAACGGCGTTACCCTTAATTTTGATTTAAGCGCCGACGAACAAACCACTGTACGGATAGCAACTGATTACGGCAGACTGGAAGGCAGCGGCGTTGCGCACAACCTGAAACTGAACATCAACAGCCTGGGCGATTTTGAAATGTACGGCGATTACCTCATCTCGTCGGGCAAGTTTGAGTTCACGGCCAAAAACTTTATCAGCAAAAACTTTACGGTAAGCCAGGGAGGTACCATCAGGTGGACAGGCAACCCGTCAAACGCAGAGATTAACCTGCGTGCACTATACGAGGTGCGTACTACCAAAGCGCCGCTGTATGCAGCCGCGGGTTTACAGGCACCATCTGCCGGACAGCAAACCCTGGTACAGGCCGAACTGATCCTGACCAAATCGCTCTTGCAACCAACCATTGATTTCGACTTTAACTTCCCTACAGATCCATCGGTTAAGGATGATCTTGCCACCTATCTTGCCGACGCCAATAACCGCAGCCAGCAGGCCATCAGCATTATAGTACGTCGTAACTTTACGGCTAACAGCAACGATTTAACAAACCAGGTATTAGGAACGGCCGGCGAGGCGGCAAGCGAGTTTGCATTTAATAAGCTGAACAACCTGATTGCACAATCAAACATCCGTAACTTCGATTTAAATATCCGGTCGTTTAGTGATGCCAGTATTGCAGCGCGTTTTTATGATAACCGCTTATCCTTTAGCGGCAGCTTGTACAGCAACAATGGCTCGAACGATTTGTTCAACAGCAATAACAACAACCTGTTTAACCAAAAATTCAATACCCTGACACGGGATTTTGAGATCCTATATAAAATCCGGCGGGATGGCAACCTTACCGCGCGCTATTCATACCGGGCACTAAACAACGTAACGCTAAGTAGTTTAACCGATGCCTCACTTACCCAGTATGTAAATGGTTTTGGCCTGGTATATCAACGGGATTTTGACACTTTCGGCGAGTTTATCCGCAATATTTTCAGGCAGGGCCGCCGGAAGAATGCCCCAATTAACCCTAACCCGGTTCCAAACCCTAATTCATCAACCCCGGCAGTAAAGCATGATGAGGATGAGGATCAGTAAACATTCAGATTAAAAGATTTGATAAAAAAAAGCACCTGCTTTTGCAGGTGCCTGATATTTTGTGGTGGAGAATATCGGAGTCGAACCGATGACCTCTTGCATGCCATGCAAGCGCTCTAGCCAGCTGAGCTAATCCCCCGTTGGTGGGCTGCAAATATAGTATAAGTTGCACATATCTAAAATATAATTTATTTTTTTTAGCAGGCGCAATTTAACATCCTCTTAATCATTAGTTTTTTAAAACCTAACCTCTAATCTCCACCCTCTAATCACTAACACCCCCGTGTAACGAAACCCATACACAAAAACCACCCTGCATTTTATTTTGTTGGTTATATTTGAGTCCGACATCTGTATTGTTAACAGTTAATCATCATGCCAATAACCAACAAATCTATTTTAATGGCTGCTTTATGCGCGGGCGCTTTCATCGGGCAGGTAAAAGCGCAGTCGTTGCCGCCGGTTGAAACCCAGAAAGCAAACAGCGATTATAAACCTGCCGTTGCGGGCCAAACCCGCATAGGCGGTACGCAAACCCAAACCAAACTAAATGTTATGGTGATCAATAAACAACTTAAATCGCCATGGGCTTTGCGTTGTTTGCCTGATGGCCGCTTTTTAATTACCGAGAAAGGCGGTGCCATGAAGATATTAAAGGCCGATGGCAGCTTTGATAAAAACATTACGGGCCTGCCTGCCATTGCCGTTGGCGGCCAGGGCGGTTTGCTGGATGTTAATTTCGATTCGGCATTCGCTAAAAACCGCACCTTATTCTGGACTTACTCTGAGCAGGCTGATGGCGGTTTTCAACTGGCCGTAGCTAAAGGACAACTCTCTGCCGATGACAGCAAGCTTGAAAATGTACAGGTAATTTACCATGCCAAACCGGCTTATAATGGTCATTTGCAGTTCGGTTCGCGCGTGGTGTTTGATAAGCAGGGCAATTTATTTGTAAGTACCGGCGAGCACGGTGCCGAGGATATCCGCATGAAAGCCCAGGATCTGGGTGCCGCAGTAGGCAAGGTTGTACACATTACCCGCGATGGCAAACCTGTTCCCGGCGGACCATTTGCCGGCAAGAGTGGTGTGTTACCCGAAATTTATGCCTATGGTTTACGTAATCCCGAAGGCATGACCATGAACCCTTTAACCGACGAGTTATGGGAAGCAGAATTTGGCCCGCGGGGTGGCGATGAGATCAATATCATCCGGCCGGGTAAAAATTATGGCTGGCCGGTGGTTACTTATGGCATTGAGTACAGCGGGAAACAGGTAGGGGACGGCATCCAGCAAAAGGAGGGCGTTACACAGCCAATATATTATTGGGATCCGAGCATCTCGCCCTGTGGCATCACTTTTTACACCGGCAACCTCATTCCCGAATGGAAAAACAATTTGTTTGTTGGTGCCCTCGGCGGCTCGCATATTGCCCGCCTGGTGATTAAAAACAACAAAGTAGTGGCCGAAGAACGCTTGCTTAAAGATAAAAACGAACGCTGGCGATCATTAGTTACCGGGAAGGATGGCGCTTTGTACGGTGTTACTGATAATGGTAATTTATATAGGATAGGGAAGTAATATTTGCTTTAACGTCATGCCGATTTATTTCGGCATCCCACAGGAAAGGTAGCCGCGCTGCTTAGCATGGTTGCTTAGCAAGTGGGATGTTGAAACAAGTTCAGCATGACGTTTAAAATGGGTGTCATGCTGAGCGCGTCGAGGCATGGTGGGCAGGGCCTTTACGCGCGACTCTTCGACAGGCTCAGAGTGACAGGCCCGCCCGCCTAATCTCATATTCTCTTTCATAGGCCTGGCTTTTACTTACCTCAATGACATTTCTGTTTTATCCCTCCCCAACACACCCCACCCCTCCCAAATGGTCATTTTACATTCCCCATTATTTAATTAAAACTTTAATACATACCTTTGCCTTGCTTTTGGTTCACGGATACAATTAACACCCGTGATTAAAAGGGAACCCGGTGTAAATCCGGGACTGTCCCGCAGCTGTAAGCTCCATAACACCAAAGCCCATTCTTATTGTCACTGTTAGCCGTTTGGCTGATGGGAAGACAGGGCCGGGGGGAGTAAGTCAGAATACCTGCCATAGCACATATTGATTCATAGCTTTCGGGGATTGAAGCTGGAATGAGGATACCTTTCGTGTATTTCATTTTTTGTTATTCGTCGTTCTGTTTGCTGTGAGGTTTTTTTAACCCACAACACTCATGGATTTAACTGTGCGCCAAACGCCCGCAAAGCGTAATGGCTGTATTCAAGGCATCGTATGGCTTGTTTCCTTCGGGATGGCAAGCGTTTTTTGTTGTGCGCAGGTTTCGGCACAAAACCGGGTTGTAAAAAAAGATACCACTCAGAAAGATTCAGCCAAAATTCATCAGCTTAAACAGGTAGAGATAAAAGGTGCCAAAGCCGATGTTCGTAATATTTCCCCCACACCGGTTCAGGTTTTAAAAGGCGAGCAGCTGCAAAGGCTCAATAGCCTTTCGGTTGCCGATGCGCTCCGGCTTTTTAGTGGTGTGCAGTTGAAAGATTATGGCGGCGTTGGTGGTTTGAAGACAGTTAACATCCGAAGCCTTGGCAGCAGTCACGTAGCTATATTTTACGATGGTGTAGAACTGCAAAACGCCCAGAACGGGCAGGTTGACCTTGGTCGTTTCTCGCTCGATAATATGGACGAGGTTGATCTTTACAACGGCCAGAAAAGCGAAACGTTCCAGGCGGCCAAAGGTTTCTCGGCGGCCAGTTCCATCTACCTGCAAAGTGCTAAGCCTAAATTTGAGCCAGACGAGCATACGCATATCCGCTTCGGCTATAAAACAGGTTCGTTCGGGCTTAATAATCCTTCTGTACTGTGGCAGCAAAAGATCAATAAAAACACCTCTGCCTATTTCAGTACCGAATGGATAAAAGCCAACGGCCGTTACAAGTTCAGGTATACCAACGGCGTTTATGACACCACGGCGGTACGTAACAATACTGATGTAGAATCATACCGGGTTGAAGGTGGTATCAACAGCTATTCGGAAAGCGGCGAATGGAATGTTAAGGTGTACAGCTATACCTCAAACCGCGGGCTGCCGGGCGCTATCGTATCTAATAAATTTAACTATACTCAGCGCCAGTGGGACCGCAACCAGTTTATCCAGGCCAACTATGAAAGTAATTCGCACAAGCGTTACACCATAGGCCTCATTGCAAAATATGCTGATGATTATCTGCGCTATCTCGACCCCGAATTTGTTACTACCACTGGCTTTTTAGATAACCGTTTCAATCAGCACGAGCTTTACTTTTCAGTAGCCAACCGTTATCGTATTTTGCCGGTTTGGGATGTTGATCTATCTACTGATTATCTGCGCAATACCCTCGATGCAAACCTGTATCGTTTCCCATATCCAACACGCAACCAGGAGCTGGTTTCTTTAGCCTCGCAGCTTAAGTTAAAACGCTTTAACCTTCAGGCATCTGTATTGGGCACTTTTGTTGATGATCGGGTAAAGTTGTATGAAGGTGCCGGTAATAAAACAGAATACACTCCGGCGGTGACGGCATCATTGCAGGTCTCGCCTGATTTGATGTTGCGCGCCTTTTATAAAAACATTTTCCGCCTGCCTACCCTTAATGAGCTTTATTACACCTTTGTTGGCAATACGCTGCTTAAACCCGAATATGCAAAGCAGTACGATATCGGCGCTACCTATAACCGCCATTTTGTTGATGGATTTATCTCTTCATTCTCCATCCAGGCCGATGCTTATTATAACAAAGTAAAAGACAAGATCATCGCCGCCCCCGGCCTAAACCTGTTCAGGTGGACTATGTATAACCTGGGCGATGTTAATATCAAAGGCGCTGAAGTAAATATGCAGCTTGCCAAACAGGTTTCGCGGGATCTTAGCTTGAATGCTACCATCAACTATACCTGGCAGCAGGCTTTTTATACCGATAACGGGATAACCTATCACTATAACATCCCTTACGTGCCAACCAACAGTGTGTCGTTTACGGCATCGGCAGATTATAAAAGTTTCGGCTTTAATTATAGCTACCTGTACACCGGTTCGCGCTACAGCCAGCTGAGCGATGATCAAAACCATATTTATAACTACTTACAGCCATGGTATACACATGATTTGGCTGTAAACTACCTCACCAAAATTTACAGGCATAAAACCCGGTTCAGTATCGAGGTAAATAACATCCTGAACCAGGACAGGGAGATCATTGCCAACTTCCCGATGCCGCGGCGCTTTTACCGCTTTAAACTAAGTTATAGCATTTGATATGATAAAGAAATTTAAAATAGCCCTACATCTACCCGTTGCACTGTTTGTGGTATTACTTGCGGTATCGTGCCGCAAGGCCCCGCAGGTAATACCCGGGCAGGTTGAACAAATTTTTACCGGTGATGCCTCAAGCACCATCAAGGGTATGTACCTGCTTAACGAGGGCAACATGAACATGAACAAAGCCTCGTTGGATTTTGTGAACTTCCGCACCGGTATTTACGAGCGCAATATTTATAATAAAGCCAACCCGGCAGTAACTAAAGGGTTGGGGGATGTAGGTAATGATATTGGCATCTATGGCTCAAAAATGTATGTGGTGGTCAATATCTCTAATAAGGTAGAGGTGTTGGATGTTAAAACTGCCAAAAAATTAGGGCAGATAGATATTGTAAACTGCCGCTATGTAACTTTTCATAACAACAAAGCCTATGTAAGCGCCTATCTGGGTAAAGTTGGCGATCCTAAAGCGCCCAATGGTATCGTTGCCGAAATTGATACTACCACCTTACAGATCACCCACAGGGTAACCGTTGGCAGGCAGCCGGAAGAAATGGCTATTGTAGGCGAGAAATTATATATAGCCAATTCGGGCGGCTATAGTCCTACCGATTACGAACGTACTGTTTCAGTGATTGATCTGGCTTCGTTTACCGAAACCAAGCGCATTGATGTAGCCATTAACCTGGACAGGGTAAAAGCCGATAAATACGGCGACCTGTACGTAACCTCCCGCGGCGACTACTATACTATCCCATCCAAATTATTTGTAATAGATACCCATACGGATGCAGTAAAAAAGGTATTTGACATAGCTGCCAGCAACCTGTGGATTGATGATGATATCGCCTACATCTACAGTACCGAATGGAGTTATCCGCAACAAAAAAATACTATCAGTTATTCGATGCTCAACGTCAAGGACGAAACCGTGCTGAGCAGCAAATTTATTACCGATGGTACCGACCAGAAAATTGTAGTACCCTACGGCATTGCCGTTAACCCCCTAACCAAAGATGTTTTTGTTACCGATGCCGGCAATTACGTGGCATCGGGTACGCTTTATTGTTTCGACAAAAACGGCCGCAAAAAATGGCAGGTAGTAGGGGGCGATATCCCGGCGCACATGGCCTTTGTTTATTAATCCAGTTCATTTTAAATACAACCAGCTTTTATGAAAAAACAACAACTTAAACTACTGATACTTCTCGGCGCGTTGTCCGCCTTTACCTGGGCATCCTGCACAAAGGATAAAACTACCGAAGTTAAACCGCAGGAAGCTCCGATCCGCCCGGTTTCCCCCTCAAGTAATGCTTACGTAACCACTTTGTTTGATTTCAACCCTGCACCGGGGCAGTTTACTAATACCGGCTTAGGTGATACTGCGGCGGCTAAAGCAACCCTTAAAACAGATCAGGGTTTGGTAAGCCTTGGCGGCTGGGGTGGTTACATTGTTGTAGGCTTTGATCATACCGTATTGAACGCCGATGGCAAAACAGATTTTGTGGTTTACGGCAACGCCTTCGAAAAATTTGCCGAACCCGGCGTGATCTGGGTAATGCAGGATAAAAACGGCAACGGCAAACCCGATGATACCTGGTACGAGATTGAAGGAAGTGCATCGCACAAGGATGGCTACATACGTAACTACTCGGTAACCTACACCCGCCCGGCCTGCGATACCTGCAGCGTACCATGGAAAGATAATAAAGGCAATACCGGCGTGGTACAAACCAACATATTCCACACACAAGCCTACTACCCTATCGGCATTAAAGCAAATACCTACACTTTAACCGGAAGCCTGCTGCCATCAAGCAATATCAATATGGATGACCCAACTTTTATCACCAGCGCATCATTTGATTATGGTTATGCCGATAATACAGGTGGTGGCGACAAGATTGATATCAGCAGCGCCATTGATGATAAAGGCAATAAAGTAAGCCTTAAAGGTATCGACTTTATTAAAGTACAAACCGGCATCCTGGCCAATATGGGCTGGCTGGGCGAGCAATCAACCGAGTTTACCGGTGCTGCCGATCTGAGCCTGCTTAAATAATTACGCACTAATAGTTTAAACTCAATATTATAATGAAAAAAACAAGTACTCTTAAATTAGGAATCGGCGTGTTGGCCCTTTCTTTAATGGCTTTGGCATCCTGCAAAAAAGATAACACCGAAGGCCTGGTAACCAAACTGGCCATCACATCGGCCGGCGGCAATGATACCACCAGCGTTGGCAGCGCTATTACATTTACCCCAACCGTAAGTACTAAAACAGGCGTTACCTATAGCTGGACGGTAAACGGCATTGTAAAAGGAACCGGCGCTACATTTACCTACAGGCCTGAAGCCCGCGGAGATTACCAAATTGCTTTTAAAGTTATTGCTGCCCTTAGCTCGGATGTTATTAATTACAAGGTTCACGTTTACGCTAAATACGAAAATGGCTTTTTTATAGCTAACGAAGGCTGGTTTGGCCATGGCACAGGCACCCTGAGCTTTTACCGCTTTAACACCCGCGCAAAAGAAGACAGCATTTTTGAAAAGGAAAATCCCGGCAAAAACCTCGAACCAAAAACATCCTCTTTGGAGTATGGAACCATCTTTAACAACAAACTGGTACTGGTATCCAAATCGGGCGGGCCGGTTGTTGTAACCGATGCTTACTCGTTAAAACAGCTGGGCCGCATCCCTGCAGCCGGTGGTAAAAACTGGATGGCATTTGTTGGCGTGAGCGATACCAAAGGATTGTTAAGCTCTGGCGATGGTATTTATCCATTCAATTTAACAACCTATACAACAGGCACCAAATTAGCAGGCATCAGTGGCACCGTTGGCGATATGATTAAAGCCGGAAATTACGTGTTTGCTTTATCAGAAACTGATGGTGTTGTTGTGATAAACGCGGCTACCAATGCAGTAGTTAAAAAAATTGCCGGGATGGATGTGGCATTTGCCAAAACTCCGGATGGCTCTGTTTGGGCTGCCGGCAGTACATCGCTCATTAAAATTAACCCCTCAACACTGGCTGTTACTACTGTTGCCTTACCTTTTACCGCTTACGGCACCTGGTTTGCATGGCATCCGGGTTCAATTACCGCATCAACCAAAAACAATACGGTTTATATTGCCAACAACGGTATGTTTAGCGGTGCTACTACCATTTATAAATATGATGGTACCGCTGCCTCTGTACAAACACCGTTAATTACTATTCCGGCAGGTAAAGAGCTTTATGGTGCAGGTGTTAAATATATCCCTCAAACAAATCAGCTGGCGGTAACCACTGTCGAGTCGGGATTTGGGGCCCACTTCGCTGCCAACAATCTTTATTTTTATAATACTTCGGGTACGCTTGCGCGTAATCTTACTTATTCGGGCTATTACTTCCCGGCAACACCTTTTACTTATTAATCATCTAAAAAAATAAACATCTACCATGAAACTAATTACAACCCGGTTTGGGGCATTGGCGCTTGCTGCTTTCATATTGGCAGCAAGCTCCTGTAAAAAAGATCAGGCCGTTAATCAGCAGCAAAACTTAGCTAACGGGAAAAGCCTGAAGGCACAATCGTTAGGCAAATATGATAACGGTTTCTTTTTAATAAACGAAGGCTGGTACGGCCATGGCACGGGCAGCGTAAGTTTTTACAGCTTTGCAACCGGCACCAAACAGGATAGCATTTTTACCAAAGAGAACCCCGGCAAAAATTTAAACCCGGCAACCTCAACACTCGAGTATGGAACCATCTTTAATAATAAACTGTTCCTGGTATCAAAAGTTGGCGGCCCGGTGGTGATTACTGATCCATATTCGCTGGTTGAGCTTGGTCGCATTGCCGCTGTGGGCAGCAATAACTGGCAGGCTTTTGTTGGGATTGATGCTACCAAAGGGTTGTTAAGTTCGGCTAATGGTGTTTATCCCTTTAATTTAACAACATACACTACGGGTACCAAACTAACCAGTGTTACCGGCAGCGTTGGCGATATGATTAAATCGGGAAATTACATTTTTGTATTATCGCAGAGTAAAGGCGTGGTGATACTTAATGCAGCCGATTATTCGGTGGCCAAAACCATATCCGGCATGGTGGTTGCGTTCACCAAAACTCCCGATGGTTCTGTTTGGGCAGCGGGCGGTACATCGCTTATCAAAATCAATCCATCTACATTGGCGGTAACTACCATTACTTTGCCTTTTACGGCAAACAGTACCTGGTTTGCATGGCATCCGGGCTCTATCACGGCATCAACCCAAAACAATACGGTTTACATTGCCAATAACGGCACTTTTAGCGGTGCAACTACCATTTACAGGTATATTGATGGCAATGCAGCTTCGTTAACAAATCCGTTTATAACAATCCCGGCGGGTAAAGAACTTTATGGTTCAGGGATAGGATATATTCCGCAAACCAATCAATTGGCAGTTACTACGGTAAAATCGGGCTTTGGTACCAATTATGGCGTTAACGACCTTTATTTTTACGATTTAAATGGCAACCAGGTAAGCGATCTGCCTTATTCGGGCTATTATTTCCCGGCTATCCCGGTATTTCATTAATAACATACCCCTGTTAAACAACAAAGCCCCTTAATCTTAACTGATAGGGGCTTTGTTGTTTGTATAAACTATTAAACTTACTGCTTGCTTATTTTAAGTACCTGGGTTGTATTATCAGCATACCTGATATTTACAATGTAAACACCCCGGTTAAAATTACTGATATCGAGCGGAGCGCTGTTTTTGCCTGCCTGCGCCTGCCCTTTTTGCTTTAACATAGCTTTACCGGCCATATTGGTTACGGTAAGCTCGTAACCCAGGTTTTTTTGCGTTGTAAAAGCCACCGAAGCACTGCTTGCCGTTGGGTTTGGATAAATGGTAGCAAGCGGCTGGCTTTGCTGCTCGGGTGCTTTGCTCAAAACATCTTTAGCCTTTAAAACCATCGGGCCTGTTTGCACATTGATGTACCGCGTGCGTGTTGCCGAGGTTCCGCAGGTATTGAAAGCGGTTACAGTAATCGGTCCGGTGGTATTGCCCCATTTTACATAAATAATGGAGGTACCCTGGCCCGATTGGATGGTGGCATCATCAGGCACTGTCCAGCTGTAGGTAACATCCTTCTGCACAGGGTTAAGTTTATACCGCCCCACTGCCTGGCTGGCCAGTTGATCGGGACCGGTAATAGCGCCCGGGAATACCGGTTTTGCAGTAATCTTTATTGGCGCGCTGGTATACTCAACATTATTAACCATTTTAATCTGCACCTTATAAACGGCCGGCGCAACATTGGTAAGTTGTGAGTTGGCGATGTTGGCAACCTTAAACTTGCGTACGCGGGCCTCAAACAAATCGGATACATAGATCTGGCTCGAAACCGGATCGAAATACATCCCGAATGAGGTACTGATCTTACTCATTTCAGTACCATTTGAAGGAACACCAAGGCCACCGGCAACCGTTACACCGTAAGTGGCGCCAACAGCCCATCGTTGTACACGACCGGCATCAAGTACGTAAAGATTCCCTGCCGAGTCGACACTTAACTCCTGCGGGAATGACAACTGATTGGCATTTGTGCCGTTACCATTGCCGCCGGCTACGGTAACCCCGGTGGTAGCACCCGGAGCCCATTTCTGCACCCGGTAATTATAGGTATCTGCTACATAAACATTGCCGGCATAATCAACAGCAACGCCCGATGTTTCATAAAGCTGGTTGGCCGCGCTGCCTTTACCATTGCCGCCGGCAACAGTGGTACCGCTGGTAGCACCCGGAGCCCATTTTTGCACACGGGCATTCCACCGGTCAGATACATAGATATTCCCGAAGCGGTCCATACATAACGATTGCGGATTGCTGAGCTGGTTGGCTGCTGCGCCGTAACCGTTGCCGCCTACCACAATGGTGCCGCTTGTTGCACCCGGTGCCCATTTGCGCACGCTTGATGAAAGGTAATCAGAAACATAAATATTTCCGGCATCATCCACCACAACATCCTGTGGCGAATAAAACTGATTAAGGGCCGATCCTTTACCATTGCCCCCGGCAACTACAACACCCGAAGTAGCCCCCTGTACCCATTTTTGTACGCTTTGCCCCGTTACAACATAAATTTGATTGTGATACAGGTACAATCCCCTGGTATCGTACATCTGGTTGGGGCCGGTACCCGAACCGTTTCCGCCGGCTACAATTACGCCGTTAGGATCATAGCGGCCACGGGCAACAAGCAGGGTGGTATCTTTATACCATTTTACCTCGCCAATGGTGCCCGATGTAAGCGAGCCGGTTAGGGTACTACCCTCGCAGGTATCGCCAACAATAATGGCGCTGCGGGTCTGCGCATGGGTATACAATGCTGATCCAGACATACAAAGAATCAGTAAGCCTTGCAGGAAAAACTTTTTCATAAGGTTAAATTTTGCGCTTAAGGGGCGTAAGCTGGTTTTGTGATATATAAAGTTAGGAAAGGGTATCGCACTTTTGCAATAAATTGCGGTTAATTATTTGCTAATCAGTTATTTATGGGTTTAGACATTTATTTTAGAGAAAAAAATAATTTTTTAAACGACAAAATATTAACCAATGATAAAATCGAAGCAAAAGGAATAAAGCCTGAAGACCAGAGGGATATAAAAAAGTAAAGCCCCTGATGGGCAGGGGC
Organism: Mucilaginibacter celer; assembly: GCF_003576455.2. Lineage (NCBI taxonomy): Bacteria > Pseudomonadati > Bacteroidota > Sphingobacteriia > Sphingobacteriales > Sphingobacteriaceae > Mucilaginibacter > Mucilaginibacter celer. The sequence goes on from NZ_CP032869.1 coordinate 5,305,249, forward strand.
CTTTACTAACCAATTATAAACCTAAATTATGAGAAGACTATTTTATGTGGTGCTATCTTTAACACGGTGTAAAAATAACACTAAGTTTTGATATTCGGAAATTTTTATTTGTAATTTTTTTGTAAGTTTTACTAATTACTTCCTTATCCGATATCTTATTGTCAAAAATAAGAATAAATCATTATTAATTTACTAATTTTTTAAAAAAATACACCTGGTTTAAATAATAGTCTATTTTAACAATGTTTTATCCGGAATTTTGTTTTTAAAATTCACAAAAAGATAACTTTAAATGATTTTTAAGATAAAACAGGGCACCAAAACGCAGTTTAAGTCATTTTTTCGGACGAAAAACAGGCAAAAACCATTTTATGGATGATTTTTATTAAAGAAAACTAAAAATCGATGTTATTTTTTTGTTAAATAATGCTTTTTAAGCTTCTTAAAAGAACTAATGATTGCTAAATCAATTTATCTCCTAAACGGGATAAACTATCAAAAATTACTTTACAACTGCAATTTTTTAAATATGCTTTAACATTTTTGCCGCGAAAATACATCTTCTTTAAAAGCATGTCAACAACAACTACCCAAAAGCAGCACCCGCATCTTACCACTTTAACGCTATGGATCATGACCATTGCCACTGGTTTGGTGGTTGCCAACATATATTATAACCAACCCCTGCTGGCCGATATGGCGCATACCTTTGGTGTAAGCGACAAAAAAGCACAGCAGATTTCACTTTTTACACAGATAGGCTATGCCACAGGGCTGTTATTTATCATCCCGCTGGCCGATATGCTGAAACGCAAACGCCTTATCCTGATTGATCTGGTGCTGGTGATCATTGCCCTGGTGGCAAGCGCCATGGCGCAATCCATAATTTTAATGATGATAGCCGGGTTTTTAGTAGGCGTTTCGTCGGTTATCCCCCAGTTATTAATCCCTATGGCTGCCCATTTGGCCAGGCCTCATGAACGCGGTAAAAAAATTGGCTTTGTAATGAGCGGGTTGTTAATAGGTATCCTGCTATCGCGCACACTAAGTGGCTTTATAGGCGAACATTTTGGCTGGCGAAGCATGTATTATATAGCAGCCGGGCTAATGGTGCTCATCTGGCTGATGATCTTTTTGTTTTTACCCGAGGTGGAGCCGGACTACAAAGGCAACTATGCTAAATTAATGAAATCACTAATCCAACTAATTAAAACACAGCCTAAATTACGGTTGGCGGCTTTTAGAGGCGGCCTTTGCTTTGCGGGCTTCAGCGCCTTTTGGACCACCCTTGTTTTCCTGCTAAAGCAGCCCCAGTTTAATGAAGGTAGCGCAGCAGCCGGTATGTTTGGCCTGGTTGGCGCTTTCGGTGCGGTAGCTGCCGGCTTAATGGGGCGGCTGAGCGATAAAATGAATGCTTATAAATTATCAGGTTATACGCTGGGGCTTATCCTCATCTCGTTTATTGTATTTTATTTTTCGAGCCATAGCATGGCGGGCCTTATTATAGGGGTTATTTTGCTGGATATGGGCGTGCAGGCTACGCACATATCCAACCAATCCATCATCTTTGCGTTAATCCCCGAGGCGCGCAACCGTATCAATACGGTGTACATGGTGTCTTATTTTATAGGCGGCGCGCTGGGCACTTTCTTCGCCAGCCAGGTTTGGAAAACCTACCAGTGGAGCGGCGTATGCGTTATCGGTATTATCCTTTCGGTTATTGTACTTGCAGTGCATATGTTAAACTACAAAAAAGCGTCCGCTACCGAACCTGATGTCCGGTAACAAATCAATTCCGTACAGCGGTTTTTATGCTATTTGAACTTCCTTGCGAAAAAAATCGAAAAAAAATCAAAATTAAAAACACCTAAAAAACAGGCATTTACACACTACTGTAAAAAATATCTGAGTTTTTGATGACATTTTTTGCTTCAGTTTGAAACTTTGGCATTGTATTGGTTTGTACCCTATCAAACGCAACTGTTATGGAAGCTAAAAACAAAACGGAGAGGGTTGAAAACGAGAAAGAATGGGATAACCCGGTTGAGCCAACCAAAACATCAGATGCCCGCGACGAGGAACAAATAGTAAGGCAGTACAAAGAAGCGAAACGCCGCCATGATAACCTCAGCGAAAACAAAGAGGCCGAAGAAAAGGAAGATTAATAAAGGAAATTAAAATATTAAAAACACTAATACCTGAAAACAATGAAAACGCAAAAACAACCTTCAACCACTAAACTGATTGCAAGTTTTGATAACGCCCTAAAAGCAATTATCATGAGCGACCTTAAAGCTGTAAAAGCTAAACAATACCTTAATTCGGCAGCATAATCAACACAATATAAAACATCACCACTACCTACATCTACCTATGAAAGCATATCAACCAACCCCAGCCATTACTAAACTGATTGCCCGTTTTGACGCCGAATTAATGGAGTTGTTAAAAGACGAGCTTAAAAACTACCACGAACGCAACCGCTTCAAAAACAACAAGCAGTTGGCAGCACAGCAAACGCTTACTGCCGCCTGATCAATCATATATACAGTACAACATCATCCTATGAAAACGATAAAGCCCTGCCAAAAGCAGGGCTTTATTTGTTTGTCTGAACCGGGATTTGGGTAGATTTTCAGGATTAACAGGATAATGTCTGAGCTCGGATTTGGGTGAATTATTTGAATTTTCGAATAAGCTTTATTCTGTTAATTCTTTAATTCCCCCAAATCAGGTTCACACAACTTTCAAAATCCAATAAATCACTTAATCCCCCCAAATCCCGGTTCAGACAAACATCCGAATTTCGGCATTGTTACCTAACAATATGTTAACACTGTGATTGCGTTAACTAAACGCCTGAATCGGTTATTTGATAAAGGCCGGGTTAAATGAAATAAGCCGGTGATAAACGCTGTTCTATGCATTTTTGTATCCCCGCCACTATCCTCCCTTTTATAGGCCAGGTTGATCTTAGCGGATCGCTGCTGGTTGTTTTTTTACTTTGTGTACTTGCCGTTGTTGGGTTTGAATTTGTAAATGGTTTTCATGATACCGCCAATGCCGTAGCTACGGTTATTTATACCAAGGCCCTGAAGCCGGTTTATGCTATACCATGGTCGGGCACCTGGAATTTTTTGGGTGTTTGCTTGGGCGGCGTTACCGTGGCTATGGGTATTTTAAAGCTGGTTCCGTTAGATAGTTTGATGACCCTGCCGGTAAGCGTAGGTGCCTGCCTGGTTTTAGCTGTGCTGCTGGCATCCATTATCTGGAACCTCGGCACCTGGTACCTCGGCATCCCCTGCTCAAGCTCGCACACCATGATAGGTGCCATGATTGGCGGCGGACTGGCATTTACCTGGTTTTATAAAGGCCCCGGTGTAAACTGGGATAAAGCCGGCGAAATCGGCGCATCATTAATCTTATCGCCGCTTATCGGTTTTGGTGCAGCTGCTTTATTGATGTTGTTTTTGAAACATGTTACCAAATCGCACGCACTGTTTCATATCCCCAGCGGCGAAAACGACCGGCCGCCAATACACATCCGTTTGCTGTTGGTAACCACCTGTACGCTGGTAAGCTTTTTTCATGGCAGTAATGACGGTCAAAAAGGTGTTGGTTTGTTTATGCTGATATTGATAGCTTTTATGCCGGCACGTTTTGCGGTTAACCATGCCGTATCTAATGATAAGGTAATGGCCGCCCTAAACCAAACCGAACAGGTTGTTAACAGCCGGTTAAGTACCAACCCCGATAAAAAACCGGTTATTACCGGGCTGGCTGCGGCTATCAATCAAACCAAACAATCGCTGGCTGCAAAAAACGAAAAAGAGGTGGCCAAAACCTACCGTTACCGTAAACAGGTGGAGGGCCTGATTAAAGATATCCGCGCTGTGATTAAAGATAACCGCGTGCCGCTAAATCAGCAGGAAAAAGAAAAACTCACAACTGCTGCCAACGAGCTTGAACATGTAACCGATTTTGCGCCGGTTTGGGTTATTGCCATTATATCCATATCGCTGGGTATTGGTACCATGATAGGCTGGAAAAGAATAGTGGTTACCATTGGCGAAAAGATAGGTAACGAGCACCTGAACTATGCCCAGGGTGCCACATCCGAAATTGTAGCGGCATCAACCATTGGTTTAAGTACCGGCCTGGGCCTGCCGGTAAGTACAACGCACGTGCTATCAAGCGGGATTGCCGGCGCCATGGTGGCATCGGGCGGTAAGGGTAATTTAAATAACAAAACCCTTAAAAATATTGCATTGGCCTGGGTACTTACTTTGCCGGTAGCTATAATTTTAGCATTTTTATTATTCATGCTTTTTCATTTATTTATCTGATATATAGCGAAAAATGAAACAGATTTTGGTTGCAACCGATTTTTCAAAATGCGCTGCCAATGCCATGGCTTACGCTATGGAACTGGCCAGCATATTGGGCCGCGAAGTGTGTGCTATCCATGCCATACACCCAACCGAAGGCATTAACAACAGCACCTATAACGCCATATTTATTGACGATTACTATAACGCCAAACGCGAGGCATTGAAGGAATGGGTAACTCCATTTACAGGCAATGAAGCTTATAACAACGTGAAAGTCACCACGCTTTGCGACGTGGGCTTTTTAAAGGCGGTGATAACCAAACATATTGATAATAACCCGGTTGATTTGCTGGTGATGGGCATTATGGGTGCCACCGGCATAACCGGCATTGTAGGCAGCAACGCCAGTATGATGGTTACCAAAGTTAAAATACCAACGCTGATTGTACCGCTTGAAAGTAAGTTTGCCAAAGTGCCGATGGTTACATTGGCTACCGATTTTGAAACCCGCCTTTCAGCAACTGATGTAAATGCTTTAAATGAGATGATTAAAGCATTTGGCTCGGCCAAAATGCAGGTGCTGTACGTATCTGAAAATGCCGAACCTAAGCAGGCCGAAATGAGGGAAGCCCGCCTGGCCGAGTTGATTAAGCATACCGAGCTGGAATTTAACTACATCCAGGATAGCAGCGCGCTTAACGGCATCATGAACTTTATTCAATCGCACGAAACGGATATGTTGTGTTTAGTGAAACACCACCACAATATTGTTTACCGCCTGTTTACCCGCAGTACGGTTAACCAGGTGATGAACAAATCGGTAAAAGCGATTTTGGTTTTGCACGAATAACCTTAAATAATAGTATTATGGAACAGGTTAATTATCCCGTTATCATCATTGTTGTTATTGCAGCGGTGATTTTGCTGGTATGGCTCATCCGTCGTAACCGGAAAGACGAAAACGATTATGAAAAAGAAACCATGCAATCAGAAATTAAGCCTGAGAAGCATGACAAGGGGGAAGATAAGAGGTAGTTGATCCCGAAATTTTATTAGCACCTATAAAATGGGTGTCATGCTGAGCTTGTCGAAGCATAATGGGGCGGGCCTCTGCGCGCGACCTTTCGACAAGCTACCATGACATAATTAAAAAAGTTTGTCATCCTGAGTAGGGTTTATTTGCGCACAAATAATAGCATTGCAGATGACAAGCGAATGCTGAACTTTGCAAAAGCAACTTATGGCAGAGTAGCAGTTTAGCTCTTGGTGTTATTTACCCGCCCCTGAGATTTGCTTTAGGAAATAGCGTAAGCATTTTGGTGATACTGTTACCTGCAGTATTCCCGTATGGCAGCGTGCCTTTTATTTATCGCTTTCCTGAGCCATAAGTTGCTTGATTTTAAAATCTAAAGTAAAGTTATGGCAAAAGAAACGACTTTTGAAACAGTCCACCAAAATGTTGCAGGTATTGATATCGGTGCTGAGCAGATTTTTGTATCCCCTGATGGGAAAGAGGTGGTCAGCTTTGAAACCTTCACATCAAGTTATTATGCTTGTGCAGTGTATCTGAAAGAGAGAGGCGTAAAAAAGGTAGCAATGGAAGCCACAGGTGTTTACTGGATCGCTTTATACTTTCTGTTAGAAGAACTTGGCATATTGGTTTGCCTGGTCAACCCTAAAGAAACCAAACAGGTGAAAGGCAGAAAAACTGATGTAAGGGATTGCCAGTGGATCCAGAAGCTGTTTTCTGCCGGCATCCTCAGACATAGCTTTATCCCCCAGGGCAAGTTCATGGAACTTCGTCATTTGGTGCGGGAACGCCTGGATATCATCAGTATGGGCAGTACCTATGTTAACAAGATGCAGAAATGCCTGGAGTTGATGAACATCAAACTTCCGGAGGTACTTAGCCAGATCCATGGTACCAGCGGCATTAATATGATCAAAGCTATATTATCCGGGAACCGGGACAGCAACTATTTACTTAGCCTTTGTGATGAACGCATTCAAAAATATAAAGGTGAAAAAGTATTAAAAGCATTGGAAGGCCGGTATAATGATACCTATTTATTCATGCTTGAGCAGAACATGCAGCTTTGGGATATACACCAAAACCAAATAAAAAAGATAGACGGGGAGATTAGCCGCCTGTTGGACGAACTAAGTGTAGATAAAGAAGAGGTAGTTACAGGAAAAGCCAAAGCAGTACGGCATCATGCCCCAAAAATACCGGGGCTTCACGCCACTATGGCGCGCTTATACGGTGTTGACCTTACCAGCATTCCCGGGATAAATGATTATACGGCATTGCGGCTGATTGGGGAAACTGGTGTGGATATGAGCCGTTTTCCTACAGTTAAAAGCTTTGTAAACTGGTTAACCTTATCCCCTAAAAGTCATCGGAGCGGAAAAATGAAAAAGAATGTCAGGGGTATGCCTTGCAATGTTGCCGGGCAGATCTTTAAACAATGTGCCCAGTCATTATTGAATAGTAAGAATAATGCTATCGGTAGTTTCATGAGAAAGCTCCGTGGCCGTAAAGATTCGCGGATTGCTATAAAAGCCGGTGCCAGAAAGTTGGCCATTGCTTACTATAATACATTAACCAAAGGAACCGCATATGTTGAGGAAGGAACTAAACGCTACGAAGATCAATTGCAGAGAAGAGAAATGGCATTGTTGAAAAAAATGGCTAAAAAATACAATATGCAACTTTCTGAAAACCAAATAGCTGCATAATGTGTCAATGGCAGACGAAAACGATTATGAAAAAGAAACCATGCAATCAGAAATTAAGCCTGAGAAGCATGACAAGGGGGAAGATAAGAGGTAGTTGATCCCGAAATTTTATTAGCACCTATAAAATGGGTGTCATGCTGAGCTTGTCGAAGCATAATGGGGCGGGCCTCTGCGCGCGACCTTTCGACAAGCTACCATGACATAATTAAAAAAGTTTGTCATCCTGAGTAGGGTTTATTTGCGCACAAATAATAGCATTGCAGATGACAAGCGAATGCTGAACTTTGCAAAAGCAACTTATGGCAGAGTAGCAGTTTAGCTCTTGGTGTTATTTACCCGCCCCTGAGATTTGCTTTAGGAAATAGCGTAAGCATTTTGGTGATACTGTTACCTGCAGTATTCCCGTATGGCAGCGTGCCTTTTATTTATCGCTTTCCTGAGCCATAAGTTGCTTGATTTTAAAATCTAAAGTAAAGTTATGGCAAAAGAAACGACTTTTGAAACAGTCCACCAAAATGTTGCAGGTATTGATATCGGTGCTGAGCAGATTTTTGTATCCCCTGATGGGAAAGAGGTGGTCAGCTTTGAAACCTTCACATCAAGTTATTATGCTTGTGCAGTGTATCTGAAAGAGAGAGGCGTAAAAAAGGTAGCAATGGAAGCCACAGGTGTTTACTGGATCGCTTTATACTTTCTGTTAGAAGAACTTGGCATATTGGTTTGCCTGGTCAACCCTAAAGAAACCAAACAGGTGAAAGGCAGAAAAACTGATGTAAGGGATTGCCAGTGGATCCAGAAGCTGTTTTCTGCCGGCATCCTCAGACATAGCTTTATCCCCCAGGGCAAGTTCATGGAACTTCGTCATTTGGTGCGGGAACGCCTGGATATCATCAGTATGGGCAGTACCTATGTTAACAAGATGCAGAAATGCCTGGAGTTGATGAACATCAAACTTCCGGAGGTACTTAGCCAGATCCATGGTACCAGCGGCATTAATATGATCAAAGCTATATTATCCGGGAACCGGGACAGCAACTATTTACTTAGCCTTTGTGATGAACGCATTCAAAAATATAAAGGTGAAAAAGTATTAAAAGCATTGGAAGGCCGGTATAATGATACCTATTTATTCATGCTTGAGCAGAACATGCAGCTTTGGGATATACACCAAAACCAAATAAAAAAGATAGACGGGGAGATTAGCCGCCTGTTGGACGAACTAAGTGTAGATAAAGAAGAGGTAGTTACAGGAAAAGCCAAAGCAGTACGGCATCATGCCCCAAAAATACCGGGGCTTCACGCCACTATGGCGCGCTTATACGGTGTTGACCTTACCAGCATTCCCGGGATAAATGATTATACGGCATTGCGGCTGATTGGGGAAACTGGTGTGGATATGAGCCGTTTTCCTACAGTTAAAAGCTTTGTAAACTGGTTAACCTTATCCCCTAAAAGTCATCGGAGCGGAAAAATGAAAAAGAATGTCAGGGGTATGCCTTGCAATGTTGCCGGGCAGATCTTTAAACAATGTGCCCAGTCATTATTGAATAGTAAGAATAATGCTATCGGTAGTTTCATGAGAAAGCTCCGTGGCCGTAAAGATTCGCGGATTGCTATAAAAGCCGGTGCCAGAAAGTTGGCCATTGCTTACTATAATACATTAACCAAAGGAACCGCATATGTTGAGGAAGGAACTAAACGCTACGAAGATCAATTGCAGAGAAGAGAAATGGCATTGTTGAAAAAAATGGCTAAAAAATACAATATGCAACTTTCTGAAAACCAAATAGCTGCATAATGTGTCAATGGCAGCGATAGCGAAGGATCTTCTTCAACAAGCATGGCCGCTATACAGGGCGAAGAAGATGCTTCGTTCCTCAGCATGACAAAGGGGAAAATGACATTTCACCTTCAGGTCACCCGATTTTATTACTCAACATGGCTTTAGTTTTATATGTTATAGGTAGATACGAAGTAACGACGTTTTATTTAGTCATGTACTTCACAATCAGCCCTGCGGTTTTTGCCGATGCCCCCGGTTGCCCCATCCGTATATCAAGCTCATCGTAACCGGCCAGCATAGTTTGGCGATAGGCAGCATCATTGAGCAGCAGATCAAGTTCTTTACCAATTTTTTCGGCCGTGCAATCTTCCTGGATCAACTCTTTCACCACTGCCTTATCCATAATCAGGTTTACCAGCGATATAAATTTCAGCTTCACCAGCATACGGGCTATGGCAATGCTTATAGTGCCGCCTTTATAAACAACTACCTGCGGCACATTCAGCAAGGCTGTTTCGAGTGTTGCTGTGCCCGAAGCTACTACTGCCGCCCGGGCATGATTTAACAAGTTGTACGTTGCGTTAAAAACCACCGGGATAGCAGCTCCGTTTAAATATTGAATGTAGTAATCAGGCTGAAACGACGGCGCACCGGCAATTACAAATTGATATTCGGGGAATTTTGCTGCGGCCTGTACCATATCCGGCAACAGGCGGCTTATTTCCTGTTTACGGCTGCCGGGCAACAAGGCTATAATGTTTTTACCGGCAAGGTTGTTTTTTTGTAGAAAATCCGGGTCCGGGACAAATGCCGAAACAGCATCAAGCAGCGGATTGCCAACATAATCAACATCCATGCCCCACTCTTTATAAAAAGCTACCTCAAAAGGCAAAATGCAGAACAGGTGATCAACAATCCGTTTAATTTTTAATACCCGCTTCTGGTTCCAGGCCCAAACTTTGGGCGAGATATAGTAGCAAACCAAAATGCCCTGCGCCTTGGCATATTCGGCTATTTTAAGGTTGAAGCCGGGAAAATCTATCAGGATCAACACATCCGGTTGGTATGCCGAGAGATCCTGCTTGCACGATTTCAGGTTTTTAAGAATGGTTTGCAAGTTGGCAATTACCTCCACAAAACCCATAAAGGCCATATCGGCATAATGCTTTACCAGCGTGCCGCCTTCGGCCTGCATCAGGTCGCCGCCAAAAAAACGGAAATCGGCCTGCGCGTCGAGGGTTTTGAGGGCTTTCATGAGGTTAGCCCCGTGCAAATCGCCCGAAGCTTCGCCGGCTACCAGGTAGTATTTCATTATAGCGGTTGCAGTTTAAAAATAAAAATGGCCAGTAAAAACAAAAACGAGATCATGGCAACGCCGTTACCTGTTTTATCGGCTCCCCTACCATAAAAATAGCGGATAATAAACAGGTTAATTGCAAAGGCCGTAAGGTATGGAATGCCTGGCTTGTTCATTAAAACAAGTTGATTTTTAAGCAAAAACCAAAAAATAAACAGGCTAATGCAGGGTAATAAAGCCCCAATTAGCAAACCCGCAGCAATATCGTTTTTGTTAAGCATAAATTATACGTTAAACTTCCAGTTGTTTAAATACGGGATGGCGTGGTGGGCAGTCATATCAAACTGCACCGGTACAACCGAGGCATAGCCGTGCTCCAAAGCCCAAACATCGGTATCCTCGCCGCCGTCGTTCAACTGGAATACACCGGTGAGCCAGTAATACGGGCGCTTATGCGGATCAACGCGCTCATCAAATTCTTCGGCCCATTTGGCGGCGGCCTGGCGGCATATTTTAAGGCCTTTTATTGCCTTAGCATTGGGGAAGTTTACATTAAGCAAGGTGGCCTGCGGTAAACCATTAGCCAGTACCTGCAGGGCAACTTCTTTTACATATTTAATACAAGGCTCAAAATCGGCCTGTAAAGTATAATCATCTAACGAAAAACCTATCGATGGGATTCCCTCGATAGCTCCCTCAACCGCTGCCGACATGGTGCCGGAATACAGCACATTGATTGAATTATTTAAACCATGATTAATGCCTGATACACACAGATCGGGCTTTTGCCCTTTAAAAATTTTGTTAACGGCCAGTTTAACGCAATCAACCGGGGTACCCGAGCAACGGTACATTTCAATGCCCTCGTAAATATCCACCTTATCCAGCCTTAACGGTTTGCCTATGGTAATGGCATGCCCCATGCCCGATTGCGGGCTATCCGGAGCAACCACAACTACGCGGCCTATTACGGCCATGGCATCCATCAGGGCTTTGATGCCCGGTGCGGTAATGCCATCGTCATTAACAACAAGTATGGTTGGTTTGTTAACTTTCATCGGGCAAAGTTAACAATAAGCAAGCATGTAAAGCGGGTGCTTTATGTTACTTTTAATTTAACCGGGATGTTATTTATATGCTAACGTACGATAGTTTTTACGCTGCCCAAAACGAAAAAAACAAAAGGCCACACCTTCTGGTATGACCTTTTGTTTAAATGCAATTGGAGCTATACTATTATCCTTTGGCTTCGTTGATTGCTTTAACAGCATCTTCGGCAGCTTTGGCCGAGTCGTTATCGCCAAGCTTTTTACGATCTTCGGCAATTTGCTGCAAAGCAGTGATCAGCTTTGGCGCTATGCCATATCTTTTATAACTGACGGCCAGATCGCGAATGGCTGTAATGCCGTCCTGCGCGTATTGACTATTTTTAAGGCGGCCTATCATTTGCGCCAAGGGCCCGCGAACCACCAGATCAAATTTGTTTTGTACCGAACCTTTTTTGTAAGCATCAATTACAAAAGGCCATTCTGCGTCCGAACCACTGTTGGCATATACATTGATAACCGCCTGTTGCAGCTGCCCTTTACTATCAGCGGCTAAAGTTTTAGCTGCTATGAAAGCATCTGTTGGCGAAAATGCATTTAACGCATTCAGTGCAGCCCCTTTAACTGTATATGAAGGGCTGGCCAGCGATGACTGGTAAATATCAATATAAGCTACCGTTTTGGTTTTACCCAAAGCGTTGATAGCAGCCGCACGTACCGGATAGTTTACATCATGCATAGCCAGGTCGGCCAGAATTGATTGCGCCGGTTTCCTGATCTCAACGCTATCCATTTTAAGTGCCCTGATGGCTTTTATCTGTAAGCCGTGGTACTTATCTTTTAATGCTGAGAGTACAATATCCATCCCTGCCTTTGTGGTTTGCTGGCCTATAGCCACATTCAATGCCTCTAATCTATCCAGGTAAAGCGGGGCGTGGTGGTATTGATAATTAAACTCATCAAGCGTTTTATGATCTGTTTTTTTGGCAAGCAATACCTTATCGGCATCCACATTAACCAACTCTGGTTTAGCGGCACAATCAAAGCTTAGTGTATCGTTTTTACCTGAAAGCCAAACTTGTTTGCGGGTAGCTTTTCCGTTGATATATAAATCAATTTCAACAGGTACTTTAAATATCTGCCCGTCCTGTTTCTGGCTGATAAATACTTTTTGCTGATGAGCGGCAGCATCCCATTGATAACTGAGATCAAGCACAGGATGACCGGCACCGTAATACCATTGGTTAAAAAACCAGTTCAGGTCTTTGCCCGAAATCTCTTCCATGGCCAGCCTTAGCTGATGTACTTCGCCGTTTTTAAAAGCATTGCTTTTCAGATATAGGCCTAATCCTTTAAAAAAGGCATCATCGCCAAGGTAATGGCGTAGCATATTTAAAACCAGGCCGCCTTTATCATAAATATTGGCGCCGTTAATGCCATCTTCATCGGCATAAACAAAGGCAACAAGGGGTTGCTTATAGGCAGTGCCATTGTTAAGATAGGCCTGCAGTTCATCATAACGTTTGGCATCACCATCGTCTTTGCCGTATTTGCGCTCGTTCCAATATTTTTCGCCAAACACAGCGAACGACTCATTAAGCGTTTCGTTGCTCCAGCTTTCGCAGGTTACCAGGTCGCCAAACCATTGGTGAAAAAGTTCGTGGGCGATGGTTGTACCACCCGATCCGTTCGGGTCGTCGATTAAATCCCATGGAGTTTTCTGCACATATTCGCCGTGCAAAGTGGCCGAACTGTTTTCCATAGCGCCCAACGGATAATCGCGAACAACTACCTGCGCGTATTTCTCCCAGGGGAAATCAACACCAAGCGCTTTCGAATACAGCTCCATCATTTCTGGCGTTTGCCCGAAAATTTGTTTGGCATAAGGCGCGTAAGCAGGTTCCAGATAGTACGAAACCTCTTTGTTACGCCATTTATCTTTATACACTTTAAACTCGCCAACGGCCATCATAAACAAATACGGGCAATGCGGCAGCGATTGTTTCCAGGTATCGGTGCGGGTACCATCTGCGTTATTTTTTTGGCTGATGAGTAAACCGTTTGATAGCGTGGTATATTTAGCCGGCACCGTCATGCTGATCTGCTCGGTTGTTTTCTGGTCGGGTTTATCAATGGTGGGGAACCAGCACGATGAGCTTTCGGCTTCGCCCTGCGTCCACACCTGGGTTGGTTTGCCGGCCTCTTTGCCCTGTGGGTTTACAAAATACAAGCCTTTGCCATCCAGTTTAAAACCCGGTTTATCGTGCAGCAAATCGGGTTTGGCGGTGTATTCGATAAATAAAGTGTACTGCTCTTTTGCTGTATAAGTTTTATTTAGGTTGATAACCAACTGCAGGCTATCCTCATAGCGGTATTTAAGCGGGAGCACCTTGCCCTGCTGCATAATGCCTACGGTTTTAATATCCATCCCCTTGGCATCAAGCCTTATCGAATCGGTAGGATAAAAATGAGGTTTAAAGGTAGCCCACTCTTTTCCATTCAAATAAGCGTGCTGAAAATCAAACTTCACATCAAGCCGGGTATCTATCAAATCACTGACCTTTTCGGCAGTAGCGTGATAGTATGGTTGGTTTGCCGGATGATGATTAAGCTGGGCTGTTGCCGTGCCTGTAAAGCCAACAGCCGCGAGTAAGGTATAAAAAAAGGCGGTGTAAATTTTCTTCATTTAGTAAAACGTTTTATCAATTGTAAAAATAAGCATCTTGTGGGATTTTCCGTTCATTAGTTTTATCTGAATAATCAATAAATGTTGTCTGAACCGGGATTTGGGTAGATTTTTGATATGGACAGGATTTTATTTTGTCTGAACCGGAATTTGTCGAATTCAGGAATTAACAGAATGCTAAGCAAATTCTATAAATTCTTTAATTCGTTTAATTCAGGTTCAGAAAACAATCAGCGAAATCAACGTAATCAAAAAAATCAACGGTCAAAATCGGTGTAATCCCAAAAACAAAAACCGCGCTGTTAATTAACAACGCGGTCCACTCAATCAACCACCAATCATCATTACCCCAAATCAATCCGGGTAGTTAAAATCACCTCCCGTTCCGCCAGCAGCGGAACGATTTTTCCAACAACAATATTTTGAAAGTGCGCCGTTTCACGATGTGCTGCTACCGCAGCCTCATCTTTATAAGCCTCTGCCAGTATCAGGGTATCCGGCCCGGTATTACTTTGATGAATGTTATAAAACAGGTTGCCTTCTTCGGCGGTGCTTTTTTGTGCTACTTCGGCAAGCAGGCTGAGTACTGTATTTAATTCGCCTTGTTTTACCGTCCATTTGGCAAATACATAAACTGGTTGTTGTTCCATGATATTAAGCTTTAGCGTTTTCTAAAATAGCGATCATTTTTTCACCAACACCTTTGGCTGATGCAGGGTTTTGGCCTGTTACCAAATTACCATCGGCAATGCTGTTGGCTGCCCATGGTTCGGCTGCGTGGAATATAGCGCCCTGGGCCGTTAAAGCCGCCTGTAAATCAAAGGGCACATCGGGCCTTGCATAATGATCCTCTTCGGCAGTGGTAAACGAGGCTATATTTTTGCCCTTTACTATGTATGAGCCATCGTTTAGTTTTACATTGAGTAACGATACCGGACCGTGACAAACGGCGCCTACCACGGCATTACGCTCGTAGGTTTCGGCAATTACTTTTTTAAGCAGCGGGGCTTCGGGCATATCCACCATTGGGGCCAAACCGCCGGGAACAAAAACGGCATCATAGGCTTTTACATCAACATCGGCAAGTTTTTTGGCTTTCTGCATATCGGCCCAGCCTTTACCGGTTAAAAATGCAAGGTTATCGGGGTCGGCGGCAAGGTTAAGGGCGTCGAGGTATGGGGTATCGCCTGTCAGGCTGGCAAAATCAACCTGGTAACCTGCTTTATCAAATTCGGCATAGGGATGTGCTACTTCGGGTAAAAAGGTACCTGTTCTCCTGTTATTTGGGCCGATGGCGTTAGCGTTTGATACGATGATTAAAATATTCTTTTTCATGATTTCTAAAATTTAAAGTGTTGTTTTTTTTTGTTTTGATACTTCAAATTTCGGAAATCAGGGTCCCTCCTGCCGAGGAGGCAAATCACAAAAAAAGTGTGATGCAAATCACACTCCTTTATTTAGCGTATAGTCGGCTCAGGGTTTCGCGGCTTACGCCGAGGTATTCGGCAATATATTTTTTAGGAATTTGCTGCATAAGGTGCGGGTACAGGCGCCCAAACTCCTCATATCGCTGTTGGGGATTACCGGCAAGTAATGAGATAATGCGGCGCTGCAATGCCACAAAACCGTTCGTAAGTTTTACCCTGAAAAAGTGTTCCATTTTATGCATTTCGGCCGATAGTTTTTCGCGGCCTTCAAGGGTGAGGCAAAGTACTTCGGCATCTTCCATACAGGTTATATACAAATCGGCCTTTTTTGCTTTAAAATAGGCCTGGTAATCGGCCATCCACCAGTTTTCGCCTGCAAACTGCACAATGTGCTCTTTGCCATCGCCATCCAGGTGAAACATCCTGAAGATGCCCGAGAGAATAAGATATTCAAATTTAGCCTCGTCGCCCTCCTGGCTCAGGTACTGATGTTTTTTAACCCTTTTTAGGGTAAAGAAAGTTTTTATATGCTCAAACTCGTCATCAGTAAGGGGAGTAACTTCTTCAATATGTTTTCTTAGTTTATCCATGGGTATGTAGCGGCGATTAAAAATAGAGAAAAGATTGATTACAGATGATGGTATGATTCAACGTTGTCAGTCATCGGGCGAAAGCAGCCCGTGCATAAGGCATTCGCTATTCTCATTATTTAACGGATGTTTGTGCTAACATAACAGCATTGGCCGCTCATTTGCCGCGGAGGCTGTTACTTTTGGCTTGGCCCAAAAGTAACCAAAAACCCAAGACAGAAAAAAGCTTCCCCCCACAGAGCCTGCCCCGATGCCCATCGCGGGCCATACTCCCGGCCCGATTTTCTGTCAGCCCTACGCACTTTTTTTACGTTCGGCAATTATGCTATTTGCCACCGTAAACAATAATAGCGGGAGGCTCTGCCCATTTGGTTATCTTATCCGTAGTTATAATATTAAATTCCTCATTAGTGCCGCCAAGCTCACCGCAATATTTACTGAATACTACTTTGGCTATTTTATGATGCCTCAGCACGTACGAGCACAAGATGCAGGGCTCAACATTTGAATACAGTATAGCTCCTTCACAGCTTTCGTTTTTTTGCAGGGCATCTAAAATGGCAACTACTTCGGCATGGCGGGTAACATCCTTAAGCTGGCGGCTTTTTTCGCAGCCCTCGCCAATAATGCGGCCATTGTTCACTACAACGCTGCCAACCGGGCTTTCACCTTCCAGCATGGCCACCATTGCCAGCTCCAGGCAGCGATCCATAAATGGTTTATGTAAATCTGTATCCATCATCGGTAATAAAGGTGCAAAATAGCAAAAGCCCGCCACGGTTTGTTATTACCGGCGACCGGATTGGCACCAATTTAATTTTTATCGCCCCGTTTTTTTACAAAAAAATTCAGACGCAGAGCTATTTCAGTTTGCTTATATTTTGAACTACCTTTGCCTAAAGTTAAAAAAACCAAACCTATGCACAAGTATATTGTACCAATAGCATTGGTGATAACTGCCTGTGGACCAAACCACCCTGCACCTGTATTACAAAACGGAGAAACAACCAAATCATCAATAAAAGCCGGGCAACTTCATGTACAGCCCGAACTGCTCGAGTCGTTTACCGATAGTTTAAATATAGGGCGAAAAGGACGCAATAAATTTGAGCTGAACAGATACACTATTACTGATAGCAACTACGTAATTATCCGGTTTAGCGCGAAACAAAACAATAAATGGATAATAAAAAATGAATTCCATTTCCCTAAGGATGGATTTGCCGATTGCGACCCTCAGATATCAGATTTTAACAAGGATGGCTTGAACGATATCACTTATGTTTCGGCCGTAGCAGCGCGTGGCGCCAATGAAATACGAACGCTTTTAATCTACAATAAAAAAACCGATGCCCTGGTATATATCAAAAATTCAGCAAATTTTCCAAATATGCTATATAACCAGGAATTAAACTGCATCGACGCTTTGCTTGTATCCGGCTGCAATACCACGGTTTTCCTGAAACTTGAAGCAGACAGTTTACGCCAATTTGCCGGTGTTGATCAATGCGATAGCCTTGTTGTATCTGTTTATGATAAAACCGGAAACAGAAAAGTGATATCAAAAAAACCAACCGACCGGGATAACTTTAGTCGTTTTAAAAATTATCGCCCATTAAAAGAGTATACCTATTAATACGTACCAAACCTAAAGGCAATGCAAATGCCCATTAACCGGAAGCTCGCGTGCCTGTAGAATAACAGGCACCAAAACTTAAGCACCTCCTTCAGGTTCCGCCGGCTTTTCGCCACTATCACTTGTTGAATCTTCGCCCTTAGTTTGCGATTCATCAGCTCCGGTTGTTGACTGTTGTTCGGTTTCGCCGGTACCAGGCTTTTCTTCTCCTGTAGTTGGGTTTGCATTATCGCCGGCCTGGCTTTCAGGTTTAACTTCCTGCCCGCCGGCCTCTGCTCCTGCTTGCTGCCCACCCTCGCCCGGCTTCTGCTTTCCGTCTCCTTCGGTTTGTTGTTTGGCCGGTGGCCAGTTTACATGCTCGGCACCTAAAATTTTCTCTACACGGGTAACAAAAAGCGATTCTTTGTCAACTCCCGCTACTCCATAAGGCCCAACATTAAAACGGTAATAATATATTTCGGGCTTAAGCAGCTCGTTGGTCGATCTGTAGGTAACCCAAAGTTCCTGGTAACTAAAGGTTTTTAAACCGGTTGTTAAAATTGCCACTATCACCGATACGATAATTACCAGCATGTTTAGTATTGCTTTAGAGTCAGCACATAAAAAATCAAATTTAAAATTGCTTAACGCTGCAAAAACAGGCGTTAATGCCGAGAGGATGATGAGCGCCCATTGAAATTTCCGGTATTTACCTTGGTTCTTCCTGGAAGAATCGCTGTAAAATTTCATTTGCCCCTGGTAGCGTTCCTCTACATATTTGTCAAAAAGCTCTTTGTCCATTGGTTTAGATTTTTGATAAATATAAAAAAATAAATATTTGTCAATTAGCTATTTATATATAAGTTTAAAAAAAATCTGACATTTATTCCCTCTGTTGTAATTCCTAACCTTTAAGCTTATGTCACGACAAACTATACAGATTTTCCTGGCATCATCATCAGAATTAAAAGCCGACCGGGAACAGTTTATGCTGTTCATTAACGATGAAAATATCAGGCTTAATGCAGCCGGCATATTTTTGAAAGTAGTATGCTGGGAAAATTTTCCCAACGCCATGTCGGCAGCGGGCTTACAGGCCGAGTACAATAACGCATTGCGGGGTTGTGATATGGCCGTTTTCCTGGTATTCTCGAAAGTTGGTAAATACACCAACCAGGAGTTTGATGTGGCCATGGATGCTTTCTCGACAGGGCAGGCCCCCAAAATATGGACTTACTTAAAAAACGAGGCCGTTTATCTTGATGCGGTAGAAGAGGACGACATCAAATCCCTCTTTGATTTTAAAAGAAAGCTGCGGCAGTTGCAACACTACCCTACCCGTTACAATAACATCGATCATTTAAAATACCAGTTTAAAACCGAGCTTGACCGCTGCTTCCCTAATATGCCCGCCCGCGAAGAAACTGAAGAAACTACAACTCCGGTACCTATACAAAATGATGAAAAAACACAGCTGCCGAGTTCCGAACAAAAAACAGCGTACAATGAAGTACTCAGTTTCAGACTGTTTGAAACGATAAAAAAAACCAACGAGCGGGCCAGGGCATTGTTTGGCGCCGCCGAAATGAACGGCGCACTTTGGGAAAATGATGCCGGTTACCGCAAAGAGGCCAAGGCTATTATCATTAGTGCCTATGGCGTACTGGGCGTAAAATTGCGCAAGTTAATGGCCATAGGTGTGCAGGGCGACGTGGCCGAAAATAAAAAAAACTACATCGTTATCTGCCATCTTACAGCACTGCGGGCTTTGCAGCTGCTGTGTTTTGCACTGCTCTCTAAGTTATGGGATGAAAAAAACAGTGAGCGCCACTATGATGAGACACAGATTAACAAGATCAGGCTTTTTTTTAACAGCCCCCTGGAGATGTCGCTTACCGCTTATAGAAATTTGTTATCAACGCTGCTGCTTATGTTTGACGAAAACAACCTGGAATATCCCATCAGTGAGCTAAAAGGCATTTCGGACAAAATGCAGCCTGAAAGCGATTTTGTTAAGGCGTGCAATTTTTTAAATTCCCTCCCGGGCTCAGCATATACCGAAACTGATTGCGTTGAGGCAGAGAATAGCCTCACGATTGTGCTGGAGCATTTAAGTTTTTTAACAAATTACACCATGGAATCTATTAAAAACGTGGAGTATTTTGGATTACGTAACATCAGGCAATACTATATACATAAATACACCGCGCTGGGATGTGATGAAAACACCCTCATCGACCTGGTTAAACAGCAGGATGTACCACTTAACACTTACGCGGTTTTACTAAAAAATACCAAAATAACGTATCAGCCTAAATTAAACCTGTTTCCGTTTATCATTGATGCCAATGCGCTGACATCAGAGCAAGGTGCGCAGATTTATTTTTACTCGTCGGCCAATACTGATGGGAGCTTAAAATACAGTTTTTGGGAAGATAAGGATAAAACCATTGTTATAAACCAGCCATCTGCCGAAAATGACTATAACCAGGGTTCAAAACATTTTGACGCCAGCCGCTCGTTAGATGTTGTTACTTTATTTAAAGACGCACTGCAAGCTATCACAGGTACAGCGCCGCAGGTAGCCTAATAAACACGCCTAAATCAAATCCTGATTAAACCGTTATTGCCAAATGAAACAATACCCATTTAAATTTTTACGTCCTTATAACAAAAACGAGGTGGCTTTTTTTTCGGGCAGAGACGAGGAGATAGCCCGGCTTTATGAAATGGTTTTCCAATCGCCCGTTTTATTGGTTTATGGTGCATCTGGCACAGGCAAAACCAGCTTAATTCAATGCGGTCTTGCCAGCAAATTTGCAGCGCACGATTGGATGGATCTTCCCGTAAGGCGTGGCAAAGACATAAATCAGAGTTTGCAAAAGGTACTTACCGATGCCGGCGGGCAGAAGAACACCAGTGTGACAGAACCAGACTGGCTTAGTAATTTTAGGGAGAAGCACACACCTGCAAGCATTGAAGAAGCCGATAGCGGGGTTACCGGTGCCATTAAAAATATTTACCTCAACTGCTTTAAGCCACTATACCTTATTTTCGATCAATTTGAAGAGCTTTATATTTTGGGTTCGAAAGAGGAGCAAACCAAATTTATCCGTACGGTACAACAAATCCTTTTGGTTGAGCAGCCTGTTAAAATGATCTTCTCCATACGTGAAGAGTTTTTGGGTTATTTGGATGAGTTTGAGCGGGCGGTACCGCAACTTACCCGTAAAAAGCTAAGGGTGGAGCCGATGAATGACGCCAAAGTTAAACAGGTGATTGAGAGCGCTACCTGTGCAGAAACATCACTGGTAACCATCAAACCGGGCGAGGAAGCAAAAGTGGCGAAGGCAATTTTTGAAAAACTAAAAATCACCGAACGGGCTAAAACCATCCAGTTGCCTTATCTGCACGTATTTTTGGATAGATTTTACATGGCTGCTACGGGCGATGAGTCAAGGGAAACAGAAGTTGTTTTTGATTTAGAGAAACTTAACTCACAAGGTAAAATTGGAGATATACTTCAAAAGTTTTTGGAAGAACAAGTGGCCCGCATCAGCGAAAAAATGCTTCCTGACTATAGTGATTTCACACAGGAAATGATATGGAGCATCATGTCGCCTTTCGCCACACTTGAGGGCACCAAAGAGCCAATCAGCAAAAGCAATCTTTATGGCCGGTTTCCCAATTGTAAGCCGGCATCTATAGAGATCGTGATTAAAGAATTTGATAACAGCCGTATAATCCGCTATGACGAAGACACCGACATGTACGAACTGATGCATGATTCGCTTGCCAAACGCATTGCCGAAAAACGGAGCAAAAAGGAAAAGGATTTACTGGAGGCAAAAAGCATTTTAAAATTTAAAGCGGCACGTAGTAACGGAATGGGCGAAGCGCTATCTGAAAGCGATCTTTTTTTTATCGAACCGCTTCTAAAAGATTTGAAACTCTCGGACACAGAAATTCGCCTTTTTACGGAGAGCAAGGATGCCGTACAACAGCAAAGAAAATCGGAAGAATTACGGCTGCGCAAATATAATAACCGGTTAAGGATGATGCTTTTGGCTTCGGTGGTATCGTGTTTTGTAGCCTGTTTCCTGGGGTATGAAGCTTATCAGGCCGAAAAGCAGGCACGTGCTGTAGCAAAAAAAAATGCAAGTCTTTACCAAAAAGCCAAAATCTCGCAGGAGAACACCAAAAAGCTGATTGCATCCGTATATTTTTACCGGGATAAGATAGGCCTGTCAAAGGTGGAGAAAAACGGCAAATTACTATACGGCTTTATAAATAAAGATTTAAAGCTGGTAATTCCCTATAAATACACCGAAGCCGAAACCTTTGACGATACCGGCTTTGCCAAAGTTAAACGAAACGGAAAACAATACCTGGTTGATGTTGAAGGCAATGAATACCTTGCAAGTACCAGCGTAGATTCATTGACAGATAATACCGAAGCACTTTTTTTAAGCGATCAGGATTTTAAAACGTTTCCTGAACAGATTTTTGATCATGCTAATTTGAAAGTACTGATTTTATCCGATTGTAACCTTTATGAATTACCTCCGGATATAAAAAAGCTAACCAACCTGAAACTACTGGATCTGGCTCAAAATTACTTTAGCAAAATCCCCTCTGCTGTTTTGAAGTTAAATAATTTAGTGTCATTAAACATATCGGGTAACGATCTTACAGAGATCCCGAAAGATATTGACCAGCTTCAAAAACTGCGCGAACTGCAGCTATATTGGAACGACAAGCTGAAAAAACTCCCGCCCGATCTCAGCAATATAAAATCGCTGCGATGGCTTGATGTATCGGGTACAGGGGTGAAAGAAACAGATACAGGCATTAAAACGCTGTTGGCAGCTAACCCAAAATGCAAAATTATATGGAAAGGGAACCAGGCCTATTAATGGTTTTGACAGAGTGGTACTATCAAAACGCCGTAGGCGCTTTACCAAACCGCTTTTTAAACGAATGCGAAAAATGCGAAAGACTTTCAAAACCCAGGTCGAGATAAATGGCCGATGGCTTTTTGTTTTTATGTTCGATGAGATGCAGCGCCTCGATTAACCTGCGTTCCTGCAGCCAATGCCGGGGCGAGGAGCCAAAGGTTTTTTGAAAATCGCGCTTAAAGCCGGCAAGGCTACGGCCGGTAAGCTGTGCAAATTTCTCGACCGGCAGGTTGAAATGAAAATTGCTGAGCATAAATTTTTCGAGATCAATTTTGTAAGGATCCGAAAAATCGAACAGAAACGTGCTAAGCTCGGGCATCGCATTCAACAGCAGCTTTACTCCTTCCCTCACTTTTAGCATCCCCATCTCGCTCGTTATTTTTTCGGCCGGGTTACGTACGTATGGAATTACCGATTGAAAATATCCCTGCAAAAAAGCATCCCGCGGTATCAGTATATTTGGCGAACCAACGTATTTTTCCTTTATTTCTATCTGCTCTTCAAGGGCTATCTTCCTGAGCAGATCTTCCTGCAACGAAATTACGATGGTTTCATAATTCTCGCCGGGCAATGGCGTTTTAATGATCTGCGCCAGCTGGTTTTTGCCTATCAGCAGCATTTGCCCGCCCCGCATGGATATGGTTTGGCCCGATGTTTCCATCGTGAACAATCCCGAAACCTGCATCACCAGCGTGTTGTGATTCAGAAAGCCTACTTTATCTTTTCGCATGGCCGAGAGGTATGAGTAAAAAATAACTCCCGGAACTATTTCGGTTGGGTTGATCATTATGTAAATATAAAAAACAGGAGGGGCTTAGCCGCAAGCCCCTCTCCTGTTATCGTTGCAGGTATGTACCTCCTAATATAGCTCCGGGGGCAAATTGGGTATTGAGTACATCCATTTCGGCGGCTGTAAATTCAATTTCCATGGCTTTCATATTTTCGGGCAGCCTTGTGCGGCGGCTCATGCTTACCAATGGCATAATATGATCGCCCTGTGCATTTACCCAGGCAATAGCCAGTTGGGTTGGTGTAAAGCCTTTATCACTTGCCATCTGTTTCAGTACCTCCACCTTTTCAAGGTTTTTTACCAGGTTATCTCCCTGAAAACGGGAGAAGTGGTTGTGGTAGCTATCGGCAGGCAGGGGTGCTTTCATATCGCCGGTTAGCAGGCCTTCGGCTGTATTGGCAAATGCGACAACAGCGATGCCCAGTTCTTTAGCAGTTGGCAACAGGTCGGACTCTATCTGGCGGTCGGCCAGGGAGTAACCTATTTCAAGTGCCGATACGGGGTATTCGTTATTGGCTTTGCGCAACTGATCGGGTGTGATTTCGGATACGCCGAGGTGGCGCACTTTGCCTTCTTTAATCAGGTCGGCTACGGTGCCCACTATATCTTCTACCGGAACACTGTTATCCATGCGGCAGGGTTGATAAAGATCTATGGTATCTACACCCAAACGCACCAGCGAATAGTTAATGAAATTTTTAATGGCTATGGGACGCAGATCAAGCCCCAGCCACTGCCCGTTATGAAAAATGGCACCAAATTTTACGCTGATAAAAGCGTCATCGCGCCTGCCTTTAATGGCCTTACCAACCAGCAGCTCGTTATGACCGGCACCATAAAAATCGCCGGTGTTTAAAAAATTGATACCGTTATCTAATGCCGCCTGAATAGTGGCGATGCTTTCATTTTCATCGTTAGCTTTACTCCCCCAAACAGACGACATGCGCATGCAGCCTAAGCCCAGCTTAGAAACCAGCGGACCATTATTGCCGAGTTGTATTTTTGATATGGTTGTCATAATTGTTTTTTAAAAGTTTAACGATACAAAAATCAGGGTGTTTGCGGGGGTGCCGTTTTCTTGTATGGCTCAATTTTGTTGTCTGCATAGCTCAAACTTTTGTTATTATCAGCAACACGTAAAGTTTACATCATGTAACCGCAAATATTCGGCTATCATTTATCTTAGATTTTGGTATCGCCTATAATTTATACTTAATCAGCCCGATGAAGCAAGAACTGCCTTACTGGTATAACCAGCTAAAAAACAAGTATCCCATAGTAACCGATGATGAATGGCGCTTGCTGGATGTAATGGCTGTTGTAAAGCACATAAAAAAGGGGGATACTTTTTTAAAATATGGTAAAGTTGCCCGTTTTTCGGCTTTTGTGATATCAGGATCATTCAAGTACAACATTCCGGATGAGGACGGGCAGGAAAAGATCATCAAATTTGCCTTCGCCGATGACTTTTTGGCCAATTGCGAAAGCTATAATAAAAAAACGCCATCAGCAGTTAATATCGTTGCACTTGAGGATGCTGTTATACTCCGCATCAACATCAAAAAACTACAACCACTGTACGGCCTGCATATGAATTTGCTGCACGTTAATCTGCAGTTGTACCAGGAAATTTCTGAGCAACAATCAGAGCATCAGTACATGCTTTCGTTAAAAAGCCCCTTGCAGCGTTACCGGTACCTGATGGAGCGCCGCCCGGTTATTATCCGTAAAATATCACTCACCAATATTGCCCGTTACCTTTACATTAGCCGTGAAGCGCTTAGCAGGGCGCGGTTGTTACTACTAAAATAGCCCGTTGCGTTTTGTGACTGAAGTCACAACCTCAAATTGTGTGGCGTGATAGCTTTGTTTTATTAAAACAATGAAACAAAGCATCATTTTACTTCACGGGCTGTTTGGTAGCCTGAGCAACTGGAACGGCGTTATCCGGTATTTTGAAAACCGGTTTAATATCATTGTGCCGCAGTTGCCACTTTATGAGAAATATAAAGGCGACACTTTAGAATACCTGATGGAATTTCTTGACAACCTGATTACTTCGGGCAATTTGCAAAACCCCATCCTTATTGGTAACTCACTTGGTGGGCACCTGGCTATCCGCTATGCCCACAGGTATCCGCAGAAAGTTTCAAAATTGGTGCTTACCGGCAGCTCGGGCCTGTATGAAAATACACAGTTTGGCAGTTTCCTTAAACGCGGCAACCGCAAATACATCCACGAGCGTGTGGCCTATACATTTTACGATCCGGCTATCGCTACAGATGAATTGGTTGATGAAGTAATGCGCGTTACTACCGATAATTATAAATGCTTGTGCGCTATAAAAGCTGCAAAATCGGCACAGCGGGATAATGTTGCTGCCCGGCTCCCTGAAATATCAACGCCCGTTTTATTGATTTGGGGAAATGACGATCGCATCACTCCCCCTGAAGTTGCAGTTGAGTTTAAAAGCCTGTTGCCAAAATCGCAACTCATTATGCTGAATCAATGCGGGCACGCGCCGATGATGGAAAAACCGGATGAGTTTAATAAAGGATTAGAGCCGTTTATTACAGTTTAAACTCGACCATAATCCTTTCTTTCACTTTATCCCGGTTAAGTTTTGATACCGGTATTTTGGTGTTATCTGTAAGCAGCAGGGTTCCGCCATCTTCTTTCAACAAACTTTTTATAAATGCCACGTTTACCAGGTGCGATTGATGCGCCCGCAGAAAGCCGTGATCGGATAGCAGGTCCGCGTATTCTTTCAACGTTTTGGATACCAGTACCTGCTCGCCGCCTCGTAGGGCGAAACGGGTGTATGAGTTTTCGGCCATGCAGCGCACAATATCTTTAATGTCAACAAAGCGGGTTTCGCCAAAAAGCGGCAAGGCTATGCGGCCCTGGTTTTTATTGCCATCCTTCAGGTACCCGAGCATGTAAGCTATTCGCTCATTATCCCATTTTAAACTTATCGCTTTCCGGGCTTTATCAACGGCGGCTTTCAGCTCATCAGGGTCTATTGGTTTAAGCAGATAATCTAAGGCCGAAAATTTGATAGCCTGTATGCCATATTGGTTATACGCGGTTACAAATATAATCTCGAAATCAATCCGGCCCAGTTGTTTCAGTAAATCAAAACCTGTTTGCTGGTGCAGCTGGATATCTAAAAACACCAGTTGAGGTTTATGTTTGGCAATTGCATCAATAGCCTCATCAACATTGGTTGCTATGGCGCAAACTTCTATGCCATGAGTATAAGCACCCAACAGTTGTTGCAGGTTTTCGAGGTTTGACGGTTCATCATCAATAAGCAACGCTTTCATTTTTACAACCAGTTTTTTAGCTCGATGGTAATTAACGTACCATTGTTTTCGCGGCCTTTATGCAGCAATATAGTGGTATTTTTATAGATGCTATTGAGTAGGCGGATCCTTTTTTCGCACAGTTCAATCCCGATACCTGCTTTAACGGTTTGGTCAAATCCTTTGCCATTGTCCCATACTGTTAATAGCAAGGTATTATCAACCTGGTCAACGCCTATCCGGATAGCGCCTGCCTGCTGCAGGGCTGATACGCCGTGTTTAACCGCATTTTCGGCAAAAGGCTGTAGCAGCATGGCAGGTATTTCAATTTGCTGATCAATCACATCGTGATTGGTGTTAATATTAAACGCAAAGCCGAAACGCATCTGCTCCATCTCCAGGTAATCATTTAACAAGGCCATTTCGTGCTGTATGGACGTTAGTTCGCGGTTACCCTCATCCAATACATTACGGGTGATGCGGGCAAAACGTACAAGATACTTATTGGCATTTTCCATCTCGTTTTTATTAACCAGGTTTTGGATCCCGGCCAGCGCGTTAAACACAAAATGCGGGTTTAGCTGCGCCCTTACCGACGCTAATTGCAGGTTAATGATCTCTTTACCCTGAGCCTGCTGAAACAATTTGCGCTTTTGCCTTCGGCGATAAAAAACGAGAATGAGCAGGGCTGCTAAAACTACACCGGCAACTATAGTTATTAATACCGTTGCAGATACGGTAAGCGGTACATTAACAGCCGGCAAAACCGTAAAAGGGATGCTGGTGGCTAAACCTCGTAACAGGTAAACCGGCCTGCCGCCGTGACGGTGTATTTTTGGGGTGAAGGTTATTTGATATTTACCGGGCGTTTTCCAAAACTCTTTGTACAGATAAAAATCATAGTTGGTTTCACCAAGATTGATGCTGTCTTTCAAGCCGTCTGCATCTCGTTTTAATGATACTTTGTAGTTATAGATCCTCTTCGCGTTACCAATCATGAACCAGAGCCGCTGCACCGAATCGGCAAGCCTGATCTTTAAATCCTGCGATGATGGCGATTTGATAAAATCCAGTTCGGGTGGGGTCATCGGCACTTCCTTGCCCTTTATCAGGCGTGTATTTTTGTCCTTAGGATAAAAAGATCTGTCAACAACACCATTATCAACTGTGGGATACATGCGGCTCCAGAATTCGGCGTATGCTGTAACATTTGGCTTAACAACTTTACGCCAATCGATAGTTACAGCATCCTGCTCTCTGAAATTTTTAACATTGTATATTTCAACCCGTAAAACCTGGTTGGGTTGATAGCCGAATTTGCCTAAGTAAGCATAAGTATATCTGCCATCTGTGGTAGTTTTAAACTGGTTTGGCATGGTCCATCCAACCAGCTCACGCCTGTCATTTTGGATTACGCGGAAGAGGTAATTTTTAGCGTTTTGTGGGTTTACATCCTGGGCTATTAGTTCTATGCCGGCCTCGCCGTCAACTAAAATACTTGTAAAATCATTGTTTGGAGTAATGGTTTCCAGCCCCTCATAAAGCTCACTCTTTTTATCAAAACGAACACCAATGTTTTGAGCCCCCAAATTACTTACTAAAAAGTGCTCGTGCCCCAATTGTTTTATACGGCCGGCGCGGGTAATAAACGCGCGCATTTGCGGTGTTAAAGTTTCTTTGGTGGTATCAACGGGCATGCCTTTGTAAAAAACAACGTTAGGGTCATTTCGCCAGGATTGCGCCCAACCGGGTTGAACTATACAAATAAGCGTGCAAAACAAGGTTACCGGTAATGATTTGATAAAGGTTTTCATGATGTTTTAAAATTATACTTTGATTGTGTTATCTGGTATAAATTTGTGTTGGTTTACATCATTAAACAATCATCAAACAGCAGGCGGCATTAATGGCTTAGTATTTAGCTCAAATAACCGTTAAACCAGGAACAACGTATGCCGGCTTAACGGTGAAAAATGAGATTACCCCGGCAAGCGGCTTCAATAATCAATTACGTACAAACCATCGCTCTGCGGCTTTCTGAAGCTTGGAAAAATCTGGTTCATTGCCGGCAACCCACGCGATAATACCATCCGGACGGACTAATACCGCGCTTAAACCCAACTGATCTTTGGCAGGGCCTGAAACGTATTTAAGCTGATGGCTGTAGGTGGCTGCTAAAGCTTTAAGGGATGCATCTCCGCCAAAATCAATCAATAATCCCCGGCCGTCGCTCATCAATTTACCTATCCTTGTGCCATCTGCCAGCTCAAAATCCGGCACGCTGTAACCCAGTAATGGTTGGTCATCACCCAGATTGTAATGCGTATGGATACCCCATACACGCCCTGCAAAATAGGTAGCCCCATCGTTGGTGTTCATCAAATCGCTGATGATGGCATAGAGGGCGCGGCTTGATGCATCGGGCTTCATAATGGCCACCTGCGCCCGCGACCAATCCAGCACTTGCATGCCTACCGGATAACGCTCATCATAATAAGTATCCAGCAAACTCCCGGGTGCTTGCTGATGAATGGCTGCAGCCAGTTTCCAGCCCAGGTTCATGGCATCGCCCAGGCCAAGGTTAAGGCCCTGGCCACCCAGCGGGGCGTGGATGTGCGCAGCATCACCCGCTAAAAATATGCGGCCGTTGCGATAGGTAGTTGCCTGGCGGGCACGGTCGGTCCAGGTGGTAGCCATGTGCAGGGCTGTTACGGTAACATCGGTACCTGAAACGCGGCGCAATACCTCCTGTATGTGTTGCAGGGTAACAGGCTGCTCTGAGCTGTGAAAAGCACCGCCGTCAAAATCCTGCATCAACACATAACCCGGCTGCGATTGCAGGTACATGCCCCGGGAGGTTACATTACGACCGGGGTTCAGCTTCTCCGGATCGGCAAGATCTATCCGGGTAGAGTAGCCGGTAAACTCGGGTTCGGTACCGGCAAATTCAAAGCCGCCCAGCTTGCGTACTGCACTGCGGGCACCGTCGCACCCTACCAGCCATTTGCTGTTAAAGGAATAACTATCCCACAGAACCGTTACGCCGCTATCGTTCTGCTCAAAACCGGTAATGGCTAATCCGCGTTTAATTTCAACGCCAAGTGCTTCGGCGCGGCGGGTTAATACGGTTTCCATCTCATCCATGGTAGTCATAAGGCTGGGCCCGGGCGATCCCGGTAAGCGGTGCTCCCATCGCGATTGATCTACGTTACCCTCGGTAAAAGGGATCCCCGCGAAATGGCCAACCTGGCGCTCCGCTCCCTGTTTGGCATTTTGATGAGGATTTTTAAGTTTTTTATGCACTTCGAGCTGCTCGAGCAGTCCGCGACGATACAGTGCTTCGATGGATGGAGCCGAAAGGCCGCGCAACCCGAAGGGCAGTTGCTTTATGGGAGAATGAGGATCTGCCGCTTTTTCAAGTATTAACACCGAACATTTGGCCAAAGCCAGTTCGCAGGCCAGGAAAAGGCCCACCGGGCCGGCACCTGCAATAATTACATCGTAAGTATTTTGATTTTGTGTAGCTTTCATATTATAATAATTTGATACACAAAATTGAGGAATGCCATGGCCTTAGGATTGTACAAACGCGACAAAATCGCCGGGTAAAATTCGCCTGCCTTTTTTAGCCTCCCGTGCAAACGCGGCCGGCGTAGTACCACTGAAACGCTTAAACTCACGGCTTAAATGCGATTGATCGGTATAGCCCAGTTCGTGCGCCAAACCAGCCAGGTTAACCTCCGGGCTATGCCACAACCGGTTGCGTACCTGTTCAAAACGCATCAGCGCCGATACATCTTTAACCGTATGGCCTGATGACTGCTTAAAATTGCGCTCAAGCGTACGCACGGTTGCATGCGCGGCCTCAGCTACCTGGCTTACCGGCATAGTGCCTTTTGCCCGGCGCATGGCAAGCCCGGCTTTAAACAACATGCTGTTTGCCGCAATACCGGTTTGTGCCGAAAGAAAGTATTGCT
Organism: Mucilaginibacter celer; assembly: GCF_003576455.2. Lineage (NCBI taxonomy): Bacteria > Pseudomonadati > Bacteroidota > Sphingobacteriia > Sphingobacteriales > Sphingobacteriaceae > Mucilaginibacter > Mucilaginibacter celer. The sequence continues at coordinate 5,335,793 of NZ_CP032869.1, forward strand.
TCAGTTGAGCCATAGCCTCTGTTATATTTCCCGCTTCGACGGATTTTGTTAATGAGGATTGAAGCCCGGCTATAGGGTGTTGAAATGTTTGCACGCCGTTATTTCCGGAGGAGAGATTCAGCAAATCAAAAATCGTCCAGGGATAACACCTGATGCCGATAATTTCCAGGAGGCTTTGCGTGTGAAAAATAACGGGCTGGTTAAGCAGGCCCATCATAAAAGGAGAAGGTAATGATTGTAGCTCTCCGCCGGCAGCAAGCCTGTGCAGATCTCCGAAATAAAAAATTATTTCGGCATAACCATCGGGCTGCACCTCAAATGTGCGTTGCTGCTCATCGGCATCCCTCCTGTTATGCCAAAAGCATTTGATGATATCGCGCAGTTCATCCGGCGGCAGAAACTCCTGATGGTACATAATTTAAATATAGGATGTTTGCGGGTTAATAGCCAAAAGCACTATCATTACCGGCATTTCCTTATTCTTCACAAAACAGATCAGACCCGCCCGGCCATGCTTCTCCATAAATACAACGAAGTGTATGACTCCCATCCGCCAACGCTTTTATAAAAACGGCTGATCCCTTCCTTGTCGTTTTTATCTATGATTATATTGTGATTTACCAGGGCTTTCTGCAAACCTGCGTCGCCATACGGAACGGCCGACTGTTCGTTTAAACTTTTCATCAGCACGTAGTTTGCCGTCCAAACGCCAATGCCTTTTATGCCGGTTAGCAAACTTAACCGGGCTTCGAAAGTTGGCAAATTTTGCAGAATTTGTTTACTTAAGGTTCTATCTAAAAAAGCGTTGGCTATATTCAAAATATATTCGGCTTTTTTGGCCGATAATTGTAAGTCTTTCAGTTCGGCAACCGAAAGCGAGGCTATAACTTCAGGCGGTGGAAAAATCCAATATTTATCTCCTTCAAACCCGATGGCTGAACCATAAGCTTCAACCATGCGCCTTTTTATTTTATACGCAAACCTAAGGTTGATCTGCTGCCCGGTAATAGCCCACACCAATGCTTCAAATAAATCTGGCATCCCGATAAAACGTAAACCGGCAAAAGCTTCCGGCATATAAGATAATTCTTTTTGGTTGCCGAGCAGTTTATAAAATGGAGCCAGATCGGTTTCAACATCAAACCAATCTGCAATAAAGTTTTTTATATGGTTGATTTGGCCAGGCCCTGGCTCGCCGGTAAGCCATTCAACTTCTAAGGCCTCACCTGTAAACAGGATATCAACAAGCAGGTTTTGCCCATTCACATGGAACGCTCTTCGTACTTTATAAGGATAAACGCGGTATATGCAATCATCAAATTCACGATCGAGGTACCAGAGGCACTCGGACCAGTTGAATGGACGATGGGCGGGGATATTGATGGAGGGGGATAGCATGGAGGTTGGGGGCGATATTTTAAACTACTATTGTTTTTCAAAAATAATGGTAACACCTGAATGCAGGGCTATTTATAGAAAAGCTTCATTTCCTTTCTCTCATCTAATTTATAGAGTAGATTGATTATCAATACATATGCTGTACTATTTCTTAATTTTAAAAAAAGAGAATAGATGAAAGGCACAAAAATAAATTTCAAGGGTCACGAATATAACACTGATGGAGATCGCCCGGTACAGCTAAATGATGTCCCAAAAGTAACCTCTGAAAAACAGTTAAAAAAAATTCTTCGGGATAAAAGTCTTGTATTCCTACAAATAGGCTATAAGGAACTTTATGGAATTAACAGGCTAAAATTTAAACAGAAACATTTTTTAATGCTGGAACCCAATCCGGTCACCTTTTATTTTTCGTTAGCGTTTGATGTTGTACCTCAATTAGAGGATGCAAGGAATGGCTCACTGTGGCATTGAACGAAAGCTCAGCTTCTAAAACCGTAGCATTTAGCTATGTATTCAAAGTGTCATCGATAGGCGTTATATTTTCCTTCCTGGCTTTAGAGGCTTTCATGAATCAGATGCTGCCAGATTATGCGCTAATTAATTATAACGGCAAACTGGTAGAAAAGGATCGTATTCAACGGTGGGCGTCATTTGAGGATAAAATAAATAGTATCATTCCCAAATTAACCAATAAAGATTTTGGGCTGAAATATCCAAAAAAGATGGGAAGGATATCAAAGCTAAAAATGCTTCGCGATGAACTAACACATTTGAAAGAGAGAAGAAAAAATGGCTTTACATCGTATGATAATGTTTATCAGGATATTCTTGATCTGAATTTGAAGTCGATAGTTGCTTCAGTTAAATCTTTTATAAACTTTTATAATCCCGGGCTTATTCAGAATTACCGGGGCCGGACTACTATTAAGTAGTATGATTAAGTGTCTTCTTCCGTGTTATGCCTTATTTCAAATACCCCACATTTTACAGTAAAATACATTTTAAAAGAATAAACAGCTTCAACTGAATATAACTTGAAATAAAGTAATATTATTCCTGCATTTTTGTCTGGATAGTTTCAGCATACAACCAGGCTATCTTTTTTTAATAAAATTGCATACTATCAGATCATACTATAAAATAAATGAACAAACAACAACTGGCCGCTAAAATATGGGAATCAGCAAATCAAATGCGTTCCAAAATTGAGGCGAATGAATATAAAGATTATATACTGGGATTTATTTTTTATAAATACCTTTCAGAAAACCAATTGAAGTTTGCTAAAAAGGAGGGGATTACGGAGGCCGAGATTAAACAACTTGCCGAAACAGATACCGAAGTAGTAGATTTTATCAGGAAGGGTATAGGATACTTTATTGCCCACAAAGATTTGTTTTCTACCTGGATAGATAAACAAAGTGATTTTGAAGTATCGAATGTTCGCGACGCGTTATCGGCCTTTAGCCGTTTAATTAACCCGGCCCATAAGAAATTATTCGACGGCGTTTTTGATACCTTACAAACCGGACTGAGCAAACTGGGCGAAACCGCTGCACAGCAAACCAAAGCTATCAGCGATTTGCTACAGCTTATTAAAGATATCCCGATGGATGGCCGGCAGGATTATGATGTGCTGGGCTTTATTTACGAATACCTGATTGAAAAGTTTGCCGCCAATGCAGGCAAAAAAGCCGGCGAGTTTTATACCCCGCACGAGGTTTCGGTTTTAATGTCGGAAATTATAGCCTGGCATCTTAAAGATCGCTCTGAAATTCAGATATATGACCCCACAAGCGGTTCGGGATCTTTATTGATCAATATTGGTAAAAGTGTGGCCAAGCACATGGATGGCGAAAATAAAATTAAATACTACGCCCAGGAGCTTAAGCAAAACACTTATAACCTTACCCGCATGAACCTGATTATGCGGGGCATTAAAATAGAAAACATTCAAACCCGTAATGCCGATACCTTAGAAGAGGACTGGCCATATTTTGATGAAAACGATCCGGTAAACTCATACAATCCCCTATACCTGGATGCCGTGGTATCCAACCCGCCCTATTCGCAACAATGGGACCCGGCGGATAAGGAGGCCGACCCGCGATATGCCCGTTTTGGCCTGGCTCCAAAATCAAAGGCCGATTTCGCGTTTTTACTGCACGATTTATACCATTTAAAGCCTGATGGCATCATGACCATTGTATTGCCGCATGGTGTATTGTTTAGGGAGGCGAAGAAGGGGCCATCCGCCGCAACCTCATCGAGCAAAATCACATTGATGCCATTATTGGTTTGCCTGCCAATATATTTTTTGGCACCGGCATCCCAACCATTGTAATGGTGTTGAAACAAAAACGCCCCAATACCGATGTATTGATCATTGATGCATCGAAGGGTTTTGTTAAAGAGGGGAAAAATAACAAACTCCGCGCATCGGATATTAAACGCATAGCCGACGCCGTTGCCGGGCGCCAAAGCATCCCCAAATACGCCGCAGTGGTAAGCCGTAACGAGATCAGGGAAAATGATTACAACCTCAATATCCCGCGGTATGTAGATAGCGCGGAGGCTGCCGAAAACTGGGATATTTATGCCACCATGTTTGGCGGCATCCCCATCAGCGAAATTGGGGAGCTCTCGGTTTACTGGGAAGCTTTCCCGGGGCTGAAAGAAAGCCTGTTTACCAATACCTCGGCCGATATGGCAGCTTTAAAAACCGAAGATGTTACGGGCAGCATCCAAACGCACCCGGATGTTAAGGCCTTTGTAACAACTTTTACAGATGCCTTTGCCAATTTTAATGTAACGCTCAAAAAACGGCTGATAGACGAAATGCCTACGCTCAGTATCCCTAAAGAAAAAAGCGTATTGAGCGCCGATATTTTTAGCCGCTTAAAGCCGGTAGCCCTCATTGACAGGTATGAAGCCTATCAATTGCTTGATAACAGTTGGCAAGGCATCTCCGGCGATTTGGAAATGCTGCAAACCGAAGGCTTTGAAGCGGCTAAACAGGTAGATGCCAACATGGTAATTAAAAAACAAAAAGGTAAAGATACTGAAGTGCAGGAAGGCTGGAAAGGGCATATTTTACCTTTTGAACTGGTACAGCAGGTGCATTTAACCGCCCAACTGCAAAGCCTTTTAGATAAAGAGAACCGCCTGGCCGAAATTACCGCCCAATACGACGAACTGTTAGAAGCTTTAAGCGAAGAAGCGAAAGACAGCGATTTGACCAACGAAGCCAAAGACGCCTTTGTAAACGCCGAAATTATTAAAGCCGCCAAAGAAATTGCCTCTGATATTAAAAAAGGGAAATACACCGAAGACGACGACGAAACCAAAATTTGGAAAGTAAGCAACCTGATAACCGAGGAGAAAACCCTTAAAAAAGATATTAAAGAAGAAGCGGACGCCCTGCATATCCTCACCAAAAAAACTATTGAGGCATTGACAGATGAGCAGGTAAAAGCATTGCTTGAACGCAAATGGATAAGCCCCCTGGTAAGCACTTTGCATGAGTTACCTGCCAATACTGTTGCTACGCTTACACAAAAAGTAAACTACCTGGCCGGGAAGTACACCGTTACTTTGCATAATGTGAGCAGCCAGTTACAGGATACAGAGCTGGCATTAGCCCAAATGATGAGTGAACTAACGGGCAGCGAACACGACATGTTGGGGTTGAACGAATGGCAAAAGCTTTTAAGAGGGGAAGGTGATGGGAATGATTAAAAAGGTGCCGGGGATTCGGTTTAAAGGGTTTGAGGAGGAATGGGAGGAGAAGAACTTAGAGGAAATTTTAGATTTAAATAGTGGTAGAGATTATAAACATTTATCTCTGGGAAATATTCCAGTTTATGGGACAGGTGGTTATATGCTTAATGTGAATAAAGCACTGTCATACAAAGAAGATGCGATCGGAATAGGTAGAAAAGGAACTATTGATAAACCATATATTTTACGTGCACCCTTTTGGACGGTTGATACACTGTTTTTTGCGATACCTAAACAAAACAATGATTTAGAGTTTATCTACCCCGTTTTTCAACGAATAAATTGGAAACAAAAGGATGAATCGACTGGAGTTCCCAGTTTATCAAAAAACTCCATAAATAACTTAAATATAGCTATCGCTTCCAAAGAGGAACAAACCCAAATCGGAACCTATTTCAAACAATTAGATAGTTTAATTCAACTACAAGAGCAAAAACTGGAAAAGGTAACCAACCTAAAAAAAGCGATGCTCGAAAAAATGTTTCCTAAAGAGGGAGAAGATGTTCCTGAGATTCGTTTTAAAGGGTTTACGGAGAAATGGGAAAAGAGTTTGCTTGGCCAAGTAGCAGCTTTTTCGAAAGGGAGAGGATATACAAAAAACGACTTGAGCCAAAGTGGTTATCCAATTATTCTTTATGGTAGATTATATACAAAATATGAAACGGTAATAAATCATGTGGATACGTTTGCTGAAAGCAAGAAGGATGCTATTTTGAGCAAAGGCAACGAAGTAATTGTACCTGCTTCAGGTGAGACTTCTGAGGATATCTCCAGGGCTTCAGCCGTGCTAAAAGCTGGTGTTATTTTAGGCGGGGATTTAAATATCGTTTATGCAAATTCTCAACTATATCCAATTTTTTTAGCACTTTGTTTAACAAATGGAAAATCAAAAAGTGATTTATCTAAAAGAGCAAAAGGAAAATCTGTAGTGCATTTACATAATTCTGATTTGGAAGAGGTCGCAATTGTATATCCAAAGATAGGAGAGCAACACAAAATTGCAATATATTTCCAAAACCTCGATCAACTAATCAACCAATCCCAACAAAAAATACAGCAGCTAAAGCATCTCAAACAGGCCTTGCTCCAAAAAATGTTTATCTAAAAATAACCTAAGCCATGACTACATTTACCGGTGAAGCAGATTTTGAAAACGCGTTGATAAAACTCCTGTCTACCAAGGGATGGGAGTCGGAGGTACTTAAAAACCCAACGGAAGAGGATTTGCTGAGCAACTGGGCTGGCATCCTTTTTCAAAACAACCGGGAAATTGACCGCCTTAATGATACGCCGCTCACCCCCGGCGAGATGCAGCAGGTATTGGAGCAGATTACGGCCCTGCGCACGCCGCTTAAATTAAACGGTTTTATTAACGGCAAAAGCGTAGCCATTACCCGCGATAACCCTGCCGATGCCCTGCATTTTGGTAAAGAAGTAAGCTTAAAAATATACGATAGGCTGGAGATTGCCGCCGGCCAAAGCCGCTACCAAATAGCACAGCAACCCCGGTACAAAAGCAAATCAAAAATACTGAACGATCGCCGGGGCGATCTGGTGCTGCTCATTAACGGCATGCCCGTTATCCACCTCGAACTTAAACGCTCGGGCGTGCACATTAGCCAGGCAAGTACCCAAATTGAAAAATACGCTTACGAAGGTATTTTTTCGGGCATCTTTTCACTCATCCAGATTTTTGTAGCCATCACACCCGAAGAAAGCATTTACTTTGCCAATCCCGGCCCGGAAGGAAAATTTAACAAAGACTACTTTTTTCACTGGGCCGATTTTAATAACGAACCCGTTAACGATTGGCGGCAGATCTGTAGTTCGCTCATCTCCATACCCATGGCCCACCAACTTATCGGTTTTTACACGGTGGCCGATAACTCCGACGGGGTGCTGAAAGTGATGCGAAGCTATCAATATTACACGGCTAACGCGATATCCGATCGTGTAGCCAAAACCGATTGGAAAAGCCCCGACGTGCGCGGCGGTTATATATGGCATACCACCGGCTCGGGCAAAACCATGACCAGCTTTAAATCGGCCCAGTTGATAGCCAACTCCAAAGATGCCGATAAAGTAATTTTCCTGATGGATAGGATTGAACTGGGCACACAATCATTACGCGAATACCGGGGTTTTGCCGATGATAACCAATCGGTGCAAGCAACCGAAGATACTTACGTACTGGTTACCAAGCTTAAGAGCAATGATCCGGCCGATACGCTGATTGTTACCTCTATCCAAAAAATGAGCAATATTGAAGCCGAAGAGGATGGCCTGAACGCCAAAGACCTGGAGCAGATGCGCCGCAAACGAATGGTAATCATTATAGATGAAGCACACCGCACCGTTTTTGGCGAAACCATGTTGCCCGCCATCCGCAAAGCGTTTCCCCGCGCTGTATTTTTTGGGTTTACCGGTACGCCCATACAAGACGAAAATCAGCGTAAAGACGCCACTACAGCCACCATTTTTGGTAACGAACTACACCGCTACAGCCTGGCAGATGGCATCCGCGATAAAAACGTGCTGGGTTTTGACCCTTATAAAGTGCTCACCTATCGCGATAAGGATATCAGAAAAGCGGTAGCCCTGCAGGAAGCCAAAGCCGCCACCGAAGCCGAAGCTATTGCCGATGCGGATAAAAGTGCCATCTATTACCATTTTATGAATTCGGCCGAGGTATCGATGGCTGGCGGGCTTGACAAGGCCGGCCTGTATGTAAAAGGTATAGAAGATTACCTGAACCGGTCGCAGTACGAACGGGTGGAACATCAGCAGGCCGTAGTTACCGATATTAAAGATAACTGGCTGCGCTTAAGCCATAACGGAAAATTTCACGCCCTGCTGGCCACCAGCAGCATTGCCGAAGCTATTGAATATTACCGGCTGCTAAAAGCGGAATTCCCGGCGTTAAAAACCACCGCCTTGTTTGATCCGCATATTGATAATAATGCAGGCTTTGTATTTAAAGAAGAGGGCTTGCTTGAGCTGATGCAGGATTATAACGAGCGTTACCAGCAGGATTTTACTTTCGCCTCGCATGCCAGGTTCAAAAAAGATATCTCCAATCGTTTGGCTCATAAAAGGCCTTACGAGCGCTTAGAGAAATCGCCCGAAAAGCAAATCGATCTGCTAATTGTTGTCGACCAGATGCTAACCGGCTTCGACTCGAAATGGGTAAATACTTTATATCTTGATAAGGTATTGCGCTACGAAAATATAATCCAGGCATTTTCGCGTACCAACCGCTTGTTTGGCCCCGAAAAACCCTTTGGCGTTGTAAAATATTACCGCTTTCCGCATACCATGCATCAAAATGTAGAAAGGGCCGTAAAACTTTACTCGGGCGATAGGCCCTATGGTTTGTTTGTTGATCGCTTAGATAAGCAATTGCAACACCTAAACTTCACCTATATGCAGATAGCGGATCTGTTTACCAACGCCGGTATTGATAATTTTGAAAAGCTACCTGATGAGTTAGGCGTACGCGGGCGCTTTGCCAAACTTTTTAAAGTACTTAACCAATACCTTGAAGCAGCAAAGGTACAGGGCTTTCAATGGAATAAATCCATCTACGAGTTTAAAGACCGAAAGCCGAAACTTGTTATAGAACTGCTGTTTGACGAGAATAATTATAACAGCCTGCTTGCTCGTTATAAAGAAATGTTTGTGCCCGGTGCGGGCGGCGGCGGTTTACCAGATGTGCCTTTTGAAATAGAGCCTTATATTGTTGAAATTGACACCGGTAAAATTGATGCCGATTACATGAACTCCCGGTTTGTGAAGTACATCAAATCGTTAGAACAAACAAATATCACCGACGAGCAGCGTAAGGTAATTTTAGACGAATTGCACAAATCATTTGCTACCTTAACCCAGGAAGAGCAGAAATTTGCCAACATCTTCCTTAATGATGTAATGAGCGGCAATGCCGAGCTAAAAGCTGATAAAACCTTAAGAGACTATATTACCGATTATTTATATCAGGCCAAATACGGCCAAATTTTAAAGCTCACAAGTATTTTGGGCGTTGATAAAAACAAGCTTCAAATTTTAATGCGCGCCGATATCACAGAGCTAAACATTAACGAATATGGCCGCTTTGATGAATTAAAAGCCACGGTAGACAGAGTTAAAGCAAAAGCTTATTTTGAAAAGATTGAAGGTAACCCATTGCCTGATTTTAGGGTGAGCATTAAAATAGACAAACTACTAAAGGATTTTATAACAAAGGATGGGTTTGAATTGGGTGAGTAATAACTTGTTATTTGTACTGATTTAATAAGGTGAAAAACACCATCGGCAACAAAAAATCCCTTTACGATTCTAATCGTAAAGGGATTTTGCTTCAAGTAGCGGGGAGCAGGATCGAACTGCCGTCCGTTGGCTAACGGATATGAATCGATCGCTCTAAACATTTGATGCATTAAATTTCTTGCTAATCATATTCCGAATAAACTGTCTTCCATTCGACGATTTAAGTTGTTTTTCCCGTATCAAAGCTTCCGATTTCGTTGGGAACTCTTCTGTATATGCAATTACCCAGGGGCGATATTTAACAGTATGTCCCTTAGTTGCCAGTTGATTATGAGAGAGAAAACGATTCTCTAAATCAGATGTGTAACCGATATAGATTTGATCAAAGGTTGGAGAATATAAAACGTATACCGTAAACATAACCACAATATACAAGAAAAGCCCCTTTTTCAAGGGGCTTTCTGCCAATGTAGCGGGGAGCAGGATCGAACTGCCGACCTTAGGGTTATGAATCCTACGCTCTAACCATCTGAGCTACCCCGCCGTTCTTTATTTTATATCTCTTATCGCAAGAGAACTTTAATTTTATCTTTAAGGACTGCCGTCCGTTAATTAACGGATATGAATCCTACGCTCTAACCATCTGAGCTACCCCGCCGTTTTTTAGTGTATCTTCCTCTTTTAATGGTTATTTAAAAGAGTGGCTTCGTTGTAAAACAAGTGGCCGTCCCTAAAAAGGTTTGCAAATATAGTAGAAATTCGTTTTCTTTAGAAAAAATGTTACAAAATTTAGTGCTGACCTGCTTTTTATAGTATAAACCCAAATGTCCGAAAAGAAAAAATTTACCATTGAGTACGAGATTAAGTCATCTCCACGTATCCTGTTTTCATTCTTAAGCGAGCCTAACGGCTTGTCTCAATGGTTTGCTGATGAGGTTAGTATCCGGGATCATGTTTATACTTTCACCTGGGATGATGAGTCGCAAAAGGCCAAACTGTGTTCAGTTAAAGAAAATAAATCCGTACGTTTTAAATGGCTTGATGATGATGCTCAGTATTATTTTGAAATGGAAATAATGCAGGATGAGCTCACCAATGATGTGGCCCTGGCCATTACCGATTTTGCCGTCGAAGACACCATTACCGAACGTAAACAGATCTGGGATAACTCTATCGATTACCTCATCAGCGTATTAGGCGCCTGATAAAACTTTATTTTAGCTAATTTTGTACGCCAAACCATGGTTTGCACGTTAATGGATTTAACTGTGCACAAGCCCTGCTTTGCCCCGGTTAATTACAAATAGCACTAATGAAAAAGATCCACCTTTTACTCCTTAAATCATTTATAAGGCCTTTTTTGGTTACGCTTTTCATTGTGATGTTTGTGTTGCTGATGTTGTTTTTGTTTAAATACATTGATGATTTGATTGGCAAGGGCTTTGCCTGGTACACCATCCTCGAGCTGATGATGTACAACTCGGCCACCAACGTATCTATGGCCCTGCCGCTTTCGGTGCTGCTATCCACTATTATGACTTACGGCTCACTTGGCGAAAATTACGAACTGGTGGCCATCAAAGCCGCCGGTATCTCCCTGCGCCGGGCTATGTACCCCATGATTGTGATTGTTACCATACTCAGCGTAGCGGCTTTCTTTTTTTCGGATTATATGCTGCCGGTGGCTAACCTTAAGTATTTTTCGTTGCTGTATGATGCCCGCAAGCAAAAATCGGCCGATTTATTGCCCGAGGGAGTGTTCAGCACCAGCTTTCCGGGCTATACCATCCGCGTAAAACGAAAAGATCCGGATGGGCAGCGCCTGTACGATATCATGATCTACTCAAAAACGCCAAGCGATAATAATACCATCGTAATTTTGGCGCGCGAGGGTACCATGTTCCGTACCATGGGCGATAAATACCTGGTGCTGAAGCTGAAGGATGGCGTACGTTATGAGGAGGCACCCGGCCAGAATGCCAGCTACAATACCCGCCAGATGCTGTACCGGCAGCGTTTTAAGGAAACCGAAACCAAGTTTGATCTTTCAACTTTTAAAATCAGCCGTACCGACGAGAACGAATTTAAGTCGGCATCGCAAATGATGAACATCAAGCAGCTTACGCATTACCTCGATTCGGCCCAGCGCTCGGTTGATAGCGTTGCCGCATCTAACCATAAAATGGTTTCATCATATATCAAATACTATTCTATTCCAACACAATCAAAGGTTATTAAACAACCTATTGCCTACGATGCGAAGAAAGGAGCCCTGCAGGGCCTTAAAACACCCGAGCAGCAGATGGCGCTCAATACCGCTTCGTCGGAAGTACGGTCAATTAAAGATTTTATCAAAAACCGGTCAGACATATACCGTAACGATTCTGAAAACATCCGCCGCTATTTTGTTGAGTATCAAAAAAAATACAACCTTTCTGTAGCCTGCCTGGTATTGTTTTTAATAGGTGCCCCGCTGGGCTCCATCATCCGTAAAGGCGGGTTGGGCCTGCCTGTGGTGGTTTCAGTCGTATTTTTCCTCATCTACTATATCATCACCACCATTGGCGAAAAAGCAGTAAAGGGCGGCGAGATCAATAATTACCTGGGCATGTGGATTTCTATTATCACCCTGCTGCCTATCGGCCTGTTCCTGTCGTACAAGGCAGCTACCGATTCGGCTTTATTTGATATGGAAGTTTATAAACGCTTTATAAACCGCATGATACAAAAGTTTAAGCCCAAAGCAACCCGGCATCTTCATTAACGGTATTTATTAAGCAAGCCTGTAGTATAGCGGCATAATCATTTTACACAAGGCCGACCCAAGTGATGCTATTAAGCATTAAATTTGATACAGATTAAAACTAAAAGGCGTTTAAGGGCGCCAACCAACAAGTATATAATGTTAAACACCATACAAGAAGCGATCGACGAGCTTAAAGCCGGCAAAACCATCATCGTTGTTGATGATGAAGATCGCGAAAATGAGGGCGATTTTTTAACCTCCGCCCGCAACGGTACTCCCGAAACCATCAACTTTATGGTTAAGCACGGTCGCGGCCTGGTTTGTGCGCCAATTACCGCACAAAGGGCAAAAGAGCTTGAACTGATGCCGATGGTAAGCCACAACACCACCTCGCACGAAACAAATTTTACTGTTTCGGTTGATTTGCTTGGTCATGGTTGTACAACAGGCATTTCGGCAAGCGACAGATCAAAAACCACGCTTGCCCTGATTGATCCGGATACCCGGCCTGAAGATTTGGGCCGCCCGGGACATATTTTTCCTTTAATAGCCAAAGACGGCGGCGTACTGCGCCGTGCCGGCCATACCGAAGCAGCTATCGACCTGGCCATATTAGCCGGGCACGAACCGGCCGGTGTGATTTGCGAAATTATGAAGGAAGACGGCGAAATGGCCCGCCTGCCCGATCTGCTGCAAATTGCCAAAGATTTCGATCTTAAGATTATCTCTATAAAAGACCTCATCGCTTATCGCCTGGAACACGAATCGATGGTGAAACGTGAGGTAACGGTAAAAATGCCTACCGAGTGGGGCGATTTTGATATGACAGCCTACACCCAGCTGGATACCGGCGAAAACCACCTTGCCTTGGTTAAAGGCAGCTGGGAGCCCGGCGAACCGGTTTTAGTACGTGTTCATAGCTCATGTATGACGGGCGATATTTTTGGCTCCTGCCGCTGCGATTGCGGTCCGCAGTTGCATAAAGCTATGGAAATGATCAGCAAGGAGGGCAAAGGCGCTATTGTGTACATGAACCAGGAAGGCCGCGGCATAGGTATTATCAATAAGCTGCGTGCCTATCATCTGCAGGAGAACGGCTATGATACGGTTGATGCCAACCTTAAGCTGGGTTTCCCGATGGATCAGCGCGATTACGGCATTGGCGCCCAAATTTTACGCAACCTTGGCATCACCAAAATGCGCCTGATGAGCAACAACCCCAAAAAACGCGCCGGACTTATTGGTTACGGCCTGGAAGTGGTTGAGAACGTACCTATCGAAATAGCATCAAACCCGCATAACGAGGCTTACCTGCGTACCAAACGCGACAGGATGGATCATGCCATTATGCGTGATCATTAAACTACCGGAAACTATCCGGGATAACATTTCTACCATTAACATAGCCTATGTTAATGGTAGAAATGTTTAATTATATCCCTTTTGCAATTTGCCGTGTATTTTTCAATCTCCTAAAACCCGCGGCTATATAATCTGTTAACTCACAGGCTATAACAACCAGATAGCCTGAAACAGGTTATGAAACTATTTAAATGCACCAATTGCGGGCAACTATTATATTTTGAAAACAGCTTATGCGAATGCTGTAAACATGTACTGGGCTTTACCCCGGAAGACATGACCCTCCATACCCTTGTTGGCGGAGACGATGGCACTTACAGCCTGCACGGTTATAAAAAACCATTCTTTGGTTCGGGTAAAAATCAGCCGCCTAAGTTCAAATACTGTAAAAACCACGAGTTTGATGTTTGCAACTGGCTCATCCCGGCCAATGACCCGGCTGTTTTTTGCAAGGCTTGCGAATTGAACCATATCGTACCCAACCTTGCCGATCCGGAACATTTAAGGCAGTGGCGATTAATTGAAATTGCCAAGCACCGGCTTATTTACTCGCTTTTACAGCTTAAACTCCCGTTGGTAAGCAAAATACAGGACATCGAAAAAGGCCTGAGTTTTGATTTTTTAAGCGACGCTGATCCTTCGCAAAGAGTGTTAACGGGGCATGAGAATGGTTTGATTACTTTAAATGTAGAGGAAGCGGATGATGACAAGCGCGAGCAATCGCGCCTGCAGATGAATGAACCATATCGTACACTGCTCGGCCATTTCAGGCATGAGGTAGGCCACTATTATTGGGACAGGTTGATTGACAACAGCGGGTTTATTGATGAATACCGCCGGCTATTTGGCGATGAGCGGGAAGATTACAGCCAGGCCCTGCAACGCAACTACAACGAAGGCCCTCCTGCCGATTGGAACCAGAACTACATCAGCACCTACGCCAGCTCGCACCCATGGGAAGATTGGGCCGAAACCTGGGCACACTACCTGCACATTATGGATACGCTGGAAACTGCCGATGCCTTCGGCATGAAAGTTTCGCCCCGCGTTGCCGATAAAGACAGCGGCTTAAAAGCAGCCATCAATGTAAGCCCTTACCAGGAACAAAATTTTGAGCGCCTGCTTGACCTGTGGCTTCCGTTAACCTTTGCCATGAACAGCATGAACCGCAGCATGGGTAATGCCGATATGTACCCTTTTGTTATTCCGCCTAAAGTTGTGGAGAAGCTGAGTTTTATACATAGGGTTTGTTTTGCATCGAAGGTAGGGTAAACGCAATTAAATGAATTTTTTCTTGCGCTCGTTACAAACGAGCGCAAGGTTTAAGATTTTTATTTTTTACTCCACCCTCCGCACATCCACATTCACAATCATCCGCTGCCCTGCGCCGCTATACACAATCCCTTTCAATGGCGTAACATCAGCAAAATCCCGCCCGAAGGCTGTACGCACGTGCCTGTCATTAACCAATAGGTTGTTGGTGGCATCAAACTCTGTCCAGCCAATTTCAGGAATGTACAGTGCTATCCAGGCGTGCGAAGCATCGGCACCAAAAAGTTTGGGCTTGCCTGGCGGCGGAATGGTTTCAATATAACCGCTCACATACCTTGCCGCCAAACCGATAGATCGCAAACAAGCCAGCGAAAAATGCGCAAAATCCTGGCAAACGCCTTTTTTGTGCATAAAAACATCTTCTACCCGGGTACTTGTATCAGTAAAGCCGGGTGTAAAATCAAAATCATTAAATATGCGCGAGTTGAGATCGAGCATGGCTTCCATAATCGGCTTGCCGGGGGTAAAGGATTGTAATGTGTAATCGCGGATCTCATCTATAAACCGAATATGGGCCGATTCAAGATAAAACTGGCGGATATCATTATCAGCCTCGGCGCTTCGCAGCCAGATTACCACGTTTTCCCAGGGCATGGTATCCTTGGGGTTGGCTTTGATCCAAACGGGCTCGGCTATCTCTACATTGCTTTTTATCTCAACACTCAGTTTGCGGTGAAACTCCTCTATCGAA
This sequence comes from Mucilaginibacter celer, assembly GCF_003576455.2. NCBI lineage: Bacteria > Pseudomonadati > Bacteroidota > Sphingobacteriia > Sphingobacteriales > Sphingobacteriaceae > Mucilaginibacter > Mucilaginibacter celer. Next base: position 5,351,371 of record NZ_CP032869.1, read on the forward strand.
AAATAAATAAACTTGTTACCAAAAAAATCTTCGCGGGTAGCCAGCAGGCGTGGCTCGGGGTGAATCTGGTAGTTGATCTTTTTTACTTCCTGAAAACTATGATCAACCGGCACCTGGTAAACCAGGTTATGGCATAACGAGGCCCTTTGCTGGTACTCGTAGCGGGTAATATGGGTAACCTGGTATTTCATTATAATTCGGGTAGCGGGTTGTTACTTTTTACAAAACTGTACTGGCTTTGGGTGGGGCTGAAATAGCTTTCGTAAATAGCGCCCGATGCCTGCCCCAGCGTAGTAATTAAATGGTGCAGAAAATCGTGCAGTTTCTTTTTGCTCAGCTCATCATCAGCATCGGGGGTTACCAGCTTATTCACATCGCAAAGCCTGATCATGGTTAAAGCCTCCAATAGTTTTTTCCTTGCCGGGCTTAAACTGCCTTCGCTGTTATCATCGGGCAGTTGCTTCAGGTGTTCATCAATTTTTGATACCAAAAATGCTACCGATTTGGGGTTATCCTCATTTATCAGCAGTAAATTAAGCACACCCTGCATCTGCAGTGTCGATCGGTAAAGGTAGCGGTAGGTAACCAAACTTTCGTGGCTCATCAGCACCAGCTCCATTAATTGCTTTTCCACATCTGGTTTTACATCGATGGCTAAAGCGGCCTGTAAAATGGTGCAGGTGTTCATGGCCTGCTCTAAAAAGCGGCCCGTATTGAGTAAACGCCAGCTCGAAGCCCGGGTCATGTTATCATTATTAAGGCCGATGAAGGCCATCAGCTTTATGATAAACTGATCGAGATTGTGATAGATTTTGTGCAGGTTATCGCCATTCTCCTTCATCAAGTCCAACTCTTCTGATATACTGTCCAGGATCCGCCAGGTATCGAGGCTTAGCCTGTCGCGCACGGCGTAGCCATTGGTTAAAAACGATTGCAGCGATTGGGCCAGTGTGCCTGGCCTGCCGGTTTCAACAGCAAGCGAAAGCAGTTCCTTTTCGGGCTGGGTTAGTTTAACCTGGTCTTCGTCGGCAAAACCGGGGAGGGTGCCGGTTAATGCGCTCAGGCTTTTTAACAGGATCACCAGTGTCTGGTCGGTTTCCGGGTGGATCTCGTCATCGCGCTCGTTGTAAATTTTTAGTACGATGCGCATCATCCGCACATTACTCACCGCCCTGTCCAGGTATCGGCCCAGCCAGAAAAGGCTTTCGCCGGTGCGGCTTGGTAAAATGTTTTTAACCTGCCTTAGCGGTTGCCGGCTTACCGGCTGCTGAGGCGGGTTTTGCGGCAAAGGCCCCAACACCCAGGTATCCTTACTGATGCCGCCCGACTGGTTGGAAATAATAAATCCATCCTTAGCCGGAAAGCTGCGCGATAAGCCGCCCTGCATTACATGGTAGGCCTGTTTTTCGGTATCGGCCACCACATAGCTCCTGAAAATGGCGTTGCTCGCCTCCAGGTTATTATCAATAAGCGATGGGGTGGTGCTCAGGTTTACCACTTCCTGCGCCACATATAAATAAGGGCGGGTATTGATCTCTTTTTTAAGTTCTTCTATCTGCTTTTTGCTCAGCTCGCTGCCTATGTATGGCCGGTTTTCGTTGCTGCGATAGGTAGAGCGGATGATTAAAAAAGGCAGGTTATCAAACACGTATTTCCTTTCTTTTTCGTGCCCGCACCACCACGTAGCTACTGATGGCAATATCAGTTCTTCATTTAACAGGTGGCGGCTTAACCGCGGCAAAAAGGCCATCAGACCGGGGTTTTCTAACACACGGCAGCCCAGCGGGTTAATCACCGTAACCTTTTTTTGCCTCACGGCCTCCATCAGGCCTACAACACCCAACTGCGATTTGCCGAAAAACTCCAGCGGATCGCAAAAAATATCATCTACACGCCTTACAATAACATCAACTTTTTCAAGGCCTCGCAGGGTTTTAAGCCATACGTAGCCATCGCTCACGGTAAGATCCTGGCCAAAAACAAGCGTGATACCCAATGAGGAGGCCAGGTAAGCATGCTCAAAATAGGTTTCGTTTGCCGTACCCGGCGATAAAAGCACCACCCGTGGGTTCTCTTTATTTTGGAGTGCGAGTTTGGTTAGGGTGTTTTTTAATGTTTGATAATAGGATGAGATCTTGCGTACCTGGTTTTCACGGATCAGATCCGGAAACACCCTTGTCATGGCGGCACGGTTCTCTAATGTATAACCCGCTCCGGATGGGGCGTCGGTACGGTCATGCAGCACCCACATTTTGCCTAACGGCCCCCGAACCAGATCGGCGGAATATTGAATGAGCTGAAATTTACCGGGGATCTTGATCTTATCGGCCTGGCGCAGAAAACCTTTGTGGGTAAATACCAGGTCAAAAGGGATAAAACCTTCTTTAATCAGCCTGCGGTCGCCATAAATATCGGTTAAAATCAAATTCAGCAACTCGGCACGTTGAGTTAACCCCCGCTCAATGGTTTCCCATTCCTGCTGGCTGAAAACCATGGGTACCGGGTCAAGCTTCCAGGGGCGGTTAATGCCGTCCGGGTCGCTGTACACGTTATAGGTAACACCGTTATCCCGCAGTTCCTGGCTAATTTCCCTGCTGCGCTGCTCCATTTTTTCGAGGCCCAGCTCGTCGTAGGCATGCGCTATTTTTTTCCAATGTTCACGCACCTCGCCGCCCGGAGCGGCAAGCTCATCAAAAAAAGGTTTGGCAGTATTACCGGCCTGCTGCAGGTACGTTTCAATCATGTTCCAAATCTCTTATTTTTCGGCTATAAAAATTTGTCTGAATCAGAATTTACAGAATTTTTAAATTAACAGAATGCTGTCGGATTTCCAATTCTGAGCATTCTAAAATTCTGTAAATTCTGATTCAGACTACAAATTCGTAGCATTTTTATACCGCCTCAAATCCATAGTATACGGGTACTCAGGGTTTACCACCTGTTGCGTAATGGTGTATTGCGGCAGGATATTCATTTTGGTAACAAACCTGCCCCCGGCTGTTTGCTGGCTTGCGGCCGGCTCAACCAGGTTAACCGAATGCCCAAAATCAAAGAAACGCGAAATTACCCTCGCTTCGGCCTCGTAACTGTTTACCGGGAAGGTATCATAGCTTCGCCCGCCCGGATGCGAAACATGGTACTGGCAGGCGGCTATTGATTTTTGCGTCCAGTTATCATACAAATCAAACACCAGCGGCGTATCAATGCCTATGGTTGGATGCAGTGCCGATGGTGGCTGCCAGGCGCGGTACCTTACCCCAGCAATATATTCGCCTTGTATACCGGTGCTTTTTAGGGGGATTTTTAAGCCGTTGCACAAAAAGGTATAGCGCGAATCGGTAAGCCCCGAAATTTTTACCTGCACCCGCTCCAGCGATGAATCAACAAAGCGGGAAGTGCCCGAACTCGACATTTCTTCGCCCAGTACGTGCCATGGTTCGATAGCCATTTTTATTTCGATGTTGATATCATCAACCTGCAATTCGCCCAGGAAAGGGAAGCGGAAGCTGAAAAACGGTTCGAACCACGAAATATCAAAACCGTAACCGGCATCGCGAAGACTGTTAACCACCTCGGTCATATCCTTATAACAGTAGTGCGGCAACAGGAAACGATCATGCAGTTCAGTTCCCCAACGTACCAGTTTATGGTTGTATGGCGTTTTCCAAAACCAGGCCAGCAACGTACGGATGAGCAGGAACTGCACCATACTCATGCGGTAATGCGGCGGCATATCAAAACCCCTGAACTCGAGGATGCCCAGGCGGCCGCTCGATGAATCGGGCGAATAAAGTTTATCGATGCAAAACTCCGAGCGGTGGGTATTGCCGGTGATATCTGTTAAAAAGTGGCGGAAAATCCTGTCCACCAACCAAAACGGCACCTCATTCTCCTTCAAATCGGGGATTTGTTGAAAAGCTATCTCCAGTTCATAAAGTGTTTCCATCCGGCCCTCATCAACACGCGGGGCCTGGCTGGTTGGGCCGATAAATTGTGTGGAAAACAGGTACGATAAACAAGGATGGTGCTGCCAGAAGGTAATAAAACTACGCAACACATCCGGCCTGCGCAACAGCGGGCTATCGGCCGGGGTTTCGCCACCGAGCGTTACGTGGTTACCACCGCCCGTACCGGTATGCCTGCCGTCGATATTGAACTTTTCGGTAGCCAGGCGCGATTCTGCTGCTTTTTTGTACAGGATCTCGTAGTTGGTAGCCAGTTCGCGCCAGCTTTTGGCCGGGTGGATGTTTACTTCAATAACGCCGGGATCGGGCGTGATCATCATTTTGGTAACCCGGTTATCCGTAGGCGGATCGTAGCCCTCTATCAATACAGGCATTTTCAGTTTTTCGGCGGTACGTTCAACCGCGTTAACCAGGCTTAAGTAATGCTCAAAATAACTGGTTGGCGGGAAAAACACGAATAGCTTACCCTGCCTTGCCTCAACCACTAAAGCGGTTTTAAATATAATGTCGGTGTTGTTAAAAGGGGTATTATCGGCTGCTTCTTCAATAGCATCGGGCAGTGCATCTACATCAGCAAACAGGCTTCGTTCGGCCAGCTCTTCCTGTTCGGCAGGGTCGGTATATTGTATCGAATCCAACGGCAAACGTAAACCAACCGGCGAGTTACCCGGTACCAAAAACAGGTTATTGCGCCGGAAAGCCCATTTACAGCTTTGCCAGTTGTTTTGAAAAATATCCCACTTAACAGGCACCACATATCCAACCGGCTCGTTAAGCCCGGTATTCAGCAACTCGGCCAGCTTTTGCCTTTCCAGGGGCGATTTTAAATCAACCTTCAGCGGATCGACATTGATGGGCGTTTTGCTTTCTTCCCACAAAAAATAAAAAGGGTCTTCATAAGTTGGGGTAATATTTTTTTTGTCGATGTGCAGTTCGTGTGCCAGGGTTTGCATAAACTGATCAGCCTCTTCGGGGCCAAAGCCATAATCTTTGGACAGATCGGCCATCAGCTCATCATTATGCCACATCGGCACGTTATCCTTACGCCAGTAACAGGCCAGTTTCCAGCGGGGCAGCGGTTCGCCGGGGTACCATTTGCCTTGTCCGTATTGCATCAGGGCCCCACTGCCGTACTCGTTTTTAAGTTTGTGGAACAGGATGTTTGACAGGCGGCGTTTATGCTCGCCATCGGCAGCCGAGTTCCATTCGGGGGCTTCATAATTATCTATCGATACAAAAGTTGGTTCGCCGCCCATGGTGAGGCGTACGTTATTGGCCTCAAATTCGGCATCAACCTGATCGCCCAGGGCCATGATATCGTCCCATTGCTCGTCTGAGAATGGTTTGGTTACCCGTGGTTTTTCTTCAATACGGGTGATGGTATTTTCGAAGTGAAATTCGGTATCGGCCGGATCGGCCAGACCACTGATAGGGGCGGCACTTTGCGGATCGGGCGTGCAGGCCAGCGGGATATGCCCCTCTCCGGCAAACAAACCCGATGTAGGATCGAGCCCCACCCAACCGGCGCCGGGTAGGTAAACCTCGGCCCAGGCATGCAGATCGGTAAAATCTTCGGCTGCGCCCGATGGGCCGTCTAATGATTTGATATCGGGCTTCAGTTGCACCAGGTAGCCCGATGCAAAACGAGCAGCTAACCCAAAGTGCCTGAGCAATTGTACCAACAGCCAGGCTGTATCCCGGCACGAACCGGATTTAAGCTCCAGGGTTTCCTCGCACGATTGGATGCCCGGCTCCATGCGGATTTGGTAAGCTATTTCCTTATACAGGAGTTGATTTACATCTACCAGAAAGTTTTGGGTAACCGTATTTTTATTGAGCAGCTCGCTTGCTTTCTCGGTCAAGTCCATCAGCAGCGGCCCATTTTCGGTTACTTCCAAATAAGGCACAAGGTTTTTTTGCAATGCCTCATCATAATCAAAAGGGTAGTGAACGGCATATTCCTCCACAAAAAAATCAAATGGGTTGATCACCACCATATCGGCTATCACCTCTACATCAACGCTAAACTCATTTACCTTTTCGGGGAAAACGATACGGGCCAGGTAATTGCCAAAGGGATCCTGCTGCCAGTTGATAAAATGTTTTTCGGGCAGGATTTTTAGCGAGTAGCCTTTAATCATGGTACGCGAATGCGCCGCCGGGCGTAAGCGGATAACGTGCGGCGAAAGCGAGATGTGTTTATCGTATTTGTAACTTGTGAAGTGACGGATAGCTACTTTTATCGACATAAATGGGGTTTTATGTTATAAAAATATCCTATTTGTGGTAAAATGCTCAATAAAAGAAGTTGTTTTTTATGAAATTTTTAAACAAATGCCATTATTGCAAAAAAATGGCAAAATAAGAGGCGATAATTGATAAAAATATAGTTTTGTCAGGCCTCGATTTTTGCGAAGCATTGTTGAATTTAAATTTAAAGCCTTTTAAAGTTCCGCAAGTTCATTTGTTTTGGAAGATTTCTTCATTTCCTTCCGTGGGGTATAGCCTTCAACTTAAGCAAAAAAGCGGTGGAATTGTGCGATTCCCCTCTTGAGAGGGATGGAGGGGTGTGTTACTCTGCGCGAGGTTATCGCTCGCATAACACACCCCCTGCTCTCGCTTTTACCCGTCGCGCCCCCTCTCAAGAGGGGAATTTAAAAGCCTGTTTCTTAACTTAACGGCTATGCTTTATATTAAAGGGGATATTTTAATAAAAACAGCTTTCTACAATTGATTTTCTTTTATCCAATCACCATAAGCTGTTTCCTCCGCCACATCAGTGGGGCTTTCAAATTCAAGGCGGTATCCATCCGGATCTTTTACACTCACAACCCACATGTTATTGCCAACAAAAGGCTCGGCAAGGCTTAATCCGTTTTGCTTAAATTCATGATACAAAGCCAGCGCGTCGACACACTGATGGCAAATAGTGACGCCTGCGCCCCGCGGCCCGGATTGTTCTGCGTTAGGTACACGCGGCTGTTGAAGCATAATGGCTACGGCGTCGCGCGTGAGCCAGCACCACTCAATTTTACCCCGGGGCGCCCATTGGTTGGCGAGTTTAAAACCAAGGCCATCAAGGTAAAACTTTAGCGAGATTTCCATATCCGTCACCATAAAAAATGGTACGGATAGTTTAATATTTTGCGGAATTGTTTCCATCAGGCATTTTTTAAACGGTTTGCAATCCCGGTATAGCCTTTTCGTTGGGCCCAAACCAATGGCCTGGCCCAATCGGCTCCGGCCAGTTCGGGGTCGGCTCCTTGTTGCAAAAGGTAATCAACCATTTCTGCGCGGCCCCAGCGGGCTGCCATGCCTAAAGGCGTACTTTGATAATCATCGTCGATACTGTTCAGATCTGCCCCGTGTTTCAATAATAATTGCACTTTGGCCATATCTCCTTTTTGGGCCATGTTGTGTAAAATGCTTACCTGCTGCCAGCTTTGGGTATTGGGGTTCATGCCTTTTTCCATCATGTAGGAAGCCCCATCCAGGCGTTCAAAATAATACGCAGGCGTCCATTTTAAAATATCGGGTACTTTGGCGCCGTGGCTAATCAACAAATCGGCCATTGGGCGGTTGTTGTGTTTGGCGGCAAAAGTTAATATTCCCTCCCCCCAAAAAAAAGTTTCATCGAGGGCAAATTCGGGATGATTTTTCAATACAGCTTCGGTTGCTGCGAGGTCTTCCCGATCAACCGCCTGCTCAAATTCCATTTGCTCCGGGCTGCGGTTATAAAAAATTCTGCCATTATCGCCAAAGTATTTTTGTTGCTCCGGATGGGCTGCATAATCATTTAGCATTACAGCTATTTCGGTATATCCCCTATCTTCGGCTATAACATTAAGGTTATCTAAAAAGGGATAAATCCGGTAGCCGGGCGCATGTGCACCTTCATTAAGCAGGTATTTTACCATGGCAGTGTGCCCCTCGCGTACCGCAAAATGTATGGGTGGCGTGTAATTATATTGGGCGTAAATAAGTTCGGGGCATCCGGTTATGAGGTTTTTTAACTTTTCGAGGTCGCCCTGGTAGCTGGCTATTAATGTTTCCCATACTTTATCTGTAGTTGAAATAACCTTATTGGCTACTTGCATCGGTACGCCGAGACTCATTTCAGACGGTTTAATCATCTGTTTTTATCATGTTGATATTCTGGCAAAAGCGCAATGTATTTCCATCCACATCGGTAACGTAAAACTCCCGCCGTCCCCAGGTTTGATCAACCGGCCCCTGGTGCACCGGCGAGTTGGGTTTGGCGGAAGTGTTGAGCCCGCGACTTTTATATTTTGCAAAAAGCGCGTCCACATCCGTTGTGTATACGTAGATCACTGATCCAAAAAGCCTGTCGCTTTCGTGCGTGGTGATTTGCAGTTCCATTTGTTCATGCCCCAGATCAACAACCGGCGAATCGGGAGTATCATCGGGCCAGGTCATCAAAAAATCCAAAACTTCGGTATAATGCCGTATGGCGGCACGCATATCGCTTACTTTAAGTAACGGGATGATTTGCATGCATCTAAGTTAATTAATGAATTGATTATATTTATGCCTAAATAGCTCATTATGAAAAGATTTACGTTGGTTGTTTTATTACTGATTAGCTTTGGTTTAGGATATGGTTTTAACCGTTTAATTAACCCGGTAAATTCGGGCCCGCGGGTTACAAGCCTGGGCGGCATCTTTTTTAAGGCCAAGGATCCTGTGGCTTTGAAGGCCTGGTATAATAAAAACCTCGGCATCCCGATGGGCGATTACGGTGCCAATTTTGAATGGCACCAGGGTATGGATAGTACCAAAAAGGGCTTTACGCTTTGGGCGCCGTTTAAAGAAACAACCAAATATTTTCAACCATCCGAAAAACAGTTTATGATTAATTACCGGGTTGTGCAGTTGGATGCGCTGCTGGCGAAATTAAAGGCCGCAGGTATTATGCCCACAGATACGGTAGAGCGGGTGAGTTATGGCAGCTTTGTACACCTGATGGACCCGGAAGGGAATAAAATTGAGCTTTGGGAGCCCAATGATGTGGAGTATGCAAAATTGGGGACGGCGACGGCTAAGTAAATTTCAGGCCATTTAAAAGTATTAAGAATAGCATTTACAACACGTATTGTGAGGCACAAAGCAATCGCGGATTGTACAGGGCACACTTGCTTAACCTCTCTGTTTCCGTGCGATTGCTTATACCATGTTTAAAAACACGTTGTCATGCTGAGGAACAAAGCATCTTCTACAACAAGCACAGCGGTTATGCAGGGCGAAGAAGATGCTTCGTTCCTCAGGATGACAAGATGGTGATGTCATATTTGCTTCAGAGGCCTCGGCTTTTACCTACTCAGTAATAACGATACTTTAATAGCTTTGAGTTACCGCTGATTAGCCGGCTCGGCAATCCAATCGGCATATTTTGTTGGGCCGAGGTAAACTGCATTTGAAGTAGTTAAGGTATCAGCCTCGATTGCCGCGCCCGAATACAGTGCATTGGCATCGGTTTCAATCACAAGGTTTTTGCCGGTAGCTTCAGCATATTGTTTAATCCAGGCAGCCATATCAAATTTTTCGGGACCGCCAATTTCAAGGATAGCGTTGGCGGGCTGTGCAACCGCGGTTTGGGCCATAAAGGCAGCTACATCCTTACTGGCAATAGGCTGGATATTGGCGTCAGGTAAAGTCACTTTCCCATCAGCAGTACTCATGTAAACTATACCGCCGGCAAATTCAAAAAATTGGGTGGCGTGAACAATGGTGTAAGGGATGCCCGAGGCCTGGATCAGATCTTCCTGTACCTGTTTTGCCCTGAAGTAGCCACTGGCCTGCAGGTTTTTGGTACCTACAACAGATAAGGCGATGTGGTGCTGCACACCGGCTGCCTTTTCGGCCGGCATCAGGTTTTCATTCGCGGTTTTGAAAAAATTCATCACCGCGGTATCTTCAAATGATGGCGAGTTGGATAGATCCACTACTACCTGGGCGCCCTGTAAAACTTCGGTTAAGCCTTCGCCTGTAAGTGTGTTTACGCCGTTGTTGGGTGAGGCTGCTACAACATCATATCCGGCTGCTTTTAGTAAAGCAACTGTTTGACTACCAATAAGGCCGGTGCCGCCAATAACTACTATTTTCATCTCTGTAAAGTTTTAAATGATTTGATGATACAAAGATGGGCAGCCAAACGCCGGGAAAACTTAAGCTGGTTTAAGAAACAAATGCGGCCTGCAATTGGCGTAAAACTTCGGGCGAAACGCCGATGTAGGATGCAAAGATCTCATCCGGAATCCTTTGGATCAACACCGGGTAAGTTCGGCGGAAATAATTATAAAAATCCGGTTTGGAGGTAGTGGCAAATGTTTTTTGCTTATACAAAGCCGCCCCGTAAGCCCGTTCATGAATTTTATTAAAATACAGCGCCATAACGGGGAATTGCAATAACATGGCCTCGTAATTTGCCCGGCTCAGGCAGGTTATTTCCGAATCTTCCATGGCGGCAATGGCATATACCGCGGGCTTGCTATCGCAAAAGGTTTTATAATCGGTTAACCACCAGTTTTCGAGTGCAAAATGGATCACCTCCCGCTTATCATTATAGTCGTAAAATAAATACAGGCAGCCTTGGTTAACAAAGTAAATGGTATCGCAGGTTGCTCCCTCGCTTAAAAGCACGGTATCTTTTTTAACTGCTATCGTTTCAAAAAAATGAGACAGCTGTTCCCGTCGTATAGTAAAACCGGGAAGGAGTTGTTGGATATGGGCGATGAGCTGTTGGGTCATAGGGGTTTATGTTCAATGCGTTTTTTACGCAATTCGCTCAGGTATTCGGGTGTGAAACCTAAAAAGGAGGCTAATACTTTTTGCGGGATACGTTGAATAAACTCGGGGTACCGGGATTCAAAAAGTTCGAAAATTTCATTTTTGGGCATTCTCGAAATCATTCGCACTCTACTAAGGGAGGCTGCAAAAGCGCGCTCATACATCAGTCGGAAATATTTTTCCATCAAAGGAATTTCTTCCGGCAGTAGAGCGTAGTTTTTAGCGCTCAACACCAATACTTCGGCATTTTCAAGGGCCTGGATGGTATACGTTGATCGTCGCCCGGTACGGAAAGCATCCAGATCGGTCATCCACCAATTTTCGAGCGCGAGCTGCATGGTTTGCTCCATGCCGTTGCTATCGATAAAAAACAAACGAAGGCAGCCTTTTACTACAAAAAAGTACGCGTTGCAGGGCTTGTCTTCTTCCAGTAACAAATCCTTTTTTTTATACATCCGGGCTTCGAAATACGACAGGATTTTTTGTCCGTCGGTTTCGCGATTGCCCGTTATTTTCTGGATATGTTGTATCAGCGGATGCACGGTATAAAAATACCAATATATTGTGTAAACCGTGCTTTATTGGTTAGGCTTTGCGCCACAACCATTTAAAAACATCAATTAATGATTTGTTTCTGCAGCAGCTTTATTTTTAAGTATATACCTTGTTGATGTACTTAAAATTGGATATTAAGCGCAAGTTCGGAATAAGAAAAAACTTATGCAGGTTACAGCCAGAGGAAGCATTTTGATCGTAGCTAATACAATTTCTCCCTTGCTTATTGAAATGCTATAAAGTTTTTCTTATCCCGAACATACAATAAAGGCTTACTTCGCCTGCTCCTCCACCTCAACAGCAGGTGGTATTAACTCATAAATTATTGGTGTTACAATTCGTGATAATAATGTTGAGCTGATTAACCCGCCTATCAATACAATGGCCAGCGGCGAGATCAACGGATTGGTTGATATCGCGATAGGGATCAAACCACCAATGGCTGTTAATGAGGTAAGCACTATTGGTAAAAAGCGCACCTCACCCGCCTCACGAATGGCCTCCTGCAAGCCTTTGCCCTGCCGCCTTAACTGGTTGGTAAAATCGACCAGTAAAATGGTGTTTTTTACTTCAATTCCCGCCAACGCAATTAGCCCGATAATAGCTACAAACGATAACGAGTTGCCGCTAACCCAAAGCGCTACCGCCGCGCCAACTACCCCCAACGGAATAACCGACAGGATAATGAGCATGCTTTTGAACGTTTTAAACAACAATACCAAAACTGCAATAAACATAAATACGGTTACGAGGATGATACTTAAAAAACCGCCGAATGAGTTATTGCGCGATTCCACTTCACCACCCATCTCGTAGCTATAACCCACCGGCAGCTTCATTTTATCCATCTTCTGTTGCACATCATCAAGCACACGGCTTACCAAAAAGTTTTTCTGCACGTTGGCCTGTACAGATACCACACGCTTCTTTTCCTGGTGATTGATAATGGCCGGCGATGCTTCCAGCTTCAGATCAGCCACCTGGTTTAGCGGCAGGGCGTTACCCTGGGCATTGTTTACGTACAGGTTGCGGAAGGCATCCAGGTTAGGGCGACCATCCTTCATTCGCGTTAGCAAAACGGCGTAGCCATATTTGTTATCGTTATTGTAATAGGTACCCATATCCAGGCCGGTTACGGCAAGGCGGGCAATCTGATCAACAGCTAATGATGTTACCCCTAACTGCTGGGCTTTATCTTTATTCACAGCCACGCGGATATCACTTTTTAACAAACTAACAGGGTTATTCACATACATGGTACCCGGAGTTTGGTGCAGCATTTTTTCTACTTTAAGGGATAGTGCGCGCAGGGTATCCAGGTTTTCGCCAAACAGGCGCACCTCTACCGGGGCAACTACAGGCGGGCCCTGTTCAAAGTTTTTAACCTCTACCTTGGCACCGGGATAATGCGCCCAACGGTTTTGCAGCTTCTGGATCAGGGCCAGCTTGGCATCGGGGCGGGTATCTTCATCCAACTGGATAAACAGCTGCGCGAAATCGCTGCGGTTGTTTTCGGCAATTACATTGTAGTAAATTCGCGGGTTACCGTGGCCAACATTGCTGGCGTAGTATTTAATTATTGGTTCCTGTTTCAGTTCTTTTTCAATAGCCCGTGTTATCGAATCGGTATAAGGCAGGTTGGATTGATTTGGCGTAGTGATATTGATCAGGAACTGCGGTTTCTCTGAGGATGGAAACAAGCTAAAACCTATCACCCCAAACAATTGCAGCGATGCCACAAATATCACCACAGCAACACCAATGGTGATGAACGGCCTTTGCAAAGCTTTATCTAATAAACGGGCATAGCTACCGTGGATCATTCTTTTCAAACCGCGCATCAGGAAATTCCCCTCGGGATTACTGGTATGGTTTTTCAATAAACGGCTTGATAAAAAGGGAATAATAGTTAACGATACCGCCATTGAAGCCAGTACGCAAAATATTACCGCCAGCGGCAGGCAGCGGATAAAATCGCCCGAACCTTCGGGTAAAAATACCAGGGGCATAAAGGCAATAATCAGGATTACGGTACAACCTACCACGGCCATGCCTATCTGCCCGGTAGCTTTCAGCGTGGCCTCCATACGGCTGTGACCTTCCAGCATCCATCGCTCAATGTTTTCTACCACCACAATGCTGTCATCTACCAATAGTCCTAATGCTACAACTAACCCTACAATACTTAATTGATTGAGGTTGAAGCCAAAGAGTTGCAGCAACACAATACCAATAGCCAGCGAAAGCGGGATAGAGATCATTACAATAACCGCCGGGCGGATGCCTAATGGTAACAAGGTAATGGCTACCAGCAAAATGGCGATAATAAAATCATGGCTCAGGCCGGTGAGCCTGCGGTTCACGTTATCAGCCTGGTCAAAGTTTTGTACCAGGTCGATATTGGCGGGCAGGATTTTTTTGAAATCAGCCAGTACTTTTACATACTGGGCTTGTGTACGGTTGATGTTCTCGCCTTCCTTTTGGGCTGCCACCACAAATACGCAGCGGTGACCATTGAGGCGGGCAATGTGCTTTTCCTCGCCATAACCATAGTAAACATGCGCTATATCTTTTAGGGCGATGTTTTTCCCGCCTGCCGCGTAAACGATGGTATTGTTCACCGCATCAAGCGTACGGTAATCATTAGTTTTAATATTGAAAGTGAGTTTTGATGCATCAACACTACCACCGGGGATGCTGGCCATTTCGCTGTGTAAACTATTCACCACGGCACTTACCGGCAAATGCATCTGCGACATTTTTTCGAGATTAAGTTCTATCCTTACCTGTTGGCCGGGCAAGCCGAAAATATTCACCTGTTTTAGTGCGGATACTTTTTCCAGTTCGTCCTGCAATTTCTCGGCGTAGTATTGCAGCTTGCTACGCGGAGCATTTTCTGATACCAATGCAGCCTGTAATACATTCACATCCGATGGTTGTTGCTTCTGGATGTCGATATTGGTGATCTCGGCAGGCAATTCGGCGCGCTTGTTATTTACCTCGCGTACTATTTCCTGGTATTTGGAATCGATATTGGAGCTGTACTTATACTCCACCCTGATCACCGCCACACCATTGGCTACACTGGTGCGCACGCGTTTGATATCATCCAAACCCGAAATCACTTTCTCCAAAGGCGTTACCACCCTATCCTCAATATCCCGGGGACTGGTACCCGGATAATTCACTATAATGAGGTAAGCGGGCGCATGCATTTCCGGATCTTCCGAGCGGGGCATATTCAATATAGTGGTGATCCCCAAAACAATGATCATCAAAAAAATGACCAGCGTAAACTGGCTGTTTTTTACAGCATACTCTGATATTTTCATTTGGATGCTGTTTTAGGAGATTGAACAATAATGGCACTGCTATCCGTTAAATAAGCCGAACCCGAAATAATGAGCGACCGGGCATTAGCCAGGCCATCGGTAATGGTTACCGTATTTTTATCGATAGCGGCAACGGTTACTTTTACCTTGCGGGCTGTTTTGTTATCATCGGTCACAAATACATAGCCGTTGGCCCCGTCGCCATCTAAAAGGGCTTCGTACGGAATTTGCCAGGTTTGGCTTCCGGTAGTTTTGCCATGTTGAATGCTGATCGTCGCCTTACCAAACATGCCCGATGCTATGGCTTTTGGCTTGGCCCCCGTAAGCGTAATATCGGCACTAAAAGTACCCGTAGCTGCATCCACACCTTCCGATCGGCGGGTTACTACGCCTTGTAATGTTTGGCCGGGCAATGCGGTGGTTTCAATTTCGGCTTTATCATTGATTTGCAAGGCAGCCCATTCATGGTCGCTGATGCCTACCCTTAGCTTCCACTCGCCCGCACCTGCACCATTGGTTTGCAGCACAGCTGTGCCGGCGGTAACCTGCTGCCCGGCATTGGCCAGTTTCCTCAATATATAACCATCTTTTGGCGCACGGATCTGCGAGTATTGTTGATTAAATACCGCCATGTTCAGCTGCTGTTTAGCCTGTTGCATGGCGGTTTTGGCATTCTGCAATTGCTCTAAAGTAGCCACACTATCTTGATACAGGTTTTGTGTACGCTGATAATCGCGCCCGGCTTTTTCGTTAGCCAACTGGGCTTGTTGCAACTGGGCGTTGATATCTGTAGGATTAAGGGTAGCCAACAACTGGCCTTTTTTAACGGCATCGCCTTCTTTAACATTTACCGTATTGATGATGCCACCTGTTTTGAAGGATAGCATCACCTCGTCATCGGTAGTGAACTGGCCCGATACGGTGATAGATGTATTGCCGCTTTGCTGTTGCAGGGGCATTACCTGTACGGGGATGGTATCGGTATTAGCGTTGGAGGTAACGGCTTTGGGTTTGGAACCACAACCGTATATAAATGGCAGGCAAAGTAATAAGCCGGTGTATCTTAATGTTTTCATTGTGTGTTTTTATTTGGTGTTGAGGTTGTTAATGGGATAAGTGGCCTGGTCGCGCTCCAGTTCGGCAAGGGCTACCTGCAGGCCTGCCTGGGTATCGGCAATTTGCAGGCGGGAATTGGTAAGCTGATTTTGAGCGTCAACCAATTCGAGGTACAGGAGCTGGCCGGCCCGGTAAGCTTTAAGCTGATCGTTATAATATTTGCCTGCAAAGGTTAACTGTGAAACCGAACTTTGATAAGCTGCTTTGGCCGATTGATAGTTATTGTAAGCCTGATCTAACTGAAGGTTTAATTGCTGTGTAGTTTGATCGAGCTGGGCGGTTGCCGCCTGAATTTTTGCATGCGATTGTGCCGCGCGGGCCTTTCGCTGCCCGCCGGTAAATATGTCCCATTGCAGGTTAACGCCCCACAGGTAATAGCGGGTTTTATTATTTATGTTGAAATCAAATCCCTGTGAACCAAGATCGATAAACGTATTTACCTTGGGGATAAAGCCGGATTTTTGCAGTTTATAATCAAGTGTATAAACCTGTTGTAAGGTGCGCAACTGGTTCAGCTCTTCGCGCTTTGCTGTTCCGGCAGTGGTATCGGCCATGGCCTGTACTGCGGTAACGGCATCCTGGTCAACAATGATCGAATCGGTAAGAGGACGGTTAAGCAAAAAGTTGAAGTATGAGCGCGCGTTTTGTACCGCATGCTGTGCCTGTATTAACGAGGCACTGGTTTTTTGCTGCTCAGTTTGCGCACGGAGTAAAGCCGTTCCATTACGTACACCGTTACGGAGCAGGCTTTCGTTTTCGCGGATGTTTTCTTTAATAAGCAGCATGGCGCTGTTATAGGTAGCCACGCCCTGCAAAGCCTGGTAATAACGGTAGTAGGCCGTTTTAATATCTTTTACCAATGCGCGTTTATAAACGTTAACCGCTGCCTGCTGGCTGTTGATGAGCTGTTGTTTGATGAGTTTGTTATACCTGATCTCGGCATTGATTAACGGCAAACTGGTACGCACCTTGGCGTCATAAAAATTATCCGGATTAAGCAAAAACGACTGGTTTTGCAGCATAGGATACTTGTTGGAGTTGGTAAGCTGGTTAAGCGCCGTATAAACCGGATTGATGAGATCGCCAACCGGCACATCAATAGTACGCCCGCCCGATGATTTGGTGTAGCTGCCTAATACGCTAACCGTTGGCAGGTACATAGCCTGTGCTTCTTTTAAATCGTAAAGGGCTTTATCGAGGTTAAATTGTTGCTCTTTTAAACCCTGATTTTGGGCGAAGGCATCGGCAATATAACCGTCCAGCCGCCCCGTTTGGGCATAAGCCCCGCCCTGACTAATACCGGTAAGCGCAACCAGTAAAAGTGACAGCCTGATAAATGTTGTATACATAATGAACAATGTTTAGTATTGGAGTAAAAAATTTTTATTCTTTTCTTTTTAGATGCTCAACTACTGATGTAGACGATTGAACTTTGATTAAATTGTAATAAATGTTTAAAAAATGAACGATGTTTATTATTAGTTCAAAAAAATTTTATTTTGTTACAGAACGGATATAACTTTCCATAGTAGCCAGTAATATATGAGGGATCTCTTCTTCAGAAGCATCCATTACTTTTAACCTGCAGCGCAGGTTAAGCGATACCAGGCCATGAACCATTGCCCACATTTGTAACGTGGCTGCCTGTACATTAGTAACCACCAAACTATCACCGGCCACGCAGGCTGCCAGGCAATCGGTTAAAAAATCAAGGCAGTTGCCGCCATTAGCTTTGTGGATCTCTTCATCTACGTTTGTAGGCGCGCGGATGATAAACATCAGGTCGTACAATTCCGGGTTATTTAAGCCGAAGTTGATGTAAGTACGGCTAAGCTGCAACAGGCGCTCAACAGGGTCTTCGCTGGTAGCATTTTCCTCAAAAACCTTTAATAGTTTGCCAAAAGCTTCACTTTGTACCTCGTACAGCAACTCGTCCTTATCCTTATAATACAGGTAAATGGTACCCGGACTGTATTCAATCTCATCGGCAATATTACGGATGGAAGTTTTGGCTACACCATCCTCCAAAAAAAGCTTTAACGCAGCAGCTTTGATCAGCTCCTTCATTTCCATTTTTTCGCGCTCTTTTCTTTCAGATACTCCCATAGTAATATTAACAGCAGCAAATTTACTGAACAGTGTTCAGTAAATTTGTAATTGAAACGTAAACATGCGAAAATTTAGGTTGGTATCAAAGTTTGGGAGGTGATGGAGGTGGTATTTAGATAATGGAGACTGAATAAAGCTCTTTTTAAATTTACTTATCTTCGAAAAAAAGTAATGTAGATATTTGCTTAACCAAACCCTATCATATCAACTAAATCGAATCATGATCGTCTTCTGTCTTTTTATAATAATTGGTATCTGCAATTTGTATTTTGGATGTCAAAGCCTCTGGTTGTATGAATCAGGAAGGATAAATACTCATAAACGATTTTCCTTGAAACTTCTCAATCTCGTTATTAAAAAAGAGATTGATCCGATAGTTGTAAAAAAACTGGCAAACATAAAAAAAGCTTATATCGCCTATTTGATATTATTTTACATTGCAGTTTCGGGTGCCGTGCTTATGGTTTATATGGCCGCAAATTCGAAAAACTAAATGTACTATTGTTCGCCGAGGGCAACGGTGGAGCATAGCAAGCGGCATTCGTTATTCCCGATAAATAAGAGCTTAGTGTTATAATACCAACATTGGCCGCTCATTTGCCGCGGAGGCTGTTACTTTTGGCTTGGCCCAAAAGTAACCAAAAACCCAAGACAGAAAAAAGCTTCAGCCCACAAGGCCATACTCCCGGCCCGCTTTTCTGTCAGGCCACCGCGCTTGTTGCATCTAATTCGTAAATTAAAAGACCTTGCGACTTTGCCCTCCTTTGCGCTCTTAAATTCTCAAACCATCCACAAAAAAAATCTTTGCGGCTTTGCGCCTTTGCGTGACTAATTCTCAAACTATGCACAAAACTCACCCAAACACCTGCACCTTCTCCAACACCTCAACCAACTCCTCCAACCTCATCGGTTTTGACAAATAATCATCCATACCTGCTTTGATACACACATCGCGGTCTTCCTGCATGGCGTTGGCAGTCATGGCTACTATATAGGGTTGCCTGCCTCCCTGCGCGCGGATGTGCCCGGTGGTTTCCAGTCCATCCATATCGGGCATCTGGATATCCATCAATATCGCATCATAGTGTTTTTTAGCCAGCATTTCGAGTACGATCTTACCGTTCAGGACCATATCGGGTTTGTAACCCAATTTGGCTAATGCCCGTTCAATCAGTTTCTGGTTAATGGTATTATCCTCGGCCACTAAAATCCGCAGCGGGTGGTTTTGCGCAAAATCTGCAGGGAGTACATTTTTGGATATAGTTTCAGGTGCAGGAGCTTCTTCCTGGTTAAAGGCCTTGTAAATGCTCATGCATAAATGATACTGCTTAACCGGTTTTACCAATATAGATGAGAACAGACCCGGATATTTGCTCCTCGTTTCATCACCTATCGAGCTCAACATCACAATAGGCAGCCAGTTGTATTTCGCTTTTACCTCGTTGGCTAAACCTATGCCATCCATACCGGGCATCTCCATGTCGGTAATCAGCAATTTAAAACCACTGTCTTTTTCCAATATTTCCAAAGCTTCGTATGCCGAGGAAGCAGTTACCGGCTTTAGTTTCCAGTGCTCCAATTGCGTACGGAGGATGAACAGGTTGGTATCGTTATCATCAACAATTAACACACGCAAGCCTTGAAGCATGGCCAGATCGCACAGCAACGGCGTACGTACCGGGTTTTTGCTTTGCACCGTTTTAATGGAAAAGCTAAACACCGAGCCTTCGCCATAACGGCTTGCCGCCGAAATTTCGCCGCCCATCAGGTGCACCAGGCGCTCGCAAATAGCAAGCCCTAAACCGGTACCGCCATATTTGCGGGTGGTTGACGAATCAACCTGCGAAAAGGCTTTAAACAGCTTGCCAATTTTTTCTTCGGGGATGCCGATGCCCGTATCCTTCACACCAAAACCAATTTCAATACTCTCGGCAATTTGTTCCTTCAGGAAAACTTTTACAAAAATCTCGCCTTTGGTGGTGAATTTGATGGCATTGTTAATGAGGTTGATGAGCACCTGCTTTATCCGCAGACTGTCGCCAACAATGTGGATGGGCACATCTTCGTCGATATGATAGATCAGGTCGATCTTTTGCTGGGCGGCGCGTTGGGCAAACAGTTCCATTACTTCCTCAACCGTGGCCCGCAAATCAAAATCCTCATGCTCAATATCCATCTTGCCCGATTCGATCTTCGAAAAATCGAGGATATCGTTGATCACGCTCAGCAAGCTTTCGCCGCAATTGATGATGGTATCGGTATACTCGCGCTGTTCAAAATCAAGTTTGGTTTCCCCAAGCAGCGATGCCATGCCAATCACACCGTTCATCGGTGTCCTGATTTCGTGGCTCATGGTAGCCAGGAAGATACTTTTGGCCTGGTTGGCCTTTTCGGCTTCTTCGCGGGCCTGGTGTTCCTGCTCTTTCTGGATGGTAAGTTCTTCGTTCAGTACCTGCAAATGTTCTGATTGCACCTGCAGTTCTTCCGATTGTACCTGTAATTCTTCGGCCTGGGCATGCAGCTCTTCGTTGGCCTCCTGCAACTGCTCAGATTTTTGAACCACCTCACGGGTACGCTCTTTTACCAGCCGTTCAAGTTCTTCTTTTTGGCGTTGGATGGCATTGATCCGGTAAGCGTAAAAGCTATATGCCGCTGCAATAATCAGGATAACAACCAATAGCCTGAACCACCAGGTAACCCAAAACGGCGGGATGATGACAATAGTTATCGATGCTCCTTTTGTGTTCCATACGCCATCATTATTAGATGCTATTACGCGGAATACATAAGTACCCGGATCAAGATTGGTGTAAGCCGCTCGCTTTTCGGTACCTGCATCAATCCATTGTTTATCAAAACATTCCAGCTTATATTTATATTGGTTATTGCGGCTTACTATGTAATTAAGGGCTATAAAATTGAAAGCAATGGCAGACTGGTTATAGTTAAGCGTAATTTTTTCGGTAAATCCGATTTTTTTCTTCAATAGCGAATCGGCTGCGCCCGTTAATACCGATTTATTAAAGAGCTGAAAATCGGTGATATAAACCGGAGGAATAACCGTGTTAGGCTTAATATTGCGGGGATAAAAACTGTTGAAGCCTTTTATGCCGCCAAAAAACATTTCGCCGTCACGGGTTTTTAAATAGGCATTGGCTTCAAACTCAATATCCTGCAAACCATCGTAAGGACTAAACTGTTTGTTTTCGCCGGTTTGCGGGTTAAGCCTGTTGATGCCGGTTGAAGTAGAGATCCAAAGCGCGTGGTTTTCGTCCTCGGTTATACCTTTAATAAAATCGGTGGCGAGGTTACCTTTATGAGTGTAGAGATTAAAAGTATTTTTAGCCTTATCAAACAAATATAAACCGGCCATCCCTATCCAAATACGTCCTCTGCTATCGGCAAATATCACCCGCGAATCGGTGTTTTTCTTCAGGTGATCAAAGTAATGGGTAAAGCGCCCGGCACTTAAGTTATAACAATTAAGGCCCCCATCATCGGTACCAAACCAAACATTACCATCTTTGTCTTCTCCTGCCGATACTACGTTTTTCCCTTTAAAACCTGTTTTACCATCGGCACCTTTCAATACCCTTGTAAAGCTATGGGTTTTAGGGTTGAGCAGGTTTAAACCGCCAAAATAGGTGGTTACCCAAAAATTGCCTTTGCTATCCAGCAGCATCCGCTGCATAAAATCAGAGCTCAGGGCACCGGCATTTTTAGGATTGGCTTTAAAGCGGGTAAAAGTTCCTGTTGAGGTATTCATCAGGTTAAGGCCACCTCCCCAGGTGCCTACCCACAGATTGCCCTGTGCATCTTCGGCTATATCCTGTATCGCATCTGATGAAATACTCGAGGGGTTTTGCGGATCATGTTTATATTGGCGAAACAGGCCCGTTTTACGGTCGAACCTGTTTAAGCCACCTCCGTCTGTACCCACCCAGATGTTGCCTTTGCTATCTTCAAAAAAAGCCTTTACATCATTATAGCTCAAAGTATTTTGGTTGATACCCTGGCGATAGAGTCTGAATTTATCGGTGCCGGCAGTGTACAGATTAATGCCACCGCGGTGGGTGCCTATCCAAAGGTTATGCTGCACATCCTCATAAATAGCCGATACGGTGGTGTTGGAGATACTGCCTGCATTTTCGGGCTTTGGAAAGTATTTAACAAAAGTGTTGTTTTTGGCATCAAACCAGTTCATGCCCTGGTTAAAGGTACCAACCCAAATGCTGCCATCCTTATCGCACATCACCTGCAATACCAGGTTGCCCGAAAGGCTGCCGGCATCCGTATCATTGTGTGCAAAAAGCTTAAATTGTTTGGTGGTGGCATTCAAGCGCCCTACGCCTGTACCACTGATCCCTATCCAAAGGTTATCAGCCCGGTCGGCAGTTATCGAAACGATGGGGCTTGCAATAACTTCGGCAACATTTACGGGGTTGAAGGCTTTGGTGGCTGCGTTAAATGTACTGAGGCCGTGCGGAGTACCTACCCAAAGTGTTTTGGCTGCATCCTGGTAAAGGGTGTTAATGGTATCGCAAACCAAACCCGGAAAATTACCATGTGCAAAATTCTGAGGGCGGCAGGTATTTATATCAAGCAGGCGAATCCCCTTGCCCTGCGTACCCACCCAAACGTTATGGTCATCATACCGGTACAAGGTATTGATCCCTGTATTGTTAAAGCCGCAACGTGTAAACTTACCCGTTACCGGGTCAAATTTATTGAGGTTATAATTGGTACCTATCCATAGTTTATGATTGGCATCCTCATAAATACAATTGATAAAATTATCGCTGATACTGGTTTTATCGGCAGGGTTGTTACGGTAGATCACTACTTTCGAGCCATCATAACGGTTAAGCCCATCGCGGGTGCCAAACCACATAAAACCGCGGCTATCCTGAAAAATACAATTGATGGTAGTATTTGAAAGGCCTTGTTCGCTGCTGATATGCCTGAAGCGCGAATCGGAGATCTGGGCAAGGGTTGTTAAGGGCCACCAGCATAATAAAAACAGTATACACTTTAAAAAAAGTTTAATACAGCAGCGGTTTACCGCAAATTTTGGATCGGCCATTTCAATGTAGGGGTATTATTTAATTGCGATATCAACAAATCATCATGCAGATGATTTACAAAAATATTTATGCTGCCGGTACTTACGTTATTAAAATGCTAACGGCTTTAAAAGGCGTATTTATATTTTTGATACGGATATACGCAAAACTGTTAATAATGTTTCGATTTAAAAGCGCACAACCACCGGCTATAATATATTAACCGTTGAGTTGCTGCTTATTTAAAGCAACGCCTACAAATTAATAAAAAGCATTATTTATCTCCTCCTGCACGATAATTAAACCCATTTATTTCAGCACAAAACAAGCCGACGGACTGGCCTTATCATTATAAACATTGCTAAGCTGCACCGGCCCCGAAACAGCATCAAAAACCACAATACTATTTTCGCCGGCAACAAAATGCGGCCATGTTTTGCCGCTCACTTCGCCGGGCGTTTTGCCTTTTATAAAGTTTACCCAGTTTTGGTGCATCTGCGCGGCCAATTGCTTTTCGGTATCGTTAAAGTTATTTTGCCTGGGGTTAAACCACAGGTAAGCCAGCTCATCGGCATGGGTAGCGCCTGTGCCATCGCGCTTATAATCAAAACGGTATAGCCATACATGGTTCCCGGCCTGGGCCAGGGTGTTGGCTAAGCGGTAGCTGTGCATCTGGTACATGTATTGGGTTAACACTTTTAACGCGGCGCTATCGGCACTTGTTTTTTTTGCTTCGGTTTGATAGGCATCAAGCACATAACGGTAGTTATTGCCAAACCAGCCGTACAGCACCGTACTATCGGGTTGATTAAGGCGCTTATCGCCCGCTATAAACATTTTGCTTTCAAACTTATTGGTGCCGATAATGAAGCGCACCTTGCTGTTATTTAGTTTACGTACAGCCTGGTAGGCATCGCCGTCAATTACTACACCGTCGCTCACCGGCCCCCAGTAATTGGTGCCCTGTGCGCCGTTGGCAATTTTTGATTGGGCAGCTATGAGTTTTTCTGTTGATATTTTAAGCAGGTCGGCCGGTTTACTTACGCCAAGTTCGGTCATTAGCCGCTGCCTGATACCTTTGGTCGTAACCGAATCGCGGATGCATTGTACCCCGCCACTCTCTAAAACCTGCTGGCTATAATACCCTTTAGCCAGCGGCGTTGCCAGCAGGGCACTGCTAAGCTTTGCCCCTGCCGATTCGCCCATCACCGTTACCCGCGAGGCATCGCCACCCAAGGCAGCAATATTTTGCCTGATCCATTTAAGGGCCATGATAAGATCAAGCAGACCATTATTTGCCGAAGTTTTATAGGCGTTATTAACATCACCCAAATACATAAAGCCAAAAACACCAAGACGGTAATTGATGGTAACCGTTACCACACTATCATCGTCGGCAAAGGCGTGACCGTTCATGCCCATGCCCGAGCCACCGGTAAGCGCTCCCCCGTGCACCCAAACCAACACGGGCAGTTTGGCATTTTTATCGGTAGTTGGGGTGTAAACGTTTAGCGACAGGCAATCTTCACTTCCTTTTAATTCGGCACCACCCTGTGCTGCCATGCTGCCAAATTTCTGGCAGGATAAGGTATCCTTCCACGGTGCCGCCGGCTGGGGCGGCATAAAACGCAAAGGACCAACAGGCGCTTTAGCATACGGAATGCCTTTAAACACCAATGTTGGCCCTTCTTCAATTCCTTTTATCCATCCGCCGGATATTTTGGTTGTTACTGTTTGTGCTGCCGAGTTTAAGTTGAATACAATGATCAGCAAAAAAGCACAGGTTAATACCCGGCAGATGTTTTTTTCCATATTGATGTTTTACTATACTATAAGTGGCGGGCGGCTTAAGTGCATTATAAGCACTAACCGGTTATACAAATATCATTAAAGAGAACCTAATTTTAAACATAAACCCAGGCTTCAACTTACAGTTCGAGGCAAAATTGGTAATTATTTATCCCTGGCCACTTCGGCCCGCATCTTCTTCACTTCGGCGGCGGTAACAAGGCTGCTGTTGTTGCCAAAATTATTGCGGATGTAGGTTAGTACCGCAGCAATATCAGCGTCGCTCAAAAAATCGTGTTTGGGCATGGCGCTGTTGTACGGGTGATTTTTCACTTTAATGGGGCCATCCAGGCCTTTCAGCAATACACGTATGGCCAGGTCTTTATCCATGTATTTCCCGCCGGTTACCCACTCCGATCCGCTTAGCGGCGGAATCATGTTACCATCACCCCGACCGTTTTTTTGGTGGCAGTTGGCACAATAGGTATTGTAAACTTTAGCGCCGCCTTTAAGCATGCCGGTTTGCAAATCACTTTTCATTACATCGGGCAGGCGGAAGCCGGGCAGTTTTTTGCGTTGCTCCATGCCGGCCAGCTGTGTTGGAGTAAATTGGGTTTTATCGCCGGTGTAGCTCACTTTCCAAACTTTGCCTTTTTCTGTTTCGCTGATATAAAGCGAGCCATCAGGCCCCATAGCCAAACCCATAGGGCGGTAAGTTGCTTCGCTAACGCTTACTACGGTGTTTTTACCCGCAAACCCATCGGCAAAAATTTCCCATGCGCCGGCAGGCCTGCCATTTTTAAAAGGCACAAAGCATACAAAAAAGCCGGCCTGCGGGTATGGCGAGCGGTTGGTTGATCCATGAAAAGCTATAAAAGCCCCGTCTTTATACCTCGCCGGGAATTGGTTGCCGGTGTAAAACAACAAATCGTTAGGAGCCCAATGTGCGGCGAAAGCCATAATGGGTTGGGTGTATTTGGCACCATTGCCCGCTTTTTTACCATCGCCGCCGTACTCGGGGTTAAGTAGTTTTTTCTTTTTTATGGGATCATAATAGTAATAAGGCCAGCCTGCATCAGTGCCTTTGGTCACTTTGATAAACTCTTCGGCAGGCAGCACGGCGCTTTGCCAGGCCGTAAACACTTTGGGGAATTGCAGGCGCAAGTCGTCGCGGCCGTGAGCTACTACGTACAGGCAGTTATCGACAGTGTTCCAGTCCATTGCCACAATACTGCGCATTCCGGTGGCATAACGGATGCCATCAGCCTGAGTTTGATTTGGCTTAGCCTCATCAAACTGCCAGATGCCCCCATATTGCTGCAAAAGCGGACAGCCCTTTATTCCCTTCGATCCCGGAACGCGGTTCTGCTCCTGGCAGGCATTGGATGGTGCGCCGTAAGCTACATACATGTGCCCTGCACCGTCAAAAGCAAGTGGTTTGGCGTCATGCTCGTGCGGGGCGGTGGCATCGTGCAATATCAATTCTAAAGGAGCATCGGGCACCAGTGTTTGCGTGTTTAATTTAACACGGTAAACATTAGCCTCCGAGCTGAAGTACAAATAACCGTTATGTACCCGCATACCTGTACCGTACGGACCTTTATCCTCATAATCAGCAAACTTTTTAATGATGTCTGCACGGCCATCCCTATTGGTATCTCGCATGGCCACGTTGCCGCCAATCGAATCGGGAAAGCGGAGTTTTACATAGATATCGCCATTGCTGTTAACCGCAATGTGCCTTGCGCGGCCTTCCAGGCTGTCAACAACAACAACAGCTTTAAACTTGCCGGGCAGGAACAAGCCTCCATTGGCAGTATCCCTGGCTGGCAGCGTTATTTTTATGCCGATGTTTTTAAAACTGATAACAGAAAGCGCGCACAGCATCAGTAAAATACCGATCACGGTTGTTTTATTTTTCATTACAGGCAGACAGATTATGCTTAAACGGGACGGTTGCTTAAAAAGCAAGTCCTGCTATAAAAGCGATTTTGATGGCAAATGTTTAGTTAAGATTTTATTTTTTGAAGAGATGATGGTTATAAACGCGGGAAGTAGTGGGGATGTAGGGGATTGAGAATCTTCCCGAACCCAATAGCCCGAAATCGTTTTTGTACAACAGATAGCTTTTTGTAAATTGATATCGATTAATATTTTAATGATAGCTTTGTATTTATGGACTATATTGAAATAAAAGGGTACAAATCCATCAGGGAGGCCAAAGTGGAGTTAAAACCGATTAATATTTTGATTGGCGCTAACGGCTCGGGTAAGAGTAACTTTATTTCATTTTTTGATTTTTTAAATAGAGTTGGCACACAAAACCTTACAGAATATACAGGTCGAAGCGGTGGCGCAGAAAAGTTTCTATATCAAGGCAGCAGGGTGACTCCCCAAATAAGTGCATCTATTTCTTTCGAAAAAGGAATAAATACCTATTCATTTACCGTAGAAAGTGAAAATGACGGATTTATCTTTACAAAAGAGCAATTGTGGTTTCGAAATATTGCAAAAGATATCACAAATTTCAAGCCGGAATCTTCTGTTAAAACAACATCAACGGATATTGCAAAATATATAAGAGAACATTTAGATGGCCTGAAAAAATATCATTTTCATGATACCGGTAAAAACTCGCCGTTCACTCAAATGAGCAATGTACAAAATGGCTCTTACCTCTTTTATGAAGATGGAAGAAATCTTGCGTCATTCTTAAATCACATAAAGCAAAATGAGCAAATTGTATATAATCGCATCATAAAAACCATTCAAAGCGTCGCTCCCTACTTTTCCGATTTCTTTTTACAAGCTAATGAAGAAGGCCATATTCGGTTGCAGTGGCAGGATAAATACAGTTCAACTATTTATGGGGCCTCAGATCTTTCTGACGGCACTATTAGATTTATTGCACTATCTGCTTTATTCTTGCAACCAAGATTACGAAAAAGTATAATTATCGATGAACCTGAACTGGGATTGCACCCGTTTGCTATTACAAAGTTGGCCGGCATGATAAAAAGTGCAGCATCGAGGGGTACACAAGTGATTGTTGCCACTCAATCAGCAGAACTTCTTAATTATTTTGAACCGGAAGATATCATTACAGTCGACCAAATTAATGGGCAAACCGAATTTAAACGGTTGCAAAGAGACCAACTATCAGTTTGGCTCGATGACTATTCGATAGGTGATTTATGGCAACAAAATATTATTACGGGAGGGCAGCCGTAAGCAATTATGAAGAGGATTATAATAATTTGCGAAGGACAAACCGAGCAGGAATTTTGTAGACAGGTATTGCAGCCACATTTCAATGCAATTCACATAGATTATCCAACAATAAAAAAATCAGGAGGCGGAATTGTATCGTGGTCTGCTCTGAAAAAACAAATAGAGAATCATTTAATAGAGGAAAAGTCGGTCATCGTTACGACTTTTATTGATTACTACGGAATTCAAGACAGGTTTGCTTTTCCGGAATGGGCTGCTTCAAAAAAAGAAATGGATAAGGGCAAAAGAATGAATTTGCTCGAAACTGCCATGCACTTAGCTATCGCCCCATCCTTAAACCACAGATTCATTCCTTATATTCAACTACATGAATTCGAGGCATTGTTATTTAACGATATTAAAATATTTGAAGACAACCTTAGAGAAGACGATTTTAAGAAAACGGAACTCGAACAAATCATTCAACAGTATCCTAATCCTGAATTGATTAATGACACTCCTGAAAACACACCATCTCGGAGGTTAATTAGGCTAATTGATGGATACGATAAAATTATTTACGGGGCGGGCTTAGCCGAAAGCATCGGCTTAGAAAAAATAAGAGCCAAAAGCCCCCGCTTCAACAACTGGATCACTACACTCGAAAACCTGTAACATCACCATGCCCCTACAAAACAAATTAGGCCTCTGGACCAGCACCTCGCTGGTAATTGGCAACATGATAGGTGCCGGTATTTTCCTGATGCCTGCCGCTATGGCCAATTTTGGGAGCATTGGTTTGCTGGGCTGGGTATTTTCGGCAATTGGTTCGTTTTTCCTGGCTAAGGTTTTCAGTAACCTGAGTAAGCTGCTGCCTCATGCTACCGGCGGCCCTTACGCCTATACCCGCCACGGCCTTGGCGATTTTATTGGTTTTTTGGTGGCCTGGGGGTATTATCTTGCCGTGGCCTGTGCCAACGCGGCCATTACCATATCGTTTGTGAGTGCGCTGAGCACATTTTTTCCAATATTGGCAAGCAGCAGCGTCATTGCCGTTGGTACGGGATTGTGTTCCATATGGCTGTTAGCCTATATCAATATGCAGGGCGTTGTTACAGGCGGAAAACTGCAACTGATTACCACTATTTTAAAGGTATTACCGCTGTTACTGGTTGCTGTGGGCGGTCTGTTTTTTATCAAAGCTGCAAATTTTACACCTTTTAACAGCAGCGGCGGCAGTGTCATCAGCGCACTACAGGCTACCGCCACCATGACCATGTTTGCTTTTATCGGCATTGAAAGCGCAACAGTACCATCGGGCAGCGTAGCCAACCCCGAAAAAACGGTGGCGAGGGCCACTATGCTTGGTTTATTGATTACCACCTTTATTTATGTATTGGGAAGTGTAAGCGTTATCGGCATTATCCCGGCAGCGCAATTGCAAAAATCAGTTACCCCTTATGCCGATGCGGCCGTTGCTATTTATGGCAACAGTGCCCGTTACTGGGTTAGCGCGGGTATCGCGATAGCCGCTTTTGGCTCGTTAAACGGCTGGACGCTGCTGCAGGGACAAGTACCTTATGCCATTTCAAAAGACAAGCTTTTCCCGCCAATTTTTAGCCGCACCAATAAAAAGGGCGTGCCTTACATGGGTATCATCATCAGCAGTGTTATGGTATCGCTGTTCATGACCATGAACTACACCAAAGGCCTGGTAGCGCAATTTAAATTTCTGCTGTTGCTTTCCTTACTGAGCGTACTCATCCCCTACCTGCTTTCGGCGGCGGCATACCTTGTTATCAGGGTGCGTAATAATCCTAACGCGGGCGGCTGGGCCGGTGCCGTTGCACTGGCTATATTTGCCTTTGGCTATGCCCTTTGGGCTATTGCCGGCGCAGGGCAGGAAGCCGTTTATTACGGCTTTTTATTGCTGATGGCCGGCATTCCGTTTTATGTTTGGGCGGCGTTAAGGAAGAATGCGGAATAATTTGAAATAACGGAGTAAACCTTCTACAAAAGGCAAAACGCATCACGAGTGCCTCCCGCCGTACTTGATTTGCATGGCGGGAGACGCATGTGATGCGTTTACAAAAGGCCCTCCTCTTCAGTGCGGGTTAGATTGGCTTACTTCTCGTTACTCATTGAATAAGGCACATCAGCATCTTTAGTGCCGCGATCTTTATTAGGCGTAGCCTGCATATCAAAATCAAGCACGGCTCCATTTAATAAACCTTTGTGGCTTAACCAGTTGTTGGTGTATGGTTTGCCATCAACGGTTAGTGTATTTACATAACGGTTTTCATAGCTGTTTTTAGGGGCGTTGATGGTGATGATTTTACCATTCTCGAGATTAACAGTTACTTTTTTGAATAAGGGTGCACCTAACACATACTGATCACTGGCCGGGGTAACCGGGTAAAAGCCCAATGATGAGAAGATATACCAGGCCGAAGTTTGGCCGTTGTCTTCATCACCGCAATAACCATCAGGCGTGGCCCTGTACAAACGGTTCATCGCTTCACGCACCCAATATTGGGTTTTCCATGGCTGCCCGGCGTGATTGTATAAATAAATCATGTGCTGAATAGGCTGGTTACCATGCGCGTATTGGCCCATACCTGCAATCTGCATTTCGCGGATTTCGTGGATCACACCGCCGTAATAGCTATCATCAAATACCGGTGGCATTTCAAATACCGAATCCAATTTGGTTACAAACTGCTGCTTGCCGCCCATCAGGTTAATCAAACCTTGGATATCATGGAAAACACTCCAGCTATAGTGCCAGCTATTGCCCTCGGTAAAGGCATCACCCCATTTAAATGGATTGAATGGTGTTTCAAACTTACCATCCTTGTTTTTACCCCGCATCAGTTTGGTTTGCGGATCGAACAGGTTGCGGTAGTTCTGGCTGCGTTTTTTATAAACCTCTATCTCTTTTTTAGGTTTACCCAATGCCTTACCTAACTGGTAAATGGCATAATCGTCATAAGCATACTCAAGGGTACGGGCGGCATTTTCGTTAATCTTTACATCATAAGGCACATAACCCAATGTATTGTAATACTGCACACCGCGGCGGCCGGTAGCATTAGGCCCCTCATTATTAGCACCATGTTTAAGGGCTTCGTACAGGCTTTCGATATCATACCCACGCAAACCTTTCAAATAGGCTTCGGATACTATAGATGCCGAGTTATTACCTATCATACAATCAGCATAACCAGGGCTCGACCACTCCGGTAACCAACCGCCTTCTTTGTAATCATTCACCAAACCTTCCTGCATTTCTTTAGCTATTGATGGGTAAACCAGATTCAGGAAAGGGTATAGCGCGCGGAAAGTATCCCAGAAACCGGTACCGGCAAACAGGTAACCCGGCGCAACTTTGCCATTGAATGGGCTATAGTGCACATTTTGCCCGCTGGCATCAACCTCATACATTTTATTGGGGAAGAAAAGCATGCGGTAAAGGCTGCTATAAAAAGTGCGGGTTTGATCGAGCGTGCCACCTTCAATATTGAGGTGGTTAAGGGTTTTGTTCCAGGTATCTTTTGCTTTTTGGCAGGTTGTTGCAAAATCATCGTTAGCCAATTCGCGTTTCAGGTTAAGCTCGGCCTGTTCAATGCTGATAAATGATGAAGCTACTTTAACGTGCACTTTTTCACCTTTGGCGGTTTTTAAAGTGATAACCGCGCCTGCATGATCACCGGTATACTCCAGCGCGCCGGCATCTTTTTTCCAATCGTGCCATGCCGAGGCCAGCGCGAATGGTTTATCTACATAAATAACAAAGTAGTTTTTAAAATTGGCCGGTACAGCGCCGCTGTTTTTAGTGCTGTAGCCAACAATTTTTTGCTCGCCCGGAATAATTTTCACGTACGATCCTTTATCAAAAGCATCGATTACCAGGTGCGAACTATCGCTTTTAGGGAAAGTGAACTGGAAACTTGCCGCGCGTTCGGTTGGCGTAATTTCGGTAGTTACATCATAATCGGCCAGGTACACGCTGTAGTAGTATGGTTTAGATACTTCGGCTTTGTGCGAGAACCAGCTGGCACGATCTTTCTCGTTCAGCTTTAAGGTTCCGGTTTCGGGGAAGATAGAGAACATGCCGTAATCATTCATCCAAGGCGATGGCTGGTGGGTTTGTTTGAAGCCTAAGATTTTATCGGCATCGTAAGTGTACTGCCAGCCGTCGCCCATTTTACCGGTTTGTGCAGTCCAGAAGTTCATGCCCCATGGCAAGGCCACCGCGGGATAGGTATTACCGTTTGATAAGGACGGTTTAGATTGTGTACCCATCAGCGGGTTAATGTAATCAACAAGCGTAGCCGGCTTTTCCTGTGCCGATAGCGCTGCCGGTAAAAAGGCAAATGCCAGGAGGAGTAACTTTTTCATTTATTATTTGGAGTGTTATTTTGCATAATCAATTAAATATGGTTCTAAAAGAAATCAAAAAGCAGTGGCCTCGTGCGATTCCTTCCCTTGGGAGGGTGTAGGGAGGGGTTTGTACGCCAAGCCAATTATATCCGCCCGGCTTGGCGTACAAACCCCTCCCTGCCATTTCACATGCCCACCACACCCCTCCCGAGGGAGGGAATCTTTATTCGTTTTTTACCATATTCAACACAAGGACAATTTTTTTGAGGTCATATACATCCTGTTAATCAAAAAAACTTCCGCACACGAAATTTCGCGTACGGAAGCATAAACCAACTTTCTCTCAAAAAAGAATCTTTACCATTTTATATTCACCTTAACACCATCGGGACTGTTGGCAAAACCGAGGTATAATGTGTGCGATGCTGCATCCCAGCTGCTTTTCACATCGCTTATGGCTTGTCCGTTATTATTGGTAACAACTGTTGCTTTTGGCTTTGCCGGCAACAGTATCCGGGTACTGTTCAATGTTTTAATCGGGCTTTTGGTTACAAAAGTGTAGCTGGATGCTGTAACCTTTTCATCGTACACCCTTGCCGCGGTTGCCAACACTTTGGGTTGTTTTTTATTAGCTACACGATTTACCACGTACAATAAAGCCTGCTCGCCGGGATTAATGGTTTTCTCGGCTAATACCGGCAATTGCGGATCGAACAGATCGATAACCGGGCCTTTTACGGTGTACGGCTTACTATCGGCATTTTCATCCATCACGGCTACTACATCATAAGGGCCGCGTTCCAGGTACATGCTGTTTTTAAAGGTTAGTACACCGCCTTTAGCATCTTTTTCGTAAGCCTGTTTTACAGCTTTAATGAAGTTATTATCATTGTTAACCTGCATTACATACTCTTTAGGGTTTTGCCTCAACACATATACAGCGCCTTTGCCAACGGTAAAATGCTGGTCGCCGCCGGTTGGATTTACGCCTAACAGTTTAAACAGATGCTCGGAAGGGGCTTTAAAGCTGTTGCCTTTGGTATCCCACCACTCCATTACCGATTGGTACGGGTCATCATCGCGGCCTGCGTAAATCAGCACACCACCGTTTTTAACCCATTGCGCCAGATGCTCATGAACCTCGGCCGATACCGGTTTCATGTTCGAGTAGCTCATCACCAATACTTTGATATTTTTTAATGATGCAGCATAACCCAGGTTTTCCATATGCACCGTTTGTACCGGTACACCGCGTTTTACCAATGGCAGGGTTTGGCCATAAAAATTAGAAAACTGCGGATCTTCAAAGCCATTATGCGTAGGGAAACGCTGGAACATCAGCGAGTTGCTCATCAACACACCGATGCTGTTTACTCCGGACACCTTATTGGGCGATGCGGGCATATCATTCAGCGCGTTTACCATCACCTGCATCTGGGTTGAATAAAACTGCGGGATCAGCGTTTTTTCGTTAGTGCCCAATACCGGGTACGGGTGGGTGTAAATACGCTCTGGCCATGGCATTACCTCGTAATCGGCAACCATGGGGTATAATAATTTGGCGGTGAAGGTGGCCTGGTAGTTGCGTTTGTAATCACTCCAGTCGTGCACGCGGTCTTCAATCGGGTCGGTGAGGAAAAATACTTTGCGGCCGGTTGGGGCTGTCATCGATACTACCGAGCCGTATTCAAGGAAAGCGTTTTCAAATACGCGCTCTTTTCTATCGCCATTAAAATATGTAGGCTCGCGCGAGGTGCCTGTCCATACCTGGGCTATGTAACCATCAATGCCCGGTAACGAAGCCAAACTTGCCTCCGGACTAACAATTTGCCACGAAGAATAATTTACCAGCGAGTGCGTGGCAATGAAAACCTTAATTTTCATGCCCTTGCTTTTGCCGTACTCTTTGGCATAGTTTGATATCTGTTTAATAGTTTCGTAGTACAGGTTGTATTTCAATTTGTTGGATAGATAGGTATTCTCTGCCGAGGCATCCTGCGGTTTCCATGGGAAGCCGTAATATTTTTGCCATTGATCCTTAAAGCCAGCGCTGTATCCGGCACGAGCCCAAAACTCAGGCTCTTCTAAAAATATGTTGGTGATGCCAACGTCGATCACTCTTTTTACCACAGCGGTTTTCATGTACTCGATAAACGAATCATCAGGCACCACATAAGGCATATCCTTGCCGTGAAATATCGTATCCCCTTTTTGTGTTACCTGCCCTACACCGAGGTGGTTTTTACCATCCCATTTACCCAGAAAGTAATCCTTGTAATCGCCCCAGGCA
Source organism: Mucilaginibacter celer (assembly GCF_003576455.2). NCBI lineage: Bacteria > Pseudomonadati > Bacteroidota > Sphingobacteriia > Sphingobacteriales > Sphingobacteriaceae > Mucilaginibacter > Mucilaginibacter celer. Next base: position 5,385,989 of record NZ_CP032869.1, read on the forward strand.
ATGCCAGTCATGAAATTTACATCATACCCACGGTCGCGCCAGGTTTTTACGCGCTGCTCAAAGCTCATGCCCGGATGATCATTGGTACCATAAACAATGGCAATGTCTGATCGTACATCAATCTCGGGCCGCCAGGGGCTGCTGGTTTGGAAAGCGGTTTTTTCTTTAAGCGATCCAGGCTTCTGCTGCGCGTAAACGCCCGATGCCAAAGCAAGGCTACAACAAAAAAGTAAAGTGTTTTTCATCATTAATATTTGTATTGATACCGTGCAAGGAGGGGCTGAGCAGGCAACCCGCTCCCACACACAGGTATTCATTTGGTTATGGTATTTTAACCTCTTTAACGTCGGTATAATTATAATAATTTAAACCGTATTGCATTTTTGCGCCTACGCGAATAAAGTAACTCCTTTTACCTGGTAATGCACCGCCAAGCGTTGTTAATGTAGTGGTTGCACCTACGGTAGCATTAGCCGCGTCGCCGCTTAATTTAGGTGTGTAGCGGTTATCGTAGTTATTGTTACCTACATAATTGTTCGAGTTAACAAATACAGCCACATCACTTACGTTTTGCTGAAAATTAGGGTCGGCAGTGCCTCGGGTAACTTTAAATTTGGTGATGATGGTACCATCGGCATTTAAAACCGGATCGCCAATCCATTCTATCCTTAAAAATGGCTCAACCGAAAAGTTTACGGTGGTTACATCTTTAACATCAACGGTCTGGCTTTTATCAACAATGGTTTTGCCGCTGCCATCAACCTGTACCAATGGTACAAAGGCGCCCTCGGCCGAGATCACATTTTTACCTGCAAACAGTTTGGTATTTTGATAGGTACCATCCTGGTATGAAGATATGTAAAAAGGCGTTGGATTTGCGCTCCAGCTTATCTCCAACAGCTTGATCCGCGTGCCCGAGCCTTGTTCGGTTTGCAGGCTTTTACCTGTACCGGCATCAGTTACGGTACCTTTTAAGGTAACATCGGGCGCGGCGTAGTTATCTGTTTTTTTGCAAGAGCTGCCCGCGGCAACCAATATGCTTAATGCTATGCTATAAAATAGTTTTTTCATCTCTCAATAAATTAATAACCCGGATTTTGAACAAGGTTCTGGCTTTTCTGAATTTCATTTTGCGATATCTGCTCGTAGTACCAGCGTGTATCAAACGTATAGCGGGAGTTACGCTCATCTAAACGGGCATCAAAAAAGTATTTGCTGTCGCCCGCCGAATAAAACGGCATCAGCGTACGGTAAACAGTACTGTTTTGCTCTTTATCGGCAACACGCCAGCGGCGCATATCCCAGTATTGTTTGTTTTCAAAACCAAGCTCTTTTTTACGCTCTTTACGTACCACATCAATTGTTAAACCGGCAATACCGGTTAATAAAGTTGCGCCGGCACGTTCGCGAATGGCATTGATTTGGGTAAAGGCATCCTGTAAATAGTTTTTATCGCCCTGGCCAAGTGCATTCAGCTCGGCTGCCGCTTCTGCACGGTTAAGCAGTACCTCGGCATAGCGTAGTTCGATCCAGGTTTGATCTGAGCGGTTTTCCAACACCAACGAGGTTGGTTTATCGGGCACAATGTATTTACGGATAGAGAAACCCGAAACCGAGCAGGTACCATCACCGGTAAAATAACCGCTTAATCCTGCAGGATTCATGGTTGTACCATTTGGCAGTGTATAAGGTGTTTGCGACGCGTTGGCCGACTCGACCATATTGGTTGTTGGGTAATGCGCTGTTGAACCGGCAGGTAATAACGGACTGATCCCTCCCGCTGTCGGGCCGGTATAAATGCCCCTCCTTATTTCAATGCTTACGCCTTTCAGTAAATCGCCGGGTAAAACCACGGTGGCCCTTAGCCTTGGCTCGGCATTGGCAAACAGGTCCATCGTGTTGGTATACAGATCATATTTGCCGCCTGTTGTGGTTTTGATGGTGCCATCGGCATTTTTAGGGATCCCATCAAATAGCTCCACATAGTTTAAAGTAGGGTTAACTTCTGATGAGTAACCATTGGCGCCCATTAACTGGCGCGGCACGTTGTAGGCATCATAACCATGTACCGATTCGGGGTAATGGTATTGACGTACAAATATGTTTTCGCCGCTGGTGGCATCAAAAAACAGGTTAACATAGTTTTGATACTGGGCTTCCTTATCTGTTGCCGACCACGCTTTTTTATACAGATCATACTTGCCTTCAAGCAGCACCGCGGCATCATAAGCCGCTTTAAAATAGCTAACCGCTTTTGTTGCCGGGATGCCGCAAAGCCTGTTGCCACCACCATCAACCAACGAAATCTGGTTATATTTGGCCACCGAACCTGCAAACAACATTGCCCTCGATTTAAAACCTGCCGCTACATATTTGTTAGCGCGACCAGCCTGGCTTTTTTCGGGCAGATTGGCATAAGCATAATCCAGGTCGGTACCGATAAAATCATAGATCTTTTCTTCAGACGAACGTGGAATTTTCAACTCCTCAACGCTTTGTGCAGGATAATTGAGCACTTTATCAACCAATGGCACACCGCCATAGCGTTTAACCAACGCAAAATAAGTTGCCGCACGGATAAAGCGGGCTTCGCCCAACCATTGGTTAACCTGCTCGGTGGTAAAGTTGCCGGTGTATTTGGCTATGTTTTCTGAAAAGTAATTGGCATCGCGAATAGTGCGGTAGCAATCGCTCCAGGTTGATAAGCCGGTGTTTTCCTGCATCGAGCCATTTTGGTCGCGGCTTAAAGCCTCGCCTGTGGTAGCACTTGTTGGGCTGATGATCCAGAACATATTTAAGCCGCGCTCGGGCGAGTACCTGAAATCTTCTATCGGCAGTTCGGCGTACATGCGGGCCATATAAGCTGTTACACCGGCCGAACTTGAAAACACGTCCTGATCGCTGATGATACTTGGCGGCAGGGTGTCGAGCTTTTTACATGCTGTAGTCCAGCAAATTAAAAAGGCAAATATTATATATGCGTATTTTTTCATGATTTGATATCCTTATTAAAATTTAACATTTAAGCCAAGTGAGAATATTTTATCCAGCGGATATAAATAACCGTAATTGGCCGATGGGTGCTCCGGATCGAGGTATTTTAAACCCGTAACGGTAAGGATATTGTAGCCGTTGGCAAAAATCCTGGCACCCTTAATACCCAAAACTTTGGTGGCGCCTGCCGGAAGCGTATAACCAATCTCGGCCGATTTTAACCTCACGTAAGCCGCGCTGTGGATGTTTGACAGTGAGTTGGTATTGGCTGTTGTGCCGGTAAGGGCAAAGGTCCCGGGAGTCCATACTGTGTTTGGATCATAAGGATCAGCTTTAGGATCGGTTGGGTGGTACCTGTCCATAAACATAGATAGCGCGCTGCCGCCACCCCATAACGGGATGTTTAACTGCTCGATGTAGGATACGTTGATACCTGCCGCGCCTTGTAACACCGCGTTAAAATCAAAGCCTTTGTAGTTTATACCCAGGGTTAAACCAAAGGTTGTGGCCGGGGTGCTGTAGTTGTTGTTACTTACGTTTTGAGCTATCGGGTGCACATCCTGATCGTTAATTACACCATCGCCGTTCCAATCCTGTAAAATATAATCACCAACCACGGCGTTGCGCGATACAAATTGCGGGCTATTCAGGATTTGCTGATAGTTTTGGAACTGGCCGTTGGCACCATATCCCCAGAAAATATTGTTATATCGGTTATCATTATTGTTATGCCAGTTAAGCTGCGAGTTACCATAATCCGCGTGTATTTTGCTGATCCATTTGCTACGGGTATAACCAAAAGTACCTTTTACTACATAACCCACGTTGCCTATATGGTTGCGGTGGTTAAGTTCGATATCAAAACCGTTGGTTTGATCGCTGTTCAGGTTTTCCTGCGGTAACTCGGCACCTACAACGCCCGGTAATGCTTCAAGCCTTTTATCAAGCAGGCCGCTGCGGTCGCGCCTGAAAACATCTACCGTTACGCCCAGTAAACCGTTCCAGGCCTGTAAATCGATACCGGCATTATAGGTTTTTGCCACCAGCCAGAAAATGTATGGGTTGGCAATACCACGGCTTTGGGCAGCATTAACAAACGTACCATCAAACACCGAGCCTGGCGGGAGCCTGTTGTTATCGCCACCGGCGGGGTAGTTATAACCGGCCAGGTAGTTAAATGAATCAAGGTTTGAATCATCACCCAGCTTGGCATAAGATAACCTGATCTTCAAATCATCAACAAATGATAATGCTGAGGTGTTTTTCCAGAATTTCTCCTGCGAAACCCTCCAGCCCAATGAAGCGCCGGGGAAGAAACCCCACCTTTTCAATGGTGAGTTTTTTGAGTTGGCATCATTCCTGAAACTGAACTCGGCCAGGTACTTGCCGTTGTAATCATAGTTTACCCTGCCTACGTATGATTTTGAAACAAACTCATAAGGCCAGCCGCCATCGATAGATGCTTTTTGATTGGCCGAATTACCTGCGCCAAGCTGATCAACAGGTAACGACAGTTCGCGCATGGCATTGAAGTTATCGCCCGATTGCGAACGCTCCTCATACAAAAACAAACCGGCAATGTTATGGCCTCCTTTTAATGTTTTATTATAGTTTGCCGATAACTGCATTAAGCTGGTAGGCTTTTCATAAAACTGCCTGGTTAATGAACCCGGAGTTTGGTTGGCTATGGTAGCATAGCTTTTGCTGTTTGCATCATAAGTATACTGGTTGTATGAGCGTTGGTAAAGCTTATTGCTCGACATGTAGTAGTCATAGTTATACAAACCTTTTAAACTTAAGCCCGGCACAAACGGCACGGTATAAGTTGCAGCCATTGATGACTGGAACCACTTATTGGCGATTTTTTTATATCCGCTGATATCGGCATTTGATAAAGCTACCGGATTTGAGCCATCCACCTCGCCATTATTTAAATAAGCGGGATTGTTATTGGCATACACCGTTTGGGTAGGTACCTGGCGCCAGAACGAGCGGATAATCCACCAGGCATCGTTGTAAAGCTGGTTGGTTTGCTCGAGGGTTGCAGCAAGGTTAAGATCGATTGTAAGATTTTTGGTTACTTTACTGCTTACGTTCGATCGTACGTTGTATTTTTTGTAGTTCAGATCGCCGCTTTTAAAAAAACCGTTTTGATCTGTAGTACCCAGGCTCAGGAAATAGTTGGTAGTTTCATTACCTCCCGATGCGTTAAGGTTATGCTGTTGTTGAGGTGAACTGTTGGCAAATACCTGCGAATACCAATCGGTACTGGTACGGGTACCGTTTCTGAAAGCGTCGAAATCGGCATCGGTATATTTTGCGTGGCCGCCGTTAACGTTGTGTAAAAGCTGTTCGTTAACCAGGGTCATATAATCGATAGCACCAACCGGCTTCGGCATATAGGCCGGCACCTGCCAGCCGTACGAGCCGGAATAGTTAAGGTCCATCGATCCTTTTTTACCTTTTTTGGTAGTAACCAATACCACGCCGTTAGCCGCACGGATCCCGTATACCGCCGCCGATGCATCTTTCAATACCGAAACACTTTCAATATCGTTAGGATCGAGCCTCGAAATATTATCACGCGGCACGCCATCAATAATTACAAGCGGGTTACCAAAACCACGAATATCAAACGAGTTGCTGAACGAGCCCGGCTCTGAAGTATTTTGGGTGATGCGCACACCGGCAATTTTACCGGCCAGCATATTCAACGCGTTTTCGTTTTTGGTGGTCACAATCTCGGAGTTGGTAACCGAAGCTACCGAACCTGTTACCGATGCTTTTTTCTGTGTACCGTAACCAACCACTACAACCTCGTTAATATTGGTTGCGTTGGGCATTAATTTAACCATGATACTTTTTTGCGTGCCTACAACAACTTCCTGCTGTACGTATCCTAAAAAACTAAACACTAAAATTTGGCTGGCTTCGGCATTAATGCTGAACTGGCCGTCGATATTGGTGGTAGTTCCGTTTGGAGTGCCTTTAAGCTTAACGCTAACACCGGGCAGGGGCTGCCCTTTTTCGTCGTTCACCACACCGGTTATTTTGCTTTGCGCAAAGGCCGAAGTGCATAAGGCTAAAAACAGGAGCACAGCAATAAAGCGCTGTAGCATCCCCGTAAATTTAACCCGATAATGGATGCGATGGCACCCACCATAATTGGTAAAAATTTCCTTCATAAATAATTTGGTTAATGGGTTTATAACTCGTTGCCGTGTGAAAAAAAGTATACCGGTTAAAGGGATGGTTAAGCCAGATAAGCCGCACCTGTTTTTCAATTGGCGCAGCAATGATAAAGGGGGAGGTATTAAAACGGGGGTTAAAAAAGGGGTTAATTCGGCTAAAAATTTATTAACCGGGCAAAAATTAAGCGCTTTTTTAAGTGAAACAACAATGTGTTGTGGGTTTGGCGCAGCGTAACCCGTGGCTGGGCATGGCTTAAGTTTAAAACTTAAGTCCCTTTTGAATTGCGCTGGGGGCTCAGCCCCCAACTGTTTTACACCACGGGTTACGCTACGCTAAACCCGCGGCAGATTCTTAATAATAAAGGCGTGTTTGCTTCCGCAAACACGCCTTTAATTTTTGTTCCCCCTTCAGGGGGTTAGGGGGTTAATACACCCTGCAAAGCAATCCTTTCAAATACTCCCCTTCCGGAAACGAAGCCCGCACCGGGTGATCTTCCGGCTGATGAAACTGGTATATAAACTGCACCTGTTTACCGGCATCCAGCGCCGCCCAGGCAATTACCTGTTTAAAGGTTTCCATATCCATCGCTCCCGAGCAGGAATAAGTTGCCAATAGTCCTCCTTCGTTAAGCAACAACATTCCTAATCGGTTCAAATCTTTATAGGCCCTCGATGCGCGGGTTAAAGCCGAACGCGATGGCGCGTATTTTGGAGGGTCGAGCACAATTACATCAAACTTTTCGCCTTCATCCCTGAATTTGCGGAGCTGGGTGTTCACATCCGATTTTATGGCCGTATGTTTCGAAGCATCAAGTTTATTCAGCCTGATGTTTTCGCCCAAAGTTTCAATAGCCAATGCCGAACTATCTACACTGGTTACTGATGCCGCGCCTTCTTTCAGGCTATTCAGCGTAAAGCCGCCGGTGTAACAAAAGCAATCAAGCACCTTTTTATCCTTAGTATGTAAAGCCAGCACATGGCGGTTATCGCGCTGATCGCAATAAAATCCTGATTTTTGGCCTTCGGTGATGTTGATGCCATAAACTACATTGTTTTCCAGTACTTCAACCAATTCGGGTGGCGGGCTGCCGGCCAACACTTTATTTTCTGCCTCGGCCAAACCTTCATGGGCGCGGGAAGCGCTATCGCTTTTATCAGAGATGCTCTCGGGGCTAAGCAGCTTTTTTAGTTCATCAATAATTACAGGCATCACATTCTGAATGCCGGAAGTAAGCACCTGTACAGCTAAGTGACCGGCGTATTTATCTACGATGAGTCCGGGCAAATAATCCGATTCGCTGAAGATCAGGCGGCAGGTGTTAGTACCATTGGCTAATATATTAGCGCGACTTTTAACAGCCACGGCAACTTTTTCCCTGAACCAGGTTTCGTTAACCTGTACATCTTTATTCCACTCCAACAGGCGCAACGTAACGCGCGATTGATCGTTATAAAAACCGTAGGCCATAAATTCGCCCTGCGCGTTAAGCAATTGCACTACATCACCGTTGGCGGGTTTCCCCTTCACTTTTTCTATCGCGCCCGAAAATACCCAGGGATGCCTTTGCAGCACGGCTTTTTCCTTGCCTTTTTTTAGTATAACATTGATCATGGGTGCAAAGGTAATAAAGCGCTGGTAATTTTGGGGTTGTGGCGATGAGTGGCTTGTTATAGGAGATATAAGTGCCCGGAAAGTTTTTCTATTCCCTCCCTTGGGGAGGGGTGCGTTGGATTGCGTAGTGGCAGGGAGGGGTTTGTACGCCTCGTTAATATACATGCCTGGTGAAGAAACCCCTCCCTACACCCTCCCATGGGAGGGAATCGCACTTCCCCCTGCTTTTATTTACTCCGAACACTTATCGGCCGGAACTCCATCTGCATTTCTATTTTTATCAATTTATACTCAGCCTACTAAACCCAGAAAATATTTTTACGTCATACACAATAATATCAGCATTAAAACATTTGGTATCTTAGATTCGAAAACTATAGATCATGAAAAAAAACTACGTGTTCCTGTTCAGCATGCTTATTGCCTGTTGTTGTTTCAGCACTAAATTGTATGCTCAAATACCCCGGATACCCGAGGCCAGCTCAACCCAAACCATTATCCAGGATTTCGGATTAGGAAAAGTAACCATCACCTATTCCCGCCCAAATGTAAAAGACCGCAAAATATTCGGCGGCATCATTCCCTACGGCGAAGTTTGGCGTACCGGTGCCAACGCCGCAACCACCATTACCTTTACCGAAAAAGTAATTATTGAGGGTAACGCCGTACCTGCTGGCACTTACTCGTTATTCAGCATCCCCAATAAAAACGAGTGGACCATCATTTTGAATAAAGTTGTAAAACAATGGGGAGCATACAGTTATAAACAAGACCAGGATTTTCTTCGCTTTACCATAAAACCAATTCATGTAAGCGAAAAACGAGAAACGTTCACTATGGCCTTTGTTAACTCAACCACCAAATCAACTGATCTGGTTTTAGTATGGGATAAAACGGCAGCCTATATCCACATGGAAACCGACGATGATGCCAAAATTACCGCCAATATAGATGAGCTGATGAAAGGCGACCGCAAACCATACTATTTCAACGCCATACAATACTATTACGAAAACAATAAAGATGTAGACAAAGCCCTGGGCTGGGTTTACGAGGCCGAAAAAATTGAGCCCAAAGGCCCATGGTACAAACTTTGGGAATCGCGCCTGTTATTGCGCAAGGGCGATAAAGCAGGTGCCATTGCCGCTGCCGAAGCTGGCATAGCTTTAGCTAAAGCTGATAAAGATGAAGAATACGAGCGCCTGAACCAGGAAGCGCTTGATCATGCGAAAGAATAGTCACTCAGGAAGGAGACTTTTTTAATACGCACCAAATCCCGGTTTGAAAAAAGCCGGGATTTTTTATTGGGAGTCAGCGATCAGGTCACACAATTAACTAAAATTCCCATTCCTGCTTGCAGGTAAAATTTCATAACTTAGACTGAGCGTTACATTAAAAATTAACCTCCAGGTAAATGCCCGAAACAATTAAAGCCTACCAATTAGACTGGCCGCCTATAACCGTAGAGGGCTATAGCGAGCAGAACAACGAAGCTGTAATGATATTTAATTGCGACATCACAACCGATGATAAAGCAGGTAATGTAATACATTACGCCATTGGTCGTACAGCCTGGGCATGCCAAAACTTACCTTTAAATACCAAAATCAAATTACGGTTTGATATCAGGGGCCAGCAAATTCCGGTTGGCAAAGCCGATATGTTTAATGATCGGTTATCGGTATTGATTAACAATTTGCAGTTGGAAAACCCTGTTTTAATAGATATAGTAAAATAATATGGCCTTACTTAACCTGATAGCGAAAAGCGAAAAGGGAATAAACTGGGATCATTTTTTCGACCGGTATTCTGCGCTAAATCTGGATCGTATTGAAGTATTCCCAATCCCGAAGGAATTAGGATTTGATGTTGATTGCATTGGTGTTAATGTTCATAAAGGATATACCAACCGAAAAACGGTAATAGCCCAACTTGAACAAATTATTACTTTCGGCAGCGGCGATCCGTATCTTTTAAAATTCACAGAATTGTATGATGGGATCGAAATTTACCCGGCCAACGCGTCGGATGTTTTTGGCAAATTATTGCCGGTATAGCGGTTAATCAGCATAGAAATTAAAATCACCAGAACCGCCCCTACAGCATTCAGCCACAAATAAGCTATCGCATCAAAATAACCCAATATACAAACAATAGCCTCTGTGATAATGGCCGCGATAAAAACCGCGGTTCCATTTATTTTTTTTAGATAGAACGCTACAATAAATACTCCAAGTATCGTTCCGTAAATGTAGGATCCCAATTGGTTCACGGCCTCGAGTAGGTTTCCTATCCGGCTTGCGTAAAGCGCCATCCCAATACAAACAACACCCCAAAATACAGTTGCCAGCCGCGAGGCATTCAAATAATTCTGATCGGTAGCGCCCGGATTAATGATTCGTTTATAAATATCCACCACACTGGTTGAAGCCAGCGAGTTTAATGCACTTGCTGTTGATCCCATCGAGGCCAAAAAGATGATAGCTATCAATAACCCGATCAATCCTTTAGGCAGATATTGGGTCACAAAACTCAGAAATACGTAATTGGTATCGTTATCATCCGCCTTAGGATTATTCTTTTTCATCAGTTCGATGGCGTTTTGCCTGATAATGCGGGCCTGGATATCGGCCACCTTTAACTGATCCTGCGCTTGATTAATCCTGTCCTGGTTTTTACTGTCAATAGCTTTAACCAGTTCGTTGGCTTTGATCTTTTTTTCTTCAAAGGCCTGGGTGTATTGCTGGTCGAGGTAATTGTATTGCGTGGCGTAGCTGCTGTTTTTGATCTGCTTAACCTCGTACTGGTTAAAAAACATAGGCGGCCTGTTAAACTGGTAAAACGCGAATACCAGCACACCTATCAGCAAAATCAAAAACTGCATTGGGATTTTGATCAAGCCATTCATAATGAGCCCCAACCGGCTTTGCCCTACCGAACTGCCGGTTAAATAACGACCTACCTGGCTTTGATCGGTACCGAAATAGGAGAGCTGCAAAAAGAAACCGCCAATTAACCCGCTCCAAATGGTGTAGCGATTATCCGGATCAAACTTCCAGTCAATCACATTCATGCGCCCCATTTTACCGGCCATTTTCAATGAATTGACGAAACTTACATTATTAGGCAACAGGTAAACCACGAGTGCCCCGGCTAAAAACATTCCTAAAAAAATGATGCTCATTTGCAGCAGTTGTGTGTACGATACTGCCTTGCTACCGCCATAAACGGTATAAATGACCACCACACCGCCGATAAAGAGGGTAGTGTAAGTGGTATCGATATTTAATATGGTTGATAAAATAATAGACGGTGCATAAATAGTAATGCCGGTTGATAATCCTCTTTGCACCAAAAACAGGAACGAAGTAAGCGCACGCGTTTTCAAATCAAAACGCTGTTCCAAAAATTCGTAGGCCGTATAAACTTTAAGCTTATGAAAAATAGGCACAAAGGTGATGCAGAGCACAATCATGGCCAACGGCAACCCGAAGTAAAACTGCACAAAACGCATCCCATCCGAATAGGCCTGGCCTGGAGCCGAAAGAAAAGTTATGGCGCTGGCCTGGGTGGCCATAACCGAAAGGCCCACGTGGTACCAGGGTAATGAACGACTGCCAACCAAAAACTGGTCGATATTTTTATTGCTGCCGCTTTTCCAGATCCCGTAGGCAACGATAGAAAGAATAGTAAAGGCGAGTACGATCCAGTCGGTTAAACTCATTCAAAAAATTTGGTAATGAGCCAGAATACTAAAACTAAAAAAACCAGCCATGCGGCAACAATGCCGTAAAACTGGTTCCAATTTTTTATAAATGAAGGTAGGTCGGGATCAGGCCTCTTCATTACGGCCACGAACTAACACGGCTATAAATGCAGCAGCGGTTAACAAACCCAAAATACCACCTACAATAATCCAGGTGAAGCCTACATTCAAAATAAAACCTATAAACAAGCCTGTAAATAAGCCTACCAGGTAGTATATATAATCTAAGTTGTCTTTTTCTTCTTTATGGTGTCCCATGATGTTATGTGTATGATTGCAGCAAAAATAGGTGATTAATTGAATTTTACCAAAGTTTGTTTTGTAAAAGGATTGAGTGGGTTGTGATGGTTTAAATTAGAGGGCTTGAAGCGGGTATGCATATGTACAATTTTGTCTGAACCGGGATTTGGGAGGATTTTTGGGATGGGCAGGATTTTGTCTGGACTCGAATTATCGATTTAAGGAATTAATAAAATTAAAAAATCTAATTAATTCTATAAATCTCCCCAAATCCCGGTTCAGACAAACCAGCGAAATCAACGGTTCAAAATATGGGCGTTGCCTGCGGCCGGGCTATCCGTTCCAAGTCCTCGCCTTGCCATCCGCACAGTCCAACCCACGCTCCGGGCTTTCCACTACTATCCCTAACGCGGCCCTCGCACCATTCCAAACCGAAAGCCATATCCAATCCAATCTCTTAATACTTTAGTCCTATATCTAAAACGATTAAATTAGGGTCAATTTTTTGATTAAATGGATTGTTGTTTTCGTCAATAATCTTAAAATTATAATTCAAATACTTTAGAATGGTTTTTAATGCTAACTCTTCTTTTATTAATACCCTATTACTCTTAAATATTGTAATGTCTCTTGGAGATACTCCTCCAATCATTGACCTTGCCCTTTTTGGTTTCCAGCCAGCATCTTCAAGTAGTTTAAAAAATTGATTCCCGAACTCCTCAGATTCTAAATCACCGGCGACGCTTAAAATTTGAATTTCTGTTCCAGAGTATTTCTTAAGTTCATTGATAAGTGCCTTTTGATTCACAAAAGTAGAATTTAAAGTTCTTGGATCCGATGCAAACTTATTTAGGGTATCCTTTTGATTTCCCCAATAAAATAAAAAAACAGATGCACCTGCTGCTATAATAGAAGTAACTAAAACAACTATTGAACAAATTTTAATCACAGCGTTTAGGCTATCAGGATTGTGTGATAATGGAATATTCATGACGTTAATTTTTCGGCCTGCTCAACAAGTTAACAAACAACCTGTAAGCCCCAGGCACACCAGCAGGCAGCTCCCTGAAAAATGCCAGCGAAGTATAAACAAACCTCCCTTTACCATAATCACCAACTATCAGCGATCCATTCAATGGCTCTTCACCTTTATCATTCATCTGGAAAATGGTTTTGTACTGCGGATCGATATTAGTTACAAAGTATAGCCCCCGCTCCTGGATCCAGCCGCTAAAATCATCGCTGGTTATTTTGTTGGGATAGTTGAGTACCGGGTTTTCTTTATCCAAAATAGTAACCGCTGCATTTTCATCGGTTACCCTCCTGTTCACAACAGTGAAAGGATACGGGCCTATTTGTTTTACAACAATACCATTGTTGTTATTGTATTGAACCACCAGATTACCGCCATTTTTTACGTACTCAAGTAATTTGGGCTGTTCATAAGCAAGACGTTCGCTTACGTTGTAGGCACGTACGCCGGTTACAATGGCATCATAACCCGATAGATCGCCGTTCATTACCTCGTTTTCGCTTAGCATATGCACATCATAGCCAACCTGGCGCAGAGCTTCGGGCATCTGGTCGCCGGCACCGGCTATGTAGCCTATTTTTTTGCCGGTGGTTTTCAGGTCGAGGTACACCAGTTTGGTTTGCGCGGGCGGGAATAGGGTGATTGCAGGTACGTGATCATACCTGATACGGCGCAGACTTAGCGAAAACGGTTTACCGTTGGCATTTACCACAGCTTCCAGTTCGGCGGTTTTAGGTTTCGCATCGGTTGGCGTAATGGTAAACGCTACCGACCATTCGTCATTTTTATCTTTACCGGTAAAATCAATTTTTTCCGGACTTATCTTCCATCCGCTTACCGCTTTAAAGCTAATACTGCCGCTTGCTTTGGTAAAACTTTTCAGGTTAACCAACACCGTTTGCGGCTGCTGCGCACTGAAAATATAATCCTTGCCCTCAATATTTGCAGTTACCGGTGGCGTAATTTCTATAGGTTGATAAACTTCCCCTCGTACAGGATCGACAAATTTATATATCAGCCTCCGATCGATATTGATGGGTTTACCCTCAATAATAAACTGGAAGGTAACTTTTGGCAGGTCGGGGTTTTCGGGGTTGCCTGCAAGCGTATTATCCGGCAGGGTATAAATACCTATCGGGTGCGGCTGAGCCAGCCAGTAAGGTTGTGTTAAGCGTGAAGCGGTAATGCCTGAATCAAAAGACTGCAGTTCGTTCTCGGGCAGCACTTTGCTATCTAATGTAATCGTATTATCCTCACTTGTGATGCTATTGATCTTTACCCTGTTACTAAACCTGTTAATAGCCTGCGCGCGGATATTGATTTTATCGCCCAAAGCATAGGTAGCTTCGGTTGCGTAAGCCTCGAACCATAAACCACTGCACGCAGCTATAAAATTGCTCAGGTCTTTAACTTTTTGCTCGCGCCAGTAAGTATCTGATATTTTCTCCACCTTGCCCAGCAACTGGATTAAGGCCGGTACCGATTTTTCGGGAGTTTCGGCATTGAAACTTTTAGCGATAACTCCCAAGGTAGCTTCAACGGCATCGCCATCTTTTACCCTTTTCCAGGTGGTGTTAACCCCATCCATCAAATCGTTTTGAGGCGCATCACCTAAAATAGTTTTAAAAAACTCGAACGATTCGCCGCGTTGCTTAGCCGAACCGAAGCCCTGCGATTTATGGTTGCTACGGCTTTCGGCTGCTATTTCGCCGTAGGCTTTGCCAAGCACCGGGTTATAAATACCAACGTTTATTTTAAACTGGTCGGCAGCGGTTGTGTTGGTGTTGCCGAAGTTAAAAGTATTCCACAACAGGCGTTTGGCCTGCCATGGTTTTACATATTTTAATTGCTCGGGGTAACGATTTGGATCGGCAGCAGCGCTGAATGCTTCCTGCGCCAATATAGCCGATGAGGTGTGGTGACCATGCCCGCCCTCGCCCGTAGTAGGGAAACGGCAAATGATAACATCGGGCCTGAACTTGCGGATCACCCATACTACATCGCCCAATACTTTTTCTTTATCCCAGATCTTTAGCGTCTCCTCCGGCCCTTTCGAGAAGCCGAAATCGTTAGCGCGCGTAAAAAACTGCTCGGCGCCGTCAATACGGCGCGCGGCTAATAGTTCTTGTGTACGGATCAAACCTAAAAGCTCGCTTTGCTCATTGCCTATCAGGTTTTGGCCGCCATCGCCGCGGGTAAGCGACAGGTAACCTGTGCGGTAATGTTTTTCCTGCGCCAGGTAAGCCAGCAAACGGGTGTTTTCATCATCGGGATGGGCGGCTACATATAGTACACTGCCCAGCACGTCAAGCTTTTTAAAATTTTGCTGAATGCTGCCAATATCTGTTGGCGGGTTGGTTTGGGCTTTTGAAAAAACTACTGTTGATAAAAGTAATACAATGAGGTGGATCCGCTTCATGCCAACAAATATATTGAAAGATAGATATTTCGCATTTCCTGTATCAACAATATAACAATTGAATTACCGCCTCAATGAATGTGTTAACATTTGTTGATTGTATTATTAAATGTTTCAACAAACACTTTAAAATTTTACCAAAGTCCTAACGGGGCTCAAACAAATTTGTCATTCGGTGGTAATCTTAATCAACTGATTAACTTTTTCTGCTTCAATCCGATACACTTAATCAATCGTTTGATTAATTTTGTGCCGTTAAAACAATGGAAAAAGATAAAATAGATAAAAAAGACCATATCCTCGACGTAGCCGAAAAGGTATTCGCGGATCTGGGTTATGACGGGGCCTCCACCCGTACCATATCGGGCGAAGCCGGTGTAAACATGGCTATGCTCAATTACTATTTCGGCTCGAAAGAAGGGCTTTTTCTGGCAGTTTTTGAACGTAAGATCAATTCTTTCCGTACTCTACTCCAAAACATCGGTAATGACGAAAGTATGACTCCATGGGATAAGCTATCGAAATGTATTGACAACTACGTTGAGCGCATCATTGCCAACAACTGCTTTCAAAAGCTAATTAACCGCGAGGTATCTATGAATAAACGCGGCGACCTCACCGATAAGATCATCGAGATATTGATGGTAAACGTTATAGAAATAAAGAAGATCATTGAAGAAGGTGTTACCAACGGGCAGTTTTACCACGAGGTGGATGTGCCTTTGGTAATCGCCACGATGTTCGGCACAAAAAATTATATAGTTAACATGCCGCAGCTATCTTCGATTATCATAGGCCATGATATCCGCGAGGAAAAATTTATGGAAGAAGAACTCAAACCCCGTGTAAAAACATATATGAAACGACTATTAAAAGCTTATTTAGTTAACGAACATGACAACTCCAAATAACAAAACCAACCACCTTAAACTATTAAAGCAGGTATTGCGGCCCGTTTTACGCGGCGGCATCGCCCTCATAGTATTAAGCCTGCCTTTTGCAGCTGCCGCTCAAGACAGGACTATTACGCTGGATGAGGCCATTAAACTCGGCCTTGAAAACAGCAAAACCTTAAAACTCTCCAACTCGAAAGTTGAACAGGCTATCTCTCAATACAACCAGGCTAAAGACGAAGCGCTGCCAACCGGTAAGGTAAGCTACGGTTACAACCGTGCCCAGATCCCTGCCAACAGGCTGGCCCTTGGCGAATCGAGCTTTAACCTGCCATCGCATGCTGATGCCTATCTTGGTATCCTTACCTTAAACCAAACCATTTTTGGCGGTAACAAACTGAAATACGCCCGCCAATCAACCGATCTGCTTACCCAGGTTGCCCGTTTAGATGTGGATAATAATAAAGATGAGGTAGTTTATGATATCATCAACTCGTACTACAACCTTTATAAGGTATTGCAAAGCAAAAAAGTAGTAGCACAAAACTTAAGCACGGTTGACGCGCAGATTAAACAGGCCCAACGCTTTTTTGATCAGGGTTTGGTAACCAAAAACGATGTACTTCGTTTCCAGTTGCAGCGCTCAAACATCGAGGTTAATGGTGTTGATTTGGAAACCAACCGCCGTATCATCAATTACAACCTTAACGTATTGTTAGGTTTGCCGGAAGGTACCCAGTTAAACATCGAGCAGATCACCGAAGCCGACAGACAGGTTGCCCCATTGGCATCATACCTTGATACCGCCATGGCTGCCCGCCCCGAGTTTAAACAATTTGCTTTGCGCAGTCGTGTTGCCGCAATCAATACCAAAAGCATTAAAGCTAACGAGTTGCCTACGGTAGGTGCATCGGCCGCCGCTTACTACGTTGATGTGAGCGCCAACCCTATCCCTAAAAGCGGTAACTTTATTACCCCAATATCGGTAGGCTTAACCGCGTCGTGGAACTTCAGTTCGATGTGGACTAACAAAAACAAGGTAAAAGAAGCTAAACTGGAAGAGCAACAGGTTGAGATTAACAAAAACATCACTACCGATAGGATTAAAGACGAGGTAAACCAAAGCTACCAAAACTATACCCAGGCGCTTGAAAAAGTTAAACTTTTACAAACCGCTATCGATCAGGCTGGTGAAAACAATAAGATCCTCGAATCGAAATACAAAAGCAATATCGCATCTGCTACAGACCGTGCCGATGCCGAAACCTTGCTTTACCAGGCACAGATCAACTTAGAACTGGCTAAAGCCGATGCTGGTTTGGCTTACTATACTTTATTAAAATCAACAGGAAAAATTAACAAATAATAATACCCAAAACCTTTAAATAAAATGGCAAAGGAACAAGAAACACCGGAACAACCGAAAAAGAAAAGCAAAGTTATCCCAATCATATTAGGTATAGTACTTATTGGCGGCGTAATTTTCGGTATAAAAGAATACATCTACTTCAGCAAACACGTTGATACAGATGATGCCCAGATTGACGGCGACATCAGCCCTGTGGTTGCCCGCGTTGGCGGATATGTAGATTCGATCTATTTTGAAGAAAACACCCACGTAAACGCAGGTGCACCATTGGTTAAAATAGATGATCACGATTACAGAATAAAATTAGAACAGGCTCAGGCCGCACAAGTTGGTGCAAGTGCCGGCATTGGCGTAAACCAATCACAGATTTTCGCTAACCAGGCAAGTTCTGCAGGCGCGAAAGCACAGGTTGCATCAAACCTCGCCCGTTTGGAGAAAACTCAAAAAGATTACGACCGTTATGCCAACCTTGTAAAAGACGGATCAGTAACCCAACAACAATTTGATCAGGCCAAAGCCGATTTAGATGTTGCAAAAGCTAACTACAAAGCATCACAAGACCAATACAAGGCAGCGGTTGAACAAATTGGCACAACCCGTAGCCAGTTAAAGGTAACCAACACCGGCGTATCGCAAAAGCAGGTTGACATTGATTATGCTAAACTTCAGTTAAGCTACACTACCGTTAAATCGCCTGCAAGCGGTATCGCTTCTAAAAAGAACGTACAGTTAGGTCAGCTGGTTCAGGCTGGTCAAACATTGTTCTCAATTGTAAATGATAACAGCCTGTACATTACAGCCAACTACAAAGAAACCCAGTTAACCAACATTAAAAACGGTTTAAAAGTTGAAATTGAGGTTGATGCTTACCCTGATATGAAACTGGAAGGTTCAGTTTACAATTTCTCGCCTGCTACAGGTGCTAAATTCTCGCTGTTACCTCCGGATAATGCTACCGGTAACTTCGTGAAAGTGGTACAACGTGTGCCTGTAAAAATCAAAATCACAGGCAGCAAAGAGGATCTTGCAAAATTACGCCCAGGTATGAGCGTAAATGTATCTGTAATTAAAGAATAATATTATGGCTGAAACTGGCTTTAAAAAGTGGATCATCACCATTACGGTGATCACAGCTTCGTTACTGGAGCTGATCGATACCACTATCGTTAACGTGGCCTTACCGCACATACAAGGGAACCTTGGCGCAACCCTCGAGGATGTGGCCTGGGTGGTTACCGGGTACGCGGTTGCCAACGTAATCATATTGCCCATGTCGGGTTGGCTGGGCGGCCGTTTTGGGCGTAAAAACTATTTCCTCACTTCCATTATCGTATTTACGATAGTATCGTTTTTGTGCGGTAACGCGCATAGTATGAACGAACTGGTATTGTTCAGGATAATACAAGGTGTAGCCGGTGGCGGTTTGATTTCAACCGCACAGGCTATATTGCTCGAAACCTGGCCACGCGAACAAATTGGTACAGCAACCGCCCTGTTTGGTTTAGGAGCGGTAGTTGGCCCTACAGTAGGGCCAACCATTGGCGGTTGGATAGTTGAAACGTTTTCATGGCCCTGGATTTTTTATGTAAACATCCCGGTAGGCGCACTTGCTGCATTTTGTACTTACACCTACGTGCGCGAAACGCCCAAAGATGCCAAAGGTAAACCGGTAGACTGGTGGGGAATTATCCTGCTGGCTATTGCCGTAGGCAGTTTACAAACCGTACTGGAAAAAGGCGAAAGTGAAGATTGGTTTGCAAAAACCTATATCCTGGTGTTAACCATTACCGCGGTATTAGGTACCATATTATTTATATGGAGAGAGATGAGCACCGAGCACCCTATTGTAAATTTTGGCATCCTGCGGCATCGAAGCTTTGCGGTGGGTATGTTTACATCGTTCATTCTTGGCTTTGGTTTATACGGGTCGGTATTCGTGTTTCCGGTGTTCTGTCAGAATTTGTTAGGATTTAACGCCCAGCAAACCGGCGAGCTATTGTTCCCCGGCGGTTTGTGTACCATTGTGATGATGCCGTTTATCGGCAAGATGCTTAATAAAGGCATCCCGGCACAATTTATGGCTACGGCGGGTATGTTTTTGTTTTATGTGTTTACGCACATGCTGGCAGGCTCCACATTACAAACCGGCGAAAAGGATGTATTGATTCCTTTGTTAATCCGTGGTGTGGGTATGGCCTTGTTATTTGTTCCGCTTACTACTTTGGCCATGGCCGATTTGAAAGGGCCTGAACTGGGGCAAGGATCTGGTTTAAATAACATGATGCGCCAGTTGGGCGGTTCGTTTGGTATTGCTACGCTAACTACTATTATCCACATCCGCCAGGGTGTGCACCGTAGTAACCTGCTTACCAACATCAACCCGTATAACAATCCGTTTAACGACAGGATGCATATGCTTACCCAGGGCTTTATGGCCAAAGGTAAATCAATGCTTGATGCTACCCACATGGCGTACCAGGCTATTGAGGGCATGATTACCCGCCAAACATTGTTATTAACTTATGATGATGCTTACTGGATTTCGGGCTTGGTAATGCTGTTTTCCATTCCGCTGCTTTACCTGCAGCCATTCAAAAAGCTAAAGGCAGCTGCCGACGCTCACTAAAATGATAAAAGCCGTTCCACTATTACCGGAACGGCTTTCCCCAAAAAAAATTAACAATTAAAATTTAAGTTACTCCCCCCGGAGGAACAATTGTTTTTTGAAAAAAATAATGTAGCCGAGGTTTGTTTAATCTTAA
The DNA here is from genome assembly GCF_003576455.2 of Mucilaginibacter celer. Lineage (NCBI taxonomy): Bacteria > Pseudomonadati > Bacteroidota > Sphingobacteriia > Sphingobacteriales > Sphingobacteriaceae > Mucilaginibacter > Mucilaginibacter celer. The sequence continues at coordinate 5,406,268 of NZ_CP032869.1, forward strand.
GGTATAAATTTACTGGAATTTAATTAATAAACGCAAATTTTATTCGGCAATAAAATACTATTTATGAAAAAGGCATGAAATTTAATCGTTTCATGCCTTTTTTATCGTTAAACTAAGCTAAGCTTATTAAAATATAACTTTTCCGGTTGCTGTAACCAATGATGCGATGCGTACTGCATCAAAAATACGCTCTTCGGTAGTGCCTAATTTAATCAGCGAATCTTCGTGGGCGTTCACGCACATCTCGCAACCATTAATTGCCGATACGGCAAGGCTGGCCAGTTCAAAAAACTCTTTACCGGTAACAGGTTTCATCATCAGCTGCATGCGGATACGGGCCGGGATTTGCGTGTATTTCTCCTTTTGGGTGAAATGCCTGAAACGGTAAAATATATTGTTTGATGCCAATAATGAAGCGCAACCAACTGCCTCGCCAATTTCGGCATCGGTAGCTTCGCTTTCTTTAGCGTATTTGGTAAAGAAGTTGATAAGCGGTACGTTATTATTGTTTGCAGCGGTGGCCAAACCTAACAGGGCACATTCTTTATTAGTTAAATGGGCCGAGGTAAGGGTGCTGGTAAAATTCAGTTTCAGATCGCGCAGGTAGCGTGATTCGCCGGTTTCTAATAAGGTAAGGCTGGCGGTGCGGTAGTTTTTATCTAATCCGATACTTTCAAGTATCTCCTGGATCACTTCGGTACTTTCGTTCATTTCTGGTAGCTTAAAGCTTAAGGCGGAAGGCCGAAAGCTATTTTTTGATAATATGATTTATTTTAGACTGATCAGGCTCTACATTTCTCTGCTTTAGGCTTTTAGCCTTCTGCTTTGAGCTTCTTTTCAGCTTAAAAAAAGGTGTAAAAAATCCCCGCACCGGAATACAGTACGGGGACGTTTATCTGTTGAATAATTATACAGTTAAAGTTTCCTGACCTTTTTCCCAGTTGCAAGGGCAAAGCTCGTCGGTTTGTAAACCGTCAAGTACGCGTAATACTTCTTTCACGTTACGGCCAACGCTCAGGTCGTTAACAGATACCCAACGGATGATACCTTGTGGATCAACGATGAAAGTAGCACGGTAAGCGATTTTTTCGGTAGGCTCTAAAATGCCCAGGTCTTCAGCTAATGATTTTGAAGTATCGGCAAGCATAGGGAATTTCAAATCACGCAAATCATCGTGATCTCTTCTCCAGGCAGCGTGAACAAACTCAGAATCGGTAGAAGCACCGATCAGGCGGGTTTCACGGTCGCGGAATTCGCCAAAGTTTTTGTTAAACTCGGCAATTTCGGTAGGGCAAACAAAAGTAAAGTCTTTTGGCCACCAGAACATTACAGTCCAAACGTTATCATCGTTGGTAAGGTACTCAGAAGTAAGGGTTTCAAACTCTTTACCTTTTTCAAGGCTTACTACCGCTGTTTTAGAAAATTGGGGGAATTTTTGTCCTATCGTTAACATATTTTGATATTTCTTTTAATGTTGATGCAAATATAAAAATTTAAAGCCGCCTCCCGAATACTAATATTCTATCATGTATAGATTTTAACTATATAATCCGATCTAAAAATAAGAAATATCGATGAAGGTAAATTACAAAAGCAGGTAGTTGACAAACATTGATTTCATCAATTACAACTCAGCAACAATAATTATGCGGATAGCCATCGAATAAGGTTTCATTGAGGCGCTTACGTGTGAAGAAGGGTTTACAAAAAACCTCGTAAACCCTTCTGACTATCTTTGTCCCCTTTAGGGCTTGTGGGTTACAAAATAAACTTGGTACTCAAAAAGTTCGAGTCGTTATCATTCACAATCTCGTTGATGATATTCTTATTCGTCTCCGTCATCTTGGTAGTAACCAACGAGCGGATAGAGAACGACCTCAATGCATCATGAACCGATAAAGTACCCTCTGCACTATCCTTGCGGCCGGTAAACGGGAACACATCCGGCCCGCGCTGGCACTGGCTGTTGATGTTTACGCGGCTTACCAGGTTAACAAACGGATCTATCAGCGATGAAATCTCTTTGGCATCGTTACTAAAAATACTTACCTGCATACCATGCGGCGAATCGATCTGGTAGGTGATTGGTTCTTCAATATCCTCAAACGGAATAACAGGGATAACCGGACCAAACTGCTCCTCGCGATACAGTTTCATATTTTCATTAACCGGGTAAACAATAGCCGGGAAAAAGAATGAAGCCGAGGTTTCGCCGCCGTTTTCGTTAATCACTTTGGCGCCGTTGGCTATAGCATCGTTTACTATATCCGTTAAGTATTCGGTTTTGTTTGGCTCGGGCAGTGGGGTAAGTTTTACATCTTTATCCCATGGCAAACCGAATTTGAGTTTGGCAACCGCTTCGCTAAGCAGTTTCAAAAACTCATCGGCAATTTCCTTTTGCACAAATATCAATTTAATGGCCGTACACCGCTGCCCGTTAAATGATAATGCCCCTAAAATACATTCGCTTACCGCCTGGTTTAAATCGGCATGTTTGGTTACGATGGCCGCGTTTTTGGCATCTAAACTTAAAACTGCCCTTAAGCGGTTTATTTTAGGATGACGCTTTTTCAGATCGTTAGCTACCTTGCTCGAACCGATAAAAGCCAGCACGTTCACTTTCCCCGATGCCATCAGTCCCGGAGTAACCACTGCTCCTCTACCGTAAATAGTATTCACCACGCCTTTCGGGAACGACTCCTGGAAGGCCCTTAACAGCGGGTAGTGCAACAGCGTACCATGTTTAGGTGGTTTAAATAAAATGGTATTCCCCATAATTAAAGCGGGGATAAGGGTAGTAAAAGTTTCATTAAGCGGATAGTTGAATGGCCCCATGCAAAGCACCACACCCAGCGGCGAACGGCGGATCTGGGCTACCAGGCCCTCGGCCATTTCAAAGCGGGATGATTGGCGGTCGATATCCTTAAGGGCATCAATAGTGGCGTTGATGTACTCGATGGTACGGTCAAACTCTTTGGCCGAATCGGCGTATGATTTACCGATCTCCCACATCAGCAGTTTAACCACCAGGGTACGCTGTTCGCTCATTTTAAAGATGAAGCGTTCCATACATTTAATCCTGTCGGCAATACTCATGGTGGGCCATTCGCCGCGGCCGTTATCGTATGCTGCAAGGGCGGCATCAAGCGATTCAAAAGCCTCCTTCTCGGTACAAACCGGGTAGGTACCTATCAGCTTGCGGCTAAAAGTACCATCTTCGCCCCAAAAGCCAACCGGCGAGTACACTTCGCTTACCTCGCCATTCCAGGGCTTCATTTCGCCGGCACTCAGGTATTCGCGCTGGTGTACTTCTTCAATCTGAAACTCGGGAGGGATCTTGTTTTCATCAACAAAAATAGAACTGAGCTGGGTTTTAAAACTCATATTTTCCAGGGGTTTTGATTTACCCTAAATATAGAAAAAGCCTGCTTTAACAAGCAAGCTTTTAGGTGCTAATAATATTTACTGATTTTATTATGGCACAAAGAGAAGTTTTTTGCTGACGTTTCCAGTTCCCCTCTTGAGAGGGGGCGCGGCGGAAAAGAGCGGGAGCAGGGGTGTGTTTCTTCCGCGTTCCGTTGCCGCCCTACAAAACACCCCCCCACCCCTCTCAAGAGGGGAATTGCACATGCCATCGCTTTTTTCTCACCTATGCCGTCTCTTTATAAAACACCATTCCGGCATGAAAAAAGGCTCCGTCGATAAAATCCCCCTCGGCGGTAAAGCCGGTATCGTCAAGGTATTCAACGTGGTTGCCTAATACGCTGTAATAACCGGCGAAGGCATTTTCATTATCGCCGCGTGCTTCCACGTAACGGCCGTTGGGTAAAAATTGGTGACGGATAAAACCGTCGCGGGTAACCCACACCCCTAAATAATGAGTTGTTGTTATTGTTTTATTGCTGTTGAAAGGCTTAATTCTTTCCATGTTTCCAATTCGTTTTTAACGAAGGCAAGCTTGGTTTCAACCAGGCCGTAAGCATCCTCGCCTAAAAATAAATTTAGCGGCGGATTAGCCTCGGTGGTGATCCTGATCATGGCTTCGGCGGCTTTTTCCGGGTCGCCGGCCTGTTGCTTGTCCATGTCGTTTTGGTGAAAATTCACTGTATTACGTACATTCTCGTATTCGGCTATCTGGTTTTGCGGTACCGCCAATGATCCTGCCGACAGGAAATTGGTGCGGAAATAACCCGGCTGCACAATGGTTACTTTAATACCAAAAGGCGCAACCTCGGCCGATAGGGTTTCAGAAAAACCGTTAACCGCAAACTTGGTGGCACAATAAATACCGCCGCCTGCAAAAGCACCGGTAAAACCACCGATGGATGATACGTTTAAAACATGTCCGGATTTTTGTGCGCGCAAATAAGGCAGTGCTTTGCGAATCACGTTTAGCGAACCGAACACATTTACTTCAAAATTATCGCGGGCTTCGCGGTCGGTTAGTTCTTCAATACCGCCTAATAAACCGTAACCGGCATTGTTTACCACCACATCTATTTTACTGAATGTTTTAACGGTAAGCTCGATGGCTTGCTGTACGCTTTCTTCGTTGGTAAGATTGACCGCCAGCGGCAAAAAACTGTCGTTAGCGTTGTCAACGGCTTTGGTTAAATCGCTTAAGCTGCGCGATGTTGCGGCTACTTTATAGCCTTGCGTTAATAGTTTCTTGACTAAGGCGAGTCCCAGGCCCTTTGAGGCGCCGGTTACAAACCATATTTTGTTGTTTTCCATTTGTTTTTTGGGATTACACCGATTGATTTTTGATTACACCGATTTTATTTTCTGGGATTACACCGATTTTTAGGGTGATTCTACAGATTTTTTGATTCGGTGATTTCTCTTTTCAGTGGTTAATATTTTTGTTAATTACTTTCTTTTATCTTGGCTCTATTATCTTGTTTGCCCTAATGGCCTTACGGTTATTTCGTTTACCGAGATATTACCGCGTTGACTGATGGCGTAGATCACGGCGTTGGCTATGGCCTCTTCATCAAGCTTGGGCATATTGGTAAGATTACCATACAGGCCCTTGATTTTGGGGCTGGTGATATCATGACCAAGTTCTGATTGAGTTGCACCCGGGTAAATTGTTGTTACCTTAATAGTTTGTGCTACTTCTTCCCTCAGGGTTTCCATAATGGCTTTTACCGCGAACTTTGTTCCGCTGTAAACGCCTATGCCGGGCGACGTTTTTAAACCGCCTACTGATGAGGTGGAAAGGATATGCCCTTCTCCCCTCTTCAACATGTAGGGCAATACCGCGTTGATGCCATATAAAACGCCTTTAATGTTGATGTCGATCATTTTGTCCCATTCGTCAACGTGGCCTTCTTCAAAAAAGGAGATGGGCATTACGCCGGCGTTGTTCCACATCACGTCCACCTGGCCAAATTTGGATATGGCTTGCTGAATAAGGTTATCCAGATCATTACGTTTAGCCACATCGGTTACTACGTAGGTGGCATTGCCGCCAATTTCCTGTACCAGGGCTTTTAACTGATCTTCGCGGCGGGCGGCCAAAACTACTTTAGCGCCAAGCCCGGCCAGCTTGCGGGCCGTGAAGGCGCCGATGCCGCTGCTGGCACCGGTTATCACAACCACTTTGTTTTTGATGTTTTCCATAGGTTTGTTTTATAGGTAGATGTAGGGTTGATGTTTTAAAAATCGGTAGAGCAGGTTACATCCTGCCATTGGCGATAGGCGGTATCCAATACGTGCAGCTTATCCAAAGCACGGTTATAGGCATCGCCGCCCAGTAAAAGATACACTGGTGGGTTTTCTTCATAAACCGTATTGATAATTGCTGTTGCAGCTTTTTCCGGATCGCCGGCTTGCTTGCCGTTCATCTTTAAAAGCTTATCGTGGTTTGCGCGCACTTCGGTGTAACCCTCAATTTTATTGTCGGTCATGGCTAATGAATCGGCAGTGAGGAACTGCGTACGGAAAGCGCCCGGCATTACTACGGTAGCATAGATGCCAAATTCTTTAACATCGGCGGCCAACACTTCTGTTAAGCCTATAACCGCGTGTTTTGCAGCGCCGTAAACTGCCCAGCCTGTGCCCGGAGTTACGCCGGCGATAGATGAAATATTGATGATATGCCCTGAACGTTGTTTGCGCAGGTAAGGCATTACATAACGGATCACGTTAAGCGTTCCAAAAACATTAACATCAAAGGCCATACGGGTTTCGGCATCGCTTAGCTCTTCAATAGCGCCGCCAATACCGTAACCGGCGTTGTTGATCACTACATCGATACGGCCAAATGTTTCGTGCGTGTGTTGCAGGGCTAATGATACACTGGCTTCACTAACCAGATTAACCTGCAGGGGTAAAAAATTATTGCTTGTGGTATTAACCGCGGCGGTTAACTCCTGTTGATTGCGTGAAGTGGCGGCAACAAGCTGACCAGCTTCAAGCAGCTGTTTTACTAAACTGAGCCCAAAACCTTTGGAAGCCCCGGTAATAAACCATACTTTTTTGTTGTCCATAAATTACTGTTTGTTTTGCTTTAGAGAAAGCAAAGTTACAGCGGCAACAAAGCGAAGGCATTACATTAATCAAACCAAAGGTTACAAAATTCAAACATTCCTGAACGAACTTGGCGTTTGCTGTGTTTGTTTTTTAAAGAAGTTATTAAAATGGGTAGGTTCTTCAAAGCCCAGGCAGTAGCCAATTTCCGAGATATTCCAGTCGGTATGCCTCAATAATGACTTGGCTTCGCTCAGCAGCCTGTCGGCAATATGATCGGTGGTGGTTTTGCCTGTGGTTTCGCGGATAGCCCTGTTCAGGTGGTTAACATGTACCGATAGGCGCTGCGCAAAATCATTGGCCGAGCGCAGGGAAAAACGCTGTGAAGGGGTTTCGATAGGGAATTGCCTTTCCAATAATTCGGTAAACACCGATGTGATGCGTGATTTGGCGTCAACATGCTGATACACATTTTCAGATGGCTGGGTTTTAAGCGCGTAGTAAGCCAACTCGGTTACATAGCTTCGGATAAGATCATATTTAAAAGAATATTCGGTATTGATCTCATCCAGCATTTTTTCAAAAAGCTGGGTAACATAGGCGTCCTGTTCATCATTTAAAGCATATACAGGCTTGGCATTGAGGCCAAACATCGGAAACTCGCTCAGCCCGGTACGGAATTTTTCGAGGAAAAACTCTTCGGTAAATATGCAGAAGAAGCCTGTTCTGTCGTCCGACATGGTTTCGAAGGTGTAAGGCACCATCGGGCTGAAAAACATTAGCGTAGTGCCCGAAAGCGTAATACTTTTATCGGCATAGTGAATCACATTATCGCCACGCATCATGCTTATTTTATAAAACGTGCGGCGGCTGTAGGTAACATGTTTGGCATTGGGGCCAATGCAATCCTCTATCCTGAATACGTTAAAGTGCCCAATGTTTTGCTGTACGCTGCCGGGCAGCCAGTTCATTTTACGCTGATAAAAATCATCAAGTGTTTCTGTTCTCAACATAAAAACAAAATTACAAAAATCAAACCGGGGTGTCAAGTGGGGTTGGGCAGGCGGGCGAAGCGGCGATAAAACCTCCTAAAAAAATAAAAGCCGCCCAGACCTTGCGTCGGGCGACTTTCAACCTAAACCTTATCACAATTAAACCGGTAAGATTACCAGTTCGCATAGTATACGGCAATCACTGTGCCAAAGTTTCGGGCTTTATTTATTTTTTATTTAATGTAGCGTTGTTGATACATTAATACTTGCATTATTATTACAAATACACGCTAATTTAGTGTCAAATCGACACCCTATCCCGATAACCATACAGAAAACTGAACATTTTATGTCTGTTTTGCAGCTTTTTTTCTACGCAAATAACTATCAGTTAAAAATAGGGCCAAAATGACATCAAAAATGAAAAAACCTTGCATAAAGGTTTTTTTGAATAAACCGGAAGCGTTAGGCATTTTGATATTATCCGGCAATTTGAGGCTGATTGCGCTGAACGGATTTGCTGTAATCTGTACATTTGAGCATACAAGTACCAACAAAGCCAGTATGCTCAGTACAAAAAAGGCAGCTATACCTAATATTATTTTTTTATTAATAGTAGCCTTTAACGGAGTTATAGCCTGCTCTGCGCGGATTGCTTCCATAACCCTATAATTAAAGGCCATTGATGGCTCGTCGAACTCCATTGTAGCAAACTCGGCATTTAAGGCCATTAGTTCGGCATATTTTGATGCGTACACCTCATCCTGCTCAATAAGCCGGGTAATGGCGTCCTGCTCGGCCGGCGTGCAGGTACCATCAATATAGTTCCAAAGTTTTTCTTCGATGGTGTTCATATCAGTTCTTTCACCTCGTGTTTTAAATTGCGCTCCAGCTTTTCTTTCAAACGCTGGCGCGCCCTGAATAGTTTAACCTTAACCGTATTGGTTTCAATGCCCATGGTTTGGGCAATTTCCTCTAACGATTGCTCCCCTTTATAAAACAGGGTAATAATGGTGGCATCATCAGGCAGCAATTGCGCAATGGCCTGGTTAAGGTAAAACGACCTGGATTTGTTTTCAATATTATTGGTATCAAAAGCCGATTCGTGGCTTTCAACCTGTACAAAAGTCCCCTCGTCATCAATCGAATCGGTATCAACCCGTTTCTTCCTTAAAAATGTCATGGCTGTAGTGTAAACTATACTGTACAGCCAGGTACTGAATTTTGATTGCCCCTGGAAACTTGCCAGCGACCGGTATGCCTTCACAAAACAATCCTGTGCAATCTCTTCGGCGTCTTCGCGGCCTTTGGCAAAACGCATGGCCAGCGTAAAAACAAAACGCTGATGGCGCTTTACCAAATCGGCATAAGCGAATTGGTTGCCCGCAAGGGTTTGCTCAATAAGTTCGATATCTGAAAGCTTGCTCTGCATTATATAATCGTTGTGACTATGGCATTGCTGTTCAGGTTACACCTTTAAGTAAATATAATCCATTTTGTTGTGATAGATTTTTGCGGGGTGTAGATTTTTTGAGCACGCAAAGGCGCCAGGCCGCAAAGAGAAAATAACAAAGGTGCTTTCAAAGTCATCTTCCGTACTCTCTTCGCGGCTTAGCGCCTTTGCGTGAAATAAAATTATTTGGAGGCTTTCTTCACCATAAAGTCCAAAGCAGCTTTATCAGGTAACGGTTTTGCCGCTGGCTTTTCACCAAGCATCATGATAGAATTTTTATCAGCGGTATAAGCGGGCCATTGCGGTAAACCCTTGCCATTCGGATTTCCGGTTTTTACAAAATTTGCCCAGTACGCGCTCATGGTAGTGGCCAGTTGCTGATCAACTGGTTCCCAGGGGCGGTTTAAAAACTTCAGGTTATCATAAGCATAAGCAACCTCGCCGGTATGAAAGGCTCCATATTTTTCAAACGCGGGGGTAGCGGGCAAACGGCGGGTAAAGCGATACACATATATTTTTGATTTCGCTGTTTCGCTTTGCACATTGGCCCAGGTGTAATTTTGCATGCCGAAGATCTGGTCGCGGTTAAGGCGGGTTTGTGATACAGCTGCCTCGGCATCCGTATTACCCGGATAAAGCTTTAAAACTTCGGTTGCCTCATCTTTATATTGATCTTCAATCATCTTTTTATAATCGGCGGCATTTTTTGGCGGACCGACGAACGCATCGTCCTCATTCCATCCCGTTAATACCGGTACATCGTTTTGTTTATGCGCGGCAAAAATATCAGCAATACTTTGGGGCAGCACATAACCGTCAACAACCGGACGGCTTTGGCCTTTGCCTGCCAGTTGGGCGGCGGGTTTGTTTCTTAAATCGGCAATAGATACAGCGCCTAAAGTTGTCGCCAGTTTAGCACCGGCCGCCTCGGCGTCTGCCAGGCTACCGTATCCGCGCGGGGCAATAAAACTGGCACCGCTTTCGGCAATAGCTCCGTTAAATAAACCTTTACCCAACGGCGAGGCCACCAAACAGTTCACACTCATTGATCCGGCCGATTGCCCGGCTATGGTAACCTTATCCGGGTCGCCGCCAAAAGCCACGATATTTTGCCTTACCCACTTCAAGGCTGCCAGCTGATCCATCAAACCATAATTACCCGAGGCATGATGGGGCGATTCTTTGGTTAACTCCGGATGCGCGAAGAAACCGAAAATGCCAACCCTATAATTGATCGTAATAAATATGATCCCTTTTTTGGCCATTGCCTCACCATCATAAATAGGCACACCCGCGCCTCCGCTTACAAAGCCTCCCCCATAGATATAAACCAGCACCGGTCTTTTTTCTACTGATGATTTTGCACCCGTCCACACATTCAGGTACAGGCAGTCTTCGCTGATGGGCTCATATGGGATTAAAAACTCGCGGGTATAAACGCCAAATTCATCGGGTTTACCCTGCATGGGGCTGGCCGCAAATTCGGTGCATTTTTTAACGCCTTGCCAGGGTTGTACCGGTTGCGGTTCCTTCCAGCGCAGATCGCCAAGCGGCGGGGCGGCGAAGGGGATGCCTTTGTAAATATGTACATCGCCGGAAGGGTTGGTAAAGCCTGATATTTCACCGGTGTTGGTTTTTATTATATCGAGGCTCTTATTTTGTGCGATAGCAGAGGTGCGGAGTAGTGGTAGTAGCAATAACAGCGGCAGTAGGTGTTTCATTGGTTGATGGTTTATGAGGTTTATAAATCTATAAAAAAATCGTCATGCTGAATAAGTAAAACTGAGGCTTCTGGAGAAGAATATGACGAGGAATGGGCGGCCCTGTCCGCTGAGCCTGTCGAAGAGTCGCGCGCAGAGGCCCTGCCCACCATGCTTAGACGGGCTACCCATGACATAATTAAAAATAACGGTCATGTTGAACTTGTTTCAACATCCCACTCGCTAAGCAACCATGCTAAGCAAAGCGGGCTACCTGTCCTGTGGAATGCCGAAATAAATTCGGCATGACGACTGGGCATATGTCATATCTCCTTCAGAAGCTGCGGCTTTTATTTACTCAGCATGATACCCAATTGTGTTATGAGTAACTTGTTTCAACAACCCTCCCGCTATGTAAACGCCTTGCTCAGAAAGGCGTCTACCTGTCCTGTGGGATCCCGAAACAAGTTCGGGATGACGAATAGTAGCATTTACGGCTTCGCCACACCCTTCACATACTTATCCACACGCGCATCCTTTATCACTCCCTTCCAATTCAAGCCGAAGCCAAAATCGTACTTATTGCCCTGCTCATCCACATAACATTTTAAATCGTGCGGCACATCTTCAAACTGGGCTTCTACCGTTTGCATATCAACAGGCATTTGCAGCGGCAATAGTGCCGATGGTTCGGCCTTGCCTGTCATAATATCAAGCGAAGCCTGGCCCTGCACCCCGAAATCAACAATAATGGCATTGGCCTGTTTTTCAAGCTCGCCAAACACCATGGGGTTGTTCATATTAACCGATACAATAACCGGTTTGCCTTTCATTTTGGCATAAGTATCGGTAACCATAGCCAAATCGGTAATGTTAATGGCCTTGCCCGATTTATCTTTATAGCTACGATTGGTAAATTTTTCCAGCGGATCGCCTCCGGCAATACTGGTAGCCCGGGCAGTAGCTGCAGTATACTCGCCGTATTGCAGGCTTACCGGCACATAGCCATTACCCCCGTTTTTGGCATCTTTGCCATCATAACCACCGCCGCTGTTGGGGCTGGCAATGAATACCAGGGCGTAATCTGCCTCATCGGGATTATCTGTTACTTTAAAATATTTTTTTACCGTTTCAATATTTACAGGATATTCCAATTTTTCGGGCGTTTCCATCCCTAAAAAATTACGACCAGCCGGAGTGAATTTTTTAGGCACGTACACCGTTTTGCCGCTTTGCAAAGGCAATATATTAGCCTTGTTTTTCAGCATCACTATTGATTTTAGCTGCGCCTGGTAACCGGCATCCATAAACTCCGGCTTACCAACTATTTGTTTGGAGGTTTCGGGGTCGAGGTATGGGTTCTCAAACAATCCTGTTCTGAAAATATTACGCAGTAATCGCACAGCCGATTGTTCGAACCTTGAGCGCATAAAGGCTTCGCCATGTTCTTTCACACCAATCTGGTAAGCCTCAACAACCGGCGCAACTTCGTTATTGCCGCCAAACTGGTCTACCCCGGCCATCAATACTTTATAGTGGCGTTGCGCAATGGTTAAACCCTCAACACCCCATGATTTGCCCGACAGGAATGAATCCAACGTAGTCTCATCGCCGGTAACCAGCCAATCGGTACAAACCACGCCATCGTATTTATATTTTTTACGGAGCAGGTCATTAATAATGTACGAGTTGTAGTTATTGGCCACATTCTCGTGGTTTTTAATATCCTGGTTAAAGGAGATGGTATAATAAGGCATCACAGCCGCCGCCATCCCGGTTTTGCCGTTCAGTTTAAAAGCTCCCTCGGTAAAAGGGATCATGTGCTGTTTAAAGTTATTGCCCGGATACACAGCATATTTACCAAAGGCATAATGCGCATCACGGCCGCCCTCGCCTGCACCGCCGCCCGGCCAGTGCTTTACCATAGCGTTAACGCTGTTGTAGCCCCAGCCGCCGGCTATTTCCTTATCGGCAGCCGAGGTTTGGAAACCATCAATATAAGCACGCGCCATATCAGCGGCCAGCTGCGGGTCCTCACCAAAAGTACCGCTCACCCTCGACCAGCGCGGATCTGTCGCGATATCAACCTGCGGCGAAAGCGCTGTCGAGATCCCCAAAGCCCGGTATTCCTGCGCGGCTATATGGCCAAAGTTTTTTACCACTTCGGGATCAAAAGTTGCCGCAAAACCCAGCGAACCCGGCCACATCGAAATAGCGCCGCCTGCACCTGCATTGTATTCGGCGGTGGCTACGGTACCATGCCGTGGGTCAGAGCTGTTATTATTGGGAATACCCAAGCCCTGTCCTTCAACAAAAGCCTGTGCATTATTATTCCATTGCGCGGCAATCTCAGGGCTTTGTACCGATGTTACCAGTACGTGCCTTACATTATCCTTAGCTAAAAATTGTTTCTGCTGATCGGACAGATCGGATGCCTTAGCGCCGCTTTCGGCAAACACTTTGCCATTGTAGGTGCCCGCAAAAGGTCCGCCCGCAGCGGCCGGGATAGGCTGATGGCGGCTGTACAGCATCAGCCCGGCAATTTGCTCTACGCTCATTTTCGAGGCAAGATCTTTGGCACGCACATCAACCGGCAGGCGCCAGTCTTCATACTTATCCAGCTTGCCGTTTTTGTTCAGGTCTTTAAACGCAAGGCCATCCACAGTTAATATTTTCACACCCGATGTACTGCTGTAGCCCAGGCTTTGCCCACCTGCATTGGAAACAAAAACAATATCGCCCGATTTTTTCTCAGTCCATTTGGTTTGTGCCGAGGCCACGGCTGCCGGTAACAGGGCCAGCAAAGCCATAATTTTTAGTTGATTAGCCATTATATTTAGAGTAAACTGGTTTGCAAAAAAATACCCCTGCAAAATTTCTTTTGCAAGGGGCTGGTTGGTTTTAGTTTAGTTTTAGCTGGTTTATTGTTTGTTCGGGTACCAAGGCTTTGTTTACCTTTTCAACAGTGATATCTTTAGCTAAATTGAATGATGCTGTTTCTTCAATTTTGCGCGATGATGATCCTATCTTCACTTTGTAGCTGCCTTCGTCGGCTATCCAGGCTTCCCTCTCGGTATAAAACGAAGCCAGATCTGAGGCTTTTAAGGTGAATGTAAATGTTTGCGATTCGCCGGGGGCCAGCAGTTTAGTTTTTCCAAACGCTTTCAGCTCATCTTCGGGTTTATCCAAATCTTTTTTAGGTGCCGAGAGGTATAGCTGCACCACTTCCTTACCCGCCACATCGCCGGTGTTTTTAACCGTTACTGTGGCGGTGATCATATTTTTAAATGTTTTGGAACTTAGCTTCAGGCCGCTGAATTTAAAATTGGTGTACGATAAGCCGTAACCAAACTCATAAGCAGGTGTAATTTTAGCGGCATCGTAATAGCGGTAGCCCACATAAATGCCTTCTTCATAAATAACCTGGTTAGGTTTACCCTCAGGAGTGCCGGGAAAATTATTAGCCGATGGTACATCCTTATAATCGGTCGGGAAAGTAGTGGCCAGTTTTCCCGATGGATTTACTTTACCGCTCAATACATCGGCAATAGCATTACCGGCTTCAAGGCCGGGCTGCCAGGCCAATAAAATGCCGTCAACCTTATCACGCCATGCCGTAACATCAATTACGCCGCCTATGTTCAATACAACAATCACTTTTTTGCCTTTGGCATGAAATGCATCGGCTACACCGTTAATCAATCCTTTTTCGGCATCGTTTAAATAGTAATCGCCGGGCAGTTTACGGTCGGCGCCCTCGCCGGCATTGCGTCCAATAGTAATCAGCGCTTCATCTGCACCGTTGGCTTCATCAGCTAAAATAGCATTCACATCCATTTCGGGAATGGGAGCTGGGTGATCGAAAAAATTTTTAGGTTTGGGCTGCTTGGCCTTCATATCCACCAGGTATGCTTTATAGCTGTCGGATAATTTTTCCTGCAATTTAAAACCTGCATTGGCCAAACCCTGCATTAATGATATGGTATAAGCCTTGTTTACGTCGCCGCTACCTGTACCGCCGGCAATAATATCGTACGATGTATTGCCAAAAACAGCTATCCTTTTACCTGCGGCAAATGGCACGGCCTTATCCTCGTTTTTAAGCAGGATCATGCCCTGTGCGGCGGCCTCGCGCGCAACTGCGGCGTGTGCAGCCAGATCGGGCGCATCCGAATATTTATATTTTTTAAACGTGGGCGATTGTACAATTACATTCAGCATCCGCTCTACATTGGCATCAAGCTGTTTAGCATCCAACGTGCCGTTTTTTACGGCGGCCACAATTGCTTCGGATTGTGTTGGATTACCGGGCATCAGCAAATCATTACCGGCCTTCATTTGGGCTACGGCATCTTTACCGCCAAACCAATCGGTCATTACAAAACCTTTAAAGCCCCATTCTTTTTTCAGGATGGTGGTGAGCAGGTCGCGCCGCTCGGAGGTATAGGTGCCGTTGAGTTTATTGTATGATGACATCACCGTCCATGGCTGTGATTTTTTTACGGCTATTTCAAAACCTTTCAGGTATAACTCGCGCATGGCACGCTCGCTAACAATGGTATTGATAGAGTTTCGGCTGGTTTCCTGGTTATTGGCTGCGTAGTGTTTAATGGAAGTACCAACCCCGTTTGATTCGATGCCGTTAACAATAGCGGCGGTCATGCTGCCTGCCACCAGCGGATCTTCAGAATAATATTCAAAATTACGGCCGCCCAACGGGTTACGATGAATATTGAGGCCTGGGGCAAGCAATATATCAACACCATACTCACGCACCTCGTTGCCAAATGCAACGCCTACTTTATTTACAAGTTGGGTATCCCAGGTGGAAGCTAAAAGCGTTGCCACGGGGAAAGCAGTTGCATAATAGGTTTTTGATTTATCGCCGTTGCGAATGGGCTCGATCCGTAAACCGGCAGGCCCATCAGATACAGTGATAGACGGAATGCCTAAACGCGGAATAGCGTGCGTACGCCCGGCGGCTCCGGGCACTTTTTCCGGAATATTATAAGCATCCGGATCAGACGGGGGTAATTTAAAACCACCGATATCAACGGATTCTTTCTTTTTATCTTTTGACGGCGGCGGCACACCCGGCATTTTAAAACCCATCCCTACTACCAGTTTTGATTTTTCTTCGAGGGTCATGGCGGCAACCACCTGTTTAATATTGGTGGCGGTTAATTGTAACAAAGGCTTTTTAGTTTGCGCCCGTGCAGAACTGATGGCTCCGCCGGCAACTAAAACACATGCAAAAACAGCATGGCACTTGTAGCTTATTCTCATGTTAAAAATTTAATTGGTTTATAAGTACTAATTGGTAGTAGCTCAATGACAAAGAAGTGAAATTTTTCTTTGTGTCATTATTACACAATACTAAATATTAACTTTTACAAATGCAAGTTTTATCGATGAATGGCAAAAGATTGAAGATGGAGAACCGAAATGAGACGATGGATAGGCACCTATTGTAATTTTTATGTATAAAGGTGCTGATAAGTAACGGGTTACTTAGCAATGCGCGGCAAAACAAATACTTTTGGTTAACTATCAACCCATCATCAAAACCCGCAATTATGAAGCTCAATTACTACGGACATTCCTGCTTTTCGGTATTTGCCGGCGGCAAACATTTATTGTTCGATCCCTTTATTACGCCAAACGAACTGGCCAAAGCAGTAAACATTGATGAAATAGCTGCGGATTATATTTTTGTTTCGCATGGCCATTTCGATCATGTTTTTGATGTGGTACAGATTGCTAAACGCACGGGGGCAATGGTGCTGGGCAACTGGGAAATATATGATTGGTTTAATAAACAGGGCCTTACCAATACCCATCCCATTAACCCGGGTGGAAAATTCAGTTTTGATTTCGGAACCGTTAAATGCGTAACCGCAGTACACTCCAGCAGTTTACCTGATGGCAGTTACGGTGGCGTAGCCAGCGGGTATGTATTTAAAACTCCCGACGGCAATTTTTACTATAGCGGCGATACCGGTTTAACCCTGGATATGCAGTTGATTGCCAAATTTGCTGAGCTTGATTTTGCCGTATTGCCCATCGGCGACGGACTAACCATGGGTGTTGAAGATGCCATCGAGGCCGCAAGGTATGCCGGAGCCAAAAAAGTATTGGGGGTTCATTACGATACTTTTGGGTTTATAAAGATAGATCATGAACAGGCCATCCGGGATTTTGCAGATGCGGGCTTAACGTTGTATTTGCCGGGGATAGGTGATACTATTGATTTGTAGCTCCCTTAATATTTTCCCGTCCCCTCAGGGTCTCTCGGAGAGGACCGTGAGGTATACGCCATGCAAATTTGCTATGCATGCGTGGTAGAAAAGTCGCAGAACCTCAGGGTCCTCTTCGAGAGACCCCGAGGGAACGAGAATGCTTAGACATCATTCCCAAATCCGAAATCGAAAATCCGAAATCCCAAATACAAAATCACCCCAACACTTCCTCCAGCACATCGTTTGATTTGATATTGCCGAATCCTTCGATGTGCATGGCATAATACTCCAGTAGTTTTTGCACCTGGTAGCGGCGCTCATCGTTACTCAACTTAAGCAGGTGCATATTTTCAAAACTGCAATCAAGCAGCATGGCAAAATTTTGTGTATGCGGGGGCGAGAGGTACGACACACTATCGGGCTTGTAGCGGGTAAACTGCCCGTTTTTAATATCAAAATAATCGGTATCCCCGGCCATATACCTATCCGGATAAAACCCGAGGTAGCGGCTTAAACGGATTAAAAACACAAGGTGAAAGTTGGCAACGCCTTCGGTTTGATGGTCGAGCAATTCAATCCCGCTAAAAATAAAATTAAACAGGTTTTCATCCGGCGATTGTTGTTTTACAGCTTTGTACAGCACCTCATTTAAAAAAATAGCCACGCAGCTTTTAATCACATCATATGGTATGGTAAGTAACACCGGCGCGTTTTTAAGTTCGGATATACGCTGTACACTGCCGGTATTTTTGTGATAAACCACCAGATCGAGCAAGGCTAACGGCTGCAGCATATTGCGACCTATTTTAGCCTTTGGCTTTTTAGCACCATTGATGATGTACGATTGCAGACCGAACTTTTCGGTAAAAATCTGCACAATCACACTGCTTTCGCCGTAATCTGTAGCTTTAAATACGATGCCCCTGGTTTTATGCAGCATGCCAGAACAGGTTAATAATTTTAGGCAAAAAGATGATGGCCCCGGTTATGATGGCAAACAGGGCAGCTATAACTACAGCAGCTGCACCCACATCTTTGGTGTGCCCGGCCTTTTCGTGATATGTTGGCGAAACAAGATCGGTAAGGGTTTCGAGCGAGGTGTTTAAGAGTTCGGTGATGAGTACAATTGCGATGCAGGCCATCACCCAAAGCCATTCATCAGCAGAAATTTTTAAACACAAACCAAGCGCCACTGCGGTTGTACCGGCAGCCAGATGGATCTGGAAATTGGGCTGTGTTTTGGTTGCATAACGCAGCCCTTTAAATGCGAAACCAAAACTGCGTACCAACCTTTTCATATTCAAAAATACAAAGTTTAGCGGTTAATATAGGTTAGGTGTTCCCGCTGTTCGAAGTTTATAACTCCGGGCATAGGCATCCGAAGTGGGAGACTTCTGACAGCTGGGCAAGCGGCAAAAAGCTGCATTATTATCATAAGGCTATCTCATTGTCACATTATCAACATCATTAATAGGCAGATAGCGCATTTTTAGTACTTTTGCGCCTCTCTTGTACATATCACGATAATAATGTTCTGGAAACATATAGCATCTGCAATTCTTAAAAACCGACTCATAATTTTTATTTGCGTTTTGGCGCTGAGTGCCTTTATGGGCTTCGAGGCGTCAAAAGTAAAGATCACGTTTAATGGCGGCAAAGTACTTCCCGTTACCGATTCGGCCTTTATCCGCTATGCAGAATTTAAGAAAACTTTTGGGCAGGATGCGTCTTCGATGGTTATCGGCATCAAATCGCCGGATATTTTTACCAAAGATGTTTTTAACGACTGGTATGGCATTGGCGAGGAGCTGAAAAAGGTAAAAGGCATTAAAGCCGTAGTATCTGCCGCCAATATTTATAACCTGCAAAAAGATACACTGCAACATAAGTTTGTATTAAAACCATTAGTTACCCGGCCCCTGCAAACCACCGCCGCGATTGATAGCATTAAACAGCAACTTACATCCATGCCTTTTTATAAAGGTTTGATAGTAAGCAACGACGGGCAAAGCACCCTCATGATGATCACTTTTGATGATAAGATCATCAATACCCCCTACCGCGTACCCATCATTAAAAAAATAGACCAGCTTGGCCAGGCCTTCGAAAAAAAGCATAGCATCAAGGTTCACTACTCGGGTTTGCCTTTAATCCGTACCGTAGTTGGCGATTTGGTGGCTCATGAATTTTCGCTGTTCCTGGGCCTTTCGGTAATTATTACGGCGGTTATTTTACTGCTGTTTTTTCGCTCGTTGTTCCCGGTCATTTTCCCTATTATGATCGTGATTTTGGGCGTGATATTCAGTTTGGGTGTATTGCAGCTGATGCATTATGAAATGACCATCCTCACCGGTATTATTCCACCGCTTATTGTGGTAATCGGTATTCCCAACTGTGTATTTATCCTCAATAAATATTTTCACGAGTATGGCATCAGCGGCAACAAAATGGCCGCCCTCGAAGTTGCCGTTGAGCGTGCCGGCATCACTACCTTTATCGCCAACGTTACCACCGCTATCGGCTTTGGTGTGCTGTGCTTTACCAACAGCGAGTTATTAACCCAGTTTGGCCTGGTAGCTTCCATAGGCATTTTGCTCACCTTTGCTTTAAGCCTTATCCTGGTTCCCATCATCTTCAGCTTTTTGCCCGCGCCTAAGGCAAGTCAAACCGGTATTAAAGACAGTAAACTGATGGATGCCCTGCTGGCCGCACTGGATAAACTGGTACACACCAAACGCAAAGCTATTTACGCCGCAACCGTTGTGTTGATCCTAATCGCAGCCTTCGGTATGTCGAAAATAAATATCAATGGTTATGTGGTTGATGATTTACCCCAAAGCAACAACACCCTACACGATTTGAAATTTTTTGAATCCAACTTTAAAGGCGTGTTGCCGCTGGAGGTGAGCATCGATACCAAACGCAAAAACGGGGTGATGAACCTGGGTACCATTCGCAAGGTAGAAAAACTGGAAAAACTCATTTCATCATATCCGCAATTCAGCCGCTCAGTATCGCTGATCCAGGTTTTAAAATTCAGCACACAGGCTTTTTATGGCGGCAATCCTGAATACTACCGCCTGCCCGATGGCCTGGAGCAAAACTTTATATTGAACTATGCTGCCAACTCGGGCAAAGGTGGCGGCAGCATGCTTAAAAGTTACCTCGACAGTACCCACCGCGTTACCCGCGTTACCTTTGAAATGGTTGATGCCGGCTCAAAAAAAATGAACACCGTACTGGCCGAATTGCAACCCCGCATCGACTCGATCTTCAATCCGAAAAAATTTCATGTAGAGCTTACCGGCTCGAGCATCATATTTATAAAAGGCACCAACTACCTGCTTAAAAACCTGTACGAAAGCCTGGCCTGGGCTATTTTATTAGTTGCAGCAGTGATGTGGATTTTGTTCCGCGGCATAAAAATGATAGCCATTTCATTGGTGCCCAACCTGGTACCCTTAATTATCACCGCCGGTATTATGGGCTTTTTCGGGGTTCCGCTTAAGCCTTCAACCATATTGATATTCAGCATAGCGATGGGGATCTCGTCCGATCAAACCATTTATTTCATCACCCGTTACCGGCACGAATTGCGTCACAGCAAAAAAACCATCTCGCAAATTGTTTCAGATACCATCCGTGAAACGGGCGTGAGCATGATCTTTATCGCCACGGTGCTGTTTTTTGGTTTCGGCATTTTCGCGGTATCAAAATTTGGCGGCACTGCAGCTTTGGGCATCCTTTTGTCAATAACCCTTTTGGTGGCTATGATCAGCAACCTTACATTGTTACCCGCATTTTTACTTTCGCTGGAAGGGGGTGTTAACCGCGATAAACTTAAGGGGCCGGATATTGATGAAGCTTGATTTTAGAGGTTAGAGGTTAGAGGTTAGAGGTTAGAGGTTAGAGGTTAGAGGTTAGAGGTTAGAGGTTAGAGGTTAGAGGTTAGAGGTTAGAGGTTAGAGGTTAGAGGTTAGAGGTTAGAGGTTAGAGGTTAGAGGTTAGAGGTTAGAGGTTAGAGGTTAGAGGTTAGAGGTTAGAGGTTAGAGGTTAGAGGGCAATGCTTACCGTAATACTTTGTTTTGATTAAAGCGCTTTTTTTTCAAAAAAAAATGTACTTGTCATTTCGACGAACAAGCGGTGGCCTGTGCGGGCGGGTAAGGAGAAATCTTCTACACCCTGCAATACGCATAGTTCGATAGCAGGGCGTAGGAGATTTCTCTTTCGCTCCTGCGCTGCTGGCCTCCCCTGCTCTATCGAAATGACATCCTTTTATTGAGATATCCTGGTTAAATTAGGGGGCCGGGGTACCAACTTTTACACCCCCTTGTTTAAAACCAAACCCGCCGGTCATATCCGTGCCATTTAGCATAATGGTGTACGATGAAGGCATATCGGCGGTATAAAAATTTATCACGGCCTTGCCATCGGCCCCGGTAACCACGTTTGGCTGCCAATATATGGTTGATCTGAGATCAGTTTTCACCTTAGGTGCGTTGTTTACTAAGTATTTAGGGCTATAAAATTGCGATGGAAAGCTTAACGCCAAAGGTTTATACAGAAAACCACCGGGCGTTTTGTCAATATTGGGGCCATAGCCGCCGCGGGTGGTTATCTCCATAAAAGTAAAATCGCTAACATGCGCGTAAGGCTTCCAATCCGAAGGCACATAACTGCCGAAATATTGATCGCTATATTTTGAACCTGTATTAATTTCTATGCCTTTAATATCTTCGGCATTATTCCCCTCGAGATAGTTTTTTAACATGGTAAAATCAGGATCGTCATTAAAGTTGCTTTTAAACACATCGCCCAAAGCTATTCCGTCAACCACAAAAAAAATGGGCTTATTATCCACAAAATACCAGCTAAAAAAATCGCTTGGTGGTAAGCGCCATGTGCCAAACTGAAGGTCGACTTTTGTTTTGCCCTGCACCGAAAAGCGCACCACAAATTGCTTAATGATGGTACCCTCCCTGAAACTTTTAACATTCTCGGTTAAAAATTGCACCCAGGTTTTCTTGCCGGCTTTCAGCAAATCGCCTTCGTCAAAAACATAATCGGCATTACCGGCGCCATTGAGGTTTTTTGATCCCTTCACTATTTTTTTAGCCTTTATTTTCACCTCCCTTAGTGTGTGCATATCGGCCGGCAGATCATTGGCCAGGTTTTGCTTAATGCGGTTGGTTTTTAAACTGTTAAACAGCGTAGTATCATTGCTTACATACCACGGAATGAAGGTAGCCGCCGCCGGGGCCGAAAGTGTGGGTGTAGGCGCATCATCCATCACAATACCCACATTAAAATTTTTGGCCGTTTTTATAAAATAAGCCGGCGTATCTGTTAACGGCAGGTTACGAAATGTAAAACTGCCGCTGGCATCGGTGAGTGTATCAGAAGCCATCAGGGGCGATTTGGAAAACAGTTGTACCCTTGTTTTTTTTACCGGTTTGTTAAACACATTCAATACTTTGCCCTTAATGGCCAGCTCGGTTTCGGCGGCATAAAGAGGTGTACCTTTGGGCTTATCCCAATCATAACTTACCCAGCCCTGTGTAAGCAGCAGGTTATCAAGCGCCAGGTGGCTGTTGTAATCATTTGCGTTTAGATAATAGTTAGGTTGTTCTACATAACCTTTCAGCTCGGAGGTGAGCAGCATCCGCGTAATAATGTTTTCGTTATTCAAACTATCCGGGTGCACCTGGGCATCGTCTGTAACGGCAAGCGAAAAATTAGCCTGCACGGGTTTTCCAGCGGCATCGGTTACATTAATATTAAGCGCTACGCTATCGCGCGCGGCGTAGGTTATTTTACTGGTGCCGATGTTTACATGCAGGTTATCATTCAGGTTGATGAAAACAAGCCGCTCATTCAGGGGCCGGTTTTTCATATCCAGCAACATAAAATGGGCTATGCCGGATGGGAACAGTTTTTTGCTAACCCTGCCATTAATACTTCCGCTTTGCTTAAAGTTCACAATGCTGCCATAACAGATCACCCCGAATGACTTGCCTATTAAAAAATAACTTTCACCATCTTTCCTGATATTATCTGTGGCCTGCAACGAAATAACTATCGAATCGGCGGCCGGCTTATCGCTTACCCTTAAAACAATACCATTGCTTTTCGCTTTGGGTAAGGCATAGTCTTTAATCTGCCCGCCCGGCAAGGTAATTTTGGCTGTATAGTTTTCATCTGCTTTAGGGGTTATTTCAAAGCTTCCCATCCCTAAATGCGATGATTTAAAATCGGTTACCGGCTGATGATTTTCGTTAAACACCGTACCGCTTATCTCAATTCCCCGTCCATCCAAACCAATGGCTTTAAAACCAATGCGGGCCG
The DNA here is from genome assembly GCF_003576455.2 of Mucilaginibacter celer. NCBI lineage: Bacteria > Pseudomonadati > Bacteroidota > Sphingobacteriia > Sphingobacteriales > Sphingobacteriaceae > Mucilaginibacter > Mucilaginibacter celer. The sequence goes on from NZ_CP032869.1 coordinate 5,429,471, forward strand.
GTAAACCATCAATCAATGTTCCGCCCTCGGGCATAAACTGTATATCGGCATCCTGCGGGCGGTTAAAATTTAAAGGAATATCTACCCGGTTTCCGGCTGCGTCGTTGGCTATGATCCTGATATCGCCGGGCTTTGCAGGCAGGTTAAATGTAATGTCGATTAAACCCTTTTCATCGGTTTGAAGGTTTGAGCGGTAAAGGCGCCGTTTACCCTTCATTACAAGTAACTGCACCGGCCGTTCAATAACCGCTTTTTTATAGGTATCGCTTAGCTGTAATTTAACGTGTGCCTGCTCCTTACCCTCAACCATGGTACTGGTGCTGCTGTAATTGGCCATCCAGTTGCTCCGGGCATCATCGGCAATGGTGAACTGCCTGTAAAAAAATCCGTCTTTACTAAAATTCTGCATCCATTGGGTGTAAGCCGTAAGCACGTAGTTGCCGGCGGGCAGATCATCCAGGCTGATATTGCCCCAGGTAAGCCCGTTTTCAACCGGCAGGCGTTGCTGCTTAACCACCTTGTTACTATCGGTAATAATGGTAACGTACATAATACCACTTTTTACAGATGGCGTTAAGCTGTGTGCATTAAACAGGTAAGCTTTAAACCACAAGGTATCGGCGGGAGTATAGGTACTTTTATCGGTATGCAGGTAGATCCGTTCGGCCGGGTTTTGGCGAATCAGGCTATCAGCATATTGCTTTGCCTGCAGTAACCTGGCTGCAGGTGCAGTTTGCTGGGCATGGGTATAACCAATACAGGCGGTAATGAATGTAAAAATCAATACCGGCCTCCTGAAAAAACGGCGGTTAAATATATTTTTCATGGGCTTACGTGATCATTAACTTTTATTTTGCCATAACGGTATCCAAGGCTACCGTCAATATTGGTACCTTCTATTATATAGGTGTAGGTTGATGGCTTATCGCCGGTATAAAACGACAGGGAGGCTTTACCATCTGCTGTGGTATTGATATTGGGCTCCCAATACATGGTCGATCGCAGGTCGGCCGGATGTTTTGCTTTGTCTTTAACAGCGTAACGCGGACTATAAAAACGGGCAGGCAGGCTCAGAGCCATCGGCTTATACAGGTATCGCCCCGGTGTACTTTGAAGAATTGGCCCCTGTCCGGTTCTGGTAGTTAACTCTATAAATGTAAAATCGCCTGATGAAAGGGTTGACTTCCAGTCGGCAGATACAAACCGCCGGAAATAATTATCAGCATACTTGCCCGAAGTGATTACCTCCATGCCTTTAATATCCTCGGCATCATGCGTTTGCAGATAGTTTTTAAGATCGTTAAAGCTGATGCGGTGGTCGATATAAGGATTTATAAAAACGGTTCCAAACGCAACCCCATCAACAATCAGCTTAATTGGCTGCCGGCCAACCATATACCATACGATATTCGGTGGAATGGCTTCTAATATAGGTATCGGGGTATTTGCAGCAGCAGCCCCGGCTCCGGCTTTATCCATTTCCATCAGCGTGTTTCGCAATGCCCCATAATGGTATAATTCAAGTCTGTTAAAATCGCTGGGTTTAGTAATTATGCCCAACCTAAAACCGGGTATATGCTCCTGCAAAAAGCTTAACCAGGTTTGCTTACCGGCTTTTTCCATATCGGCTTCATCAAAAATATAGTCGGCTTCGCCGGGGCCGTTCAAATTTTGTGAGCCTTTTATTATTTTTTTGGCAACAATTTTTACTTCTTTCAGGGCATGCGTTTCGGGTGGCAAATCGTTCAGCAAATTCTGGCGGGCGCGGTTGTTTTTCACACTGTTAAACAGACTGGTATCGCTGCTTAAATACCACTGAGTTGTGGGTGCAGTTGCCGTCATTGCAAAAACCGGCTGCGGTGCATCGTCCATCACAATGCTAACATTAAAATTTTTAACCGTTTTAAGCATATATGCAGGCGTATCGGTAACCGGGAGTTTATTAAACATAAAACGCCCTGCATTATCAGTAATAGCCTCGGCGGCCAGCACCGGCGATTTTGACAGCATGGCCACTTTGGTGGCTTTAACAGGTTTATTAAAAGCATTAAGCACCCTGCCCCTTATAGCAGCCTCAGTTTCCGGCTCATAAACCGGGCGGCTTTTTTCGCCGGGCCAGGCGTAACTTACCCAACCCTGTGTAAGCAGCAGTTCATCAAGCGCCTGGCCGCTTTGGGCATTACGGGCATTGAGATAATAACCCGGCTGTTCAATATCGCCCTTAAGCTCGGATGTGAGCAAAATGCGGGTAATGATATTTTCGCCGGCAAGGCTATCGGGATGTACCAAAGCATCATCAGTAACAGCCAATGAAAAATTACCTGCCACGGGGTTACCTAAGGCATCTTTCACGTTAAGATGAAGTGCAACGCTATCGCGTGTGGCAAAGGTTTCCTTATCAGTGCTGAGGCTGATATGCAGATCATCATGCCGGTTAATAAAAATAAGTCTTTCATTTAATGGCCTCCTTTTCAGATCCAGCAACACAAAATGAATAATACCCGAAGGGAACAGCTTTTTACTTATTTTTTGATGAATAAACGCACCGTTTTTAAAACTAACCACGGCGCCATAGCAAACCACTTCGCGTGCCCGGGCAATCAGCAAATAATCGTCGCCCCGGGCAGTTATTTTTTCAGTAGCGCTTACCGATACTTTTATCGAATCTTCGGTGTCGATGTTATTTACGTTTAATACTATACCTTCACTTTTCACATCGGGCAATGGAAAATTACGTATTGCTCCGCCGGGCAAAGTAACCCTCGCAGTATAGTTTTCGCCGTTACTTATCAACATGTTAAAACTCCCCATGCCTAAATGCCGGCTTACAAAAGCGGCTACCGGTTGTTGGTTATGGTCAAGCACTTCACCCTTAACATCAACGCCCCGGCCATCCAGGCCGATGGCCTTAAAGCCAATACGGGCTGGTAAGCCTGCAATAAGTTCGCCGCCTTCGGGCATAAACTGTACATCGGCATCCTGCGGGCGGCTAAAGTTTAGGGGGATATTTACCCTGTTGCCGCTTTCGTCGGCGGCAATAATCCGCAGATCGCCGGGTTTTGCCGGTAGTTTAAACGTAATATCTATCAGGCCTTTTTCGTCGGTTTGTATGGTTTGCCGGTATAACTTTCGCTTACCTTTCATCACCATTAACTGTACCGGCTTTGCAGCTACCGGCGTTTTATAAATGTTGCTTAATATCAATTTTACCCGGCCCTGTTCCTGCCCGTCTGTAACCACGGCCGAACAGGTATAATTGGCCAGCCAGTTGCTGCCCGCATCATCGGCAATGGTAAATTGTTTGCGAAAAAAGTTATCGGTATTAAAGTTTTGCATCCAGGTGGTATAAGCAACCAGATGATAACTGCCGGCCGGTAATTCTTTCAGGCTGATATTACCACAGCTCAATCCGTTTTCAACCGGCAGGCGCAGGCGTTTCACAACAAGGTTACTATCGGTAACAATACTTACATACATCACGCCGCTTTTTGCCGAAAGGCCAAGCGTTGGCGCGTTAAAAATATAGGCTTTAAACCATAAGGTATCGCCTGGGGTATAGGTATTTTTATCAAGCTGGAGATAAATTTTTTCGGCCGGGTTTTGGCGCGAACTACTGTCGGCAGCAGCTTTTATCGCCAGCAGGTGCGAGGCCGGGCCGTCAACCTGCGCATAGCTACGCTGATTAAACAATAAAATCAGCGTAAAAGCGAGCAGACCGGCCATAGCCCTGCGTCTGCATTTTGCAGCACAGGCAAATACAGGCTTAATAATAACAATTTTGCTTTTCAACAGGTGAATGTATTTAGGTTTATAATTGGGTGAAATAAAGTTAATTATTATTAACTGAAAATAAAACACTGTACATTTATATTATGCCGAAAGAAGAGGTTACCGATTTGCTTTTTTTTATGAAAGCCTTCCCATCCGAAGTGCGGGAAAGGGCTTTATGGCTACGCGATTTTGTGTGGGACTTGTACCCGCAGGCCAACGAACTTATTTATGATAACTACAACGCGCTGGCGGTGGGCTGGTCGCCTACCGAAAAGATGGGGCATATTTTCTGTTCGTTCGCCGTGTACAGGGTTGGTTATAACACACACTTTGGTTTTTACTGGGGATCGGAACTTCATGACCCCAAAAAGCTGCTAATTGGCGAGGGTAAACAATACCGCTATTTACAGGTAACCGATGTAGGATCGTTTCCGCAGGATGAAGTGAAAACACTGGTTGAGGAAGCCTGGGAAAACTCGCTGGCCAAGGTTAAAGATGCCAAACAGATAACCAATAGCAAAACCATTGTTAAAATGGTGAGTGATAACAAGCGGGAGAAGAAGCTAAAAGCACCTAAAAAGTAAGCTCCGTTTATATTTAATGCCTCCTTTTTATTTTACGGCATAAAACGTTTACTTTATACCTGTTAACTTATTCCTTAATGAAAAAGATCATCCTGCTGATTTTGTGTTGCCTTGTATACGTAAATATCCGTGCGCAAACGGCTCGTTTATATTTCGACAGGTTTGACATTAAAAAAGGACTACCCGAATCAAACGTAAATACCATTAAGGAAGATAGCGAGGGATATATGTGGTTCTCTACGCAAAACGGACTGGTACGATATGATGGCTACCGGTACAAAATTTACCGGCTCGGATCGCAAAAGCTCAACCGCCAGGTGGCAACCCTTGTTTTCAGTATTGTTGAAGATGATAAAAAAAACCTTTGGGTGAGCACGTTGGTTAACGGGCTGTTTAAGTATAACAGGCAAACTGATACTTTCAGCCAATATCCATATCCTGATCAATATGCCCAGTTTATAATAACTTCAACCGACCGGTACGGCAATGTTTGGGGCCGGTACAACGCTACCGACGGCAGACAAAGCGTTGTAAAATTTGATATTGTTACCGGACAATACGAAAAGTTTGATCGCTGGCATAAAGGTATTTATCATTTATCTGCAACTTATGGTTATGCTACTTATAAAACCGCCAATGGCGATATCTGGATTCCGACAAACAACGGTCTTTTTCGTTATAACGGCAAAGGGAAAAGCCTAACCCCATATTTCAACACCACAGATACTGCTAAGCAAATGGGGATAAATCCGGTTTATGAAGCACCATCAGAGCCTGGAATTTTGTACATGAATACTTTCCACGGCAATAATATCGACCTCAAATTTTCCCGCTTCGATACCAAAACCGGAGCTATAAAACACTTCCGGCCCGGCCCGGCTAAAGACAGCCTTTTAAACGCCGGTATTTTCAGTATTTACGAAGACGCCAACAAACAGCTTTGGATAGGCACCATGCAAGGCCTTTCAATGTTTAACAGGCAAAACGGCAAATTCAGCAACTACGTTCCTGTTGATACCTTAACGCAAACCGATAAAAACAACTTAATGGCCATAAGGGAAACCAAAGACGGCATTTTGTGGGCAACATTCCCTTATGGCTTAATGTCTTTTGACCCTAAAACAGCCGTTTTTACGCGATATAGTGTAAATCCCGACGATCCCGGTGGTATCGGCAGTTCCTTAATCTCAACCAAAACAGTTGATCATACCGGCGAGCTTTGGTTAGGTTACGGTAACGCTGGCGCAGCGAGGCATAACAAACAAAAAAGTGCGTTTACAATTTGTAAAACCGGGCAAAAAGTAAACGGCTATCCGGGCCGCGTTGCCGGGCTTCAGCTATTAAAAGATGGCTCGGCCTGGTTGAGCACACGGTTGGGTATTTTTAAAGGATCGGTTCAGGCCAATCAATATCAAAAAGTGTTTTCGTTGGAAAATGATGAGCGGTACGCTGGCGGGATAGTTATGGGCAAGGATAATATGCTGTATGTTGCCAGCGATGACGGGCTTATTGTGTTCAACACCGTCACCCAAAAAAAAATAACCTATAAAAGTAACCCTGTCGACAGCACTACGCTAAATACCGGCTTTATAAATATCATTTACCAGGATCATACCGGCATAGTATGGGTGGCAAGCAATAATGAAAAAGGCATTTGCTCCTTTAACCCGGCAACTAAAAAGTTTACCCGGTACCCATACCGCAACACGCTCGAAACAATAACCCCGAAAAACAAATATTATTTTGACGACAGCCGCGCTATTGTTTTTTATGAAGACAGAGACAGCACCCTTTGGATAGGCAGTAATTTTGGAGGCCTGAGCCGCTTTGACAGGAAAAACAAACGGTTTATTTCGTATTTCAATAACGATATCCGTAACGCCACTTGTGTAAACAGTATTTGTGAAACCAAAGACGGCAGTTTTTGGATAGGAACTTACCTTGATGGTATTTTTCAATTTGATCGCCGGTCGGGTAAGTTCATCAGGCACTTTAACGAGCGCAATGGGCTGTTGTTTAATTCGGTTATCGGCATCAGCGAAGATAATTATGGCCGCCTGTGGGTTTTGTCGGAACGTGGGCTATCCAGGCTTGATCCGAAAACCATGCAGATCAAAAACTTTGCTATGGCTAATATACTGCCGGGCAATGATGTTTTCAGGGGTATAAACCAATTTGGCAAATTGCCCGGCGGAGAACTTGTTGTCCCTCTAAATAATGGCATCAGCTGGTTTAATCCCAAAAGCCTTGATGATAGTCCGTTTTTGCCGGTGGTTCATATTGAAGAGATTACTTACAGTAATCCTGCCGCCAGCGATACAGCAGTTAATAAAGTGTTAGCCTACGGCCACAAAACACTCCAATTTGCATACAACCAAAACCGTGTGCAGTTTAGCTACATAGCATTGCAATACGATAACCCTGAACAAAACATTTATGCCTACAAACTGGATGGCTATGATAAAGATTGGGTACAGGCAGGAACCAACCGCTCGGTAACCTATAACAATCTTGCGGCAGGCACCTACATATTTCACGTAAAGGCGGCCAACAGTTCGGGTGTTTGGAATAATACCGGCGATAGCATCACTATCATCATTGCCACGGCCTGGTACCTGCGCTGGTGGGCCTGGTTAATATATATAGTGGCTTTTGGCTCGGCGGTGTATGCGTTTATTTCTTACCGATCTCGCCAGCTTAAAAATGAAAATATTTCGCTGGAAGAAAAAGTAAAACTCCGCACCAACGAACTGAGTAAAGCCAATAAAGAGCTAAGCGAGCAGCAGGAAGAAATTATTACCCAACGTGACAGGCTGGCCGAAGCGGTTGATAACCTTAAAACCACCCAGCAGCAACTTATCCAATCAGAAAAACTGGCTTCGCTGGGCGAACTTACTGCCGGTATTGCGCACGAGATTCAAAACCCGCTCAATTTTGTAAACAATTTTTCGGAGGTGAGTATTGAGCTTCTTGATGAAATGGAAACCGAACTGGCCAACGGCGACCCGGAAGAGGCGCAGGCCATTGCTGCTGATATTAAGCTAAACCTCGAAAAAATACACCACCACGGTAAACGGGCCGATGGCATTGTGAAAAACATGCTGCAACACTCGCGGGCAGGTACCGGCAGCAAAGAACCTGTAAACATCAACAACCTAACCGGCGAATATTTTAAACTGGCCTACAACGGGCTTCGCGCCAAAGACAAAACTTTCAACGCTGCGCTGGTTACCAATTTTGATGAAGGTTTACCACCGGTAAACATGATACAGCAGGATATAGGCCGGGTGTTGCTTAACCTGTTTAACAATGCGTTTTACGCTGTTCATCAAAAGCAAAAAACGGCAGGCGATGACTACAAACCCGAAGTTATTGTTGAAACCACTATTGTTACTCCCCCTTCAGGGGGCCGGGGGGCTGTTATTTCTGTGCGCGATAACGGGATGGGCATACCCGATAGCATCAAGGAAAAAATAATGCAACCGTTTTTTACTACCAAACCAACCGGACAAGGAACAGGATTGGGCTTATCACTCAGTTATGATATTGTGGTGAAAGGGCATGGGGGTAAAATTGATATTGAGAGTAAAGAGGGTGAGTATACGGTGTTCACTATTACATTGCCGGTTGGATAAGTTTTGTGGTGTTCAACTTTTTATTCACTGGCTAAGGTTCACATCTTTTTTAATGCCCAGATTAAAATAAAAACGAATGTCATTTCGACGAATTGGCGGGGATAGAGCGTACGGGGAGGAGAAATCTTGTACGCCATGCTAATCCTCCATTCCCGGCCCTATGCATGGTGTACAAGATTTCTCTTTCGCCCTTGCGCTCCATCCTCCCTCGCTCTATCGAAATGACATTTTTTTTATTTTAGAGATGTTTTACGCACAGCGTAGAGGGGTGACGAGCGCAGCGATGTCGGGGTGAGTAAATTCTGCACTCATCCCCTAAATACCGGCACTCATGTACTTTATCTTTTAACTGCACAATAGTTTTTGTTGCTTTGATTAATAATTCAGTAACAAAAAAATTGAAACAGCAGATAACCATATCATTATACTGGAAATGCCAGCTCATTGGCTGGTCGCTTGCGGCGGTTTACTGGGGCCTGGCGGGTTATAACGGGTACCGTTTCGATTGGTTGTTTGCGGGGCTGATGTTTGTTACCGATGTAATTATTTACATCCTGATTACGCACAGCTATCGCAATATCGTATCAAAGCGGGGCTGGAAAAATCTGGATTTTTATCCTTTAATAATAAGGCTTATACCATCCGTATTAATACTGGGCCTGATTTATCTGGGGGTAACTATACTTAAAGTATATTATCTAAGGGTATTGTACTTCCCTCATTACATGCTGTCGTTTTCAGATACTTTTAGTTCCAATTGGTTGCCCGTATTTATGGCCGGCATCCGGTTAATGGCTATCTGGCTGCTGGCTTATCATTTATACCATTACTCGCGCCGCGAAATTAATGCTGTAAAGGAAAACTCGCGGCTGGCCTTAACCGCCCGCGAAATGCAGCTTAATAACCTTTCGGCCCAGCTTAACCCGCATTTTCTGTTCAATTCGTTAAATAACATCAAGGCTTTAATTATTGATGATCCCAAATCGGCCAGGAGAGCTGTCGATCTGCTGGCTGATTTGCTGCGCAACTCACTTTACAAAGGCGACAGGCAACTCATCACCATAAATGAAGAGCTTGAACTGGTAAAGGACTACCTCGAACTTGAAAAACTGCGATTGGAAGAACGCCTTAGCTATACTATTGGCCCGCCCGATGAATTTCAAACAGTCCTTATTCCACGTTTAAGTATCCAAACGCTTGTTGAAAATGCCATTAAACACGGCATAGCCCAACGAAAACAGGGCGGCCTTATCAGCATAGCCATTGTTGCCGGTAATAGTTGCTTAATGATAGTGGTGAGCAACACTGGCTGTTTAATGCCCCAAGGCGAACATGGCTTAGGCATCCAAAATTTAAATGAACGCCTGCAGTTACATTACAAAGGCAAAGCCGGTTTTACCATTGGCGAGGCTAAAAACACAGTAACCGCAACCATCAAAATCCCACTGGTATGAAAAAGATAAAAGTGATGATTGTTGATGATGAGCGCGCCGCACGTAGCGAGATAAGGCGTTTGCTTACCGGCTATCCCGATTTTGAGATCATATCCGAAGCTGCTAATGCCGACGAAGCGCAAAACCTGATGATCGCCCGGATGCCCGATCTGCTGTTTTTAGATATCCAGATGCCAGAAAGATCGGGCTTTGATTTGCTTGAAACGATGGACCATGTGCCGCCGGTAATATTTACCACCGCTTATGATCAGTATGCGGTAAAAGCTTTTGACATCAGCGCGCTCGATTACCTGGTAAAACCCATCCGTGAGGAGCGTTTTGAAAAGGCCATAATGCAGGCCAGGCAAAAGCTTAACAACGCAGATAACGCCGGACAGATTTTTGTGAAAGACAGGCAGCAATACCACCTGGTGCAATGGAGTTCGGTTCACCTCATCGAATCGATGGATAATTATGCCCGCATTTTTTATGGTGATAAAAACGTGTTTCTAAAAAGCTCGCTCAACCAGTTGGAGGATAAATTAAATGCCGAAATGTTTTTCAGGATTAACCGGGCACAGATCATTAACAGGAAGTTTGTTAACGCGGTTAATGCGCCGGCTGGCAACCGTTTAACTATAACACTAAGCACGGGCAATGTGCTCGAAGTTTCGGAAAGACAATCGGTAAAATTTAAACTTTGGGTGGCCACTAAATAAAATCATACACACGTATTAATCCTTAAAAATGATGAGAAAAATATTCTCCCTGCTATTGCTATGCCTTATTTTTGGCAAGCCGGCATCGGCACAAAACAAACCCAGCACAGGAACCTACATCCGCGACAGCATATTATTAAAAACCCGGGATGGGGCATCTGTTACCGTAATTGTAGCCCGCAAAAAAGGTGCAACCCAAAAACTTCCAACCATTTTCCAGTTTACCATTTACGCCCGCCGTACCGATACGTTAAAAATACAGGAAGCTGCCGATCGTGGCTACATTGGCGTTATGGCCTACTCCCGCGGCAAGTGGAACAGCGCCGGTGATATTTTAGCCTACGAAACCGATGGCCGCGACGCTTATGATGTGATAGACTGGATAAGCAAACAACCATGGAGCGATGGTCGGGTGGGTATGTATGGCGGTAGCTATAATGGCTTTACCCAATGGGCAGCCACCAAAAAACTGCATCCGGCATTAAAAACCATTGTGCCCTCGGCGGCGGTAGCACCCGGCCTTGATGTACCCATGACCAACAATGTACAGATGAGCTTTGTATTTTCGTGGACGTACTATATCGCCAACAATAAATTCCTTGACGAAAAAGATTACAACGGCCCCCAATGGAATCAATTGTATTGGAACTGGTATAACCAGGGCCTGCCCTACCACAGCCTCGACAGCTTAACAGGCAGAGGCACAAATACTATGTTTCAGCACTGGGTGACACATCCGGCTTACGATAAGTACTGGCAGGATATGATCCCCTATAAAAGCGATTTTGCACACATCAACATCCCCATCCTATCTACCACCGGCTATTATGACGGCGGGCAGATTGGCGGAATGTACTACTACCGCGAGCTGGCCAAATATAACCCCAAAGCCGATCAATATGTGTTGATTGGCCCTTATGGCCACTTCGGTTCGCAAAGTCACCCGGATACGGTATATAATGGCTACCGGATTGATGATGCAGCCAGGATAAACATCCACGAAATTATTTACCAGTGGTTTGATTACATCTTTAAAAATAAACCCAAACCGGCTATCCTTAAAAACAGGTTCAATTTTGAGGTGATGGGCAGCAACCAATGGCAGCATGTGCCCTCATTAAAACAAATGAGCAATGACACCCTAAAGTTTTATCTAAATAACAATCATCTCGCAGCTATCAAACCTAAAAAGCAAACATCCATGCCACAAAAAATTGATTTTGCCAACCGGAACGACATCAGCAGCTACTATTTCGAAAACCAGTTGATTTATGATAGCATCAACACCAGCGGATTGGTTTTTAAAAGCGACGTGCTAACCAAACCCCTAACCATCAGCGGTGCATTTTCGGGTCTGCTGAAAACTATTATCAACAAAAAAGACATGGATTACCATGTGGTGCTGTTTGAGCAAATGCCCGATGGCAAATATTTTTTCCTGTCGTACTTTATGGGCCGGGCCAGCTACGCCACAAGTACAGAAAAACGCAGGCTGTTAACTCCGGGAAAAACAGAAACCATACCTTTCAGCAATACCTACATTACCGCCCGGCGGTTAAACAAAGGCAGCAGAATTGTTATCGTACTCAATGTCAACAAAAGCCCTTTCGAGCAGATCAATTACGGCACCGGTAAACCCGTGAGCGACGAAAGTATAAAGGATGCTAAAATTCCTTTGCATATCAAATGGCTTAACAGTAGCTATATCAATATTCCGGTATTAAAGTAATTATAGGGGGTATCACTCGCAAAGGGGCGATTCAGAGATTAGTGATTGGAGAACAGAGATTAGTACTTTGCGTGCTTAAATTCTCAACTATCTACCTCAAAAAAACTTTGCGCCTTTGCGAGTTTAAAATTAAGAGATTAGTGATTGGAGAACAGAGATTAGTACTTTGCGTCTCAGCCTCTTTGCGTGCTTAAAACTCTCAAACTATCCACCTCAAAAAACTTTGCAACTTTGCGCCTTTGCGAGCTTAAAATTAAGAGATTAGTGATTGGAGAACAGAGATTAGTACTTTGCGTTTCAGCCTCTTTGCGTGCTTAAAACTCTCAAACTATCCAACTCAAAAAACTTTGCGGCTTTGCGCCTTTGCGAGCTTAAAATTAAGAGATTAGTGATTGGAGAACAGAGATTAGTACTTTGCGTCTCAGCCTCTTTGCGTGCTTAAAACTCTCAAACTATCCACCTCAAAAAACTTTGCGGCTTTGCGCCTTTGCGAGCTTAAAATTAAGAGATTAGTGATTGGAGAACAGAGATTAGTACTTTGCGTCTCAGCCTCTTTGCGTGCTTAAAACTCTCAAACTATCCACCTCAAAAAACTTTGCGGCTTTGCGCCTTTGCGAGCTTAAAATTAAGAGATTAGTGATTGGAGAACAGAGATTAGTACTTTGCGGCTTTGCCCCTTTGCGAACTTAAAACTCTCAAACTATCCACCTCAAAAAACTTTGCGGCTTTGCGCCTTCACGAGCTTAAACAATCACAAAGATATTCTACCTCAAAACCTGTAACATCCCGCCACAACAGTAGTCTCAATATCGTGTAAACAATTTTACAATACTACTCTCAATAAAACATCTAACTTAGATTAAATGTTTAACATCCGGTTTATACCCGGCCATACCTGCAACGCCGCGCAAAAACCCAAAAGGTGATACAGGTTTATCAAAAATAACATTACTACAATGGCTATTAATTTACAAAAAGGGCAAAAGATAGATATCGGCCTTTCAAAAATGACAGTTGGTTTGGGCTGGAACCCTAACGAAGGTACAGGTTATGATTTCGATCTGGATGTATCGGCCATCATGATCGATGCCAACAGGTTGGTTCCGCAGGATGAATTTTTTGTGTTCTATAATAACGTCGATTCGCCCGAGCAATCGGTACATCATACCGGCGATGACCCAACCGGCGGCAACAGCGCAGGTGGCGATGATGAGTCCATCATGGTTGATTTAACCAGAGTTGACGCCCGCATCCAGGAGATCCTGTTTGTGGTTACCATTCACGAAGCACAGGCCCGCCGTCAAAACTTCGGGCAGGTACGTGATTCATACATCCGGATCCTGGACGATCAAACAGGATCTGAAGTTTGTAAGTATGAACTGGGCGAAGATTTTTCTATCGAAACAGCTATCGAATTTGGCAGGCTGTACAAACGCGGTGGTGCCTGGAAATTTGAGGCATCGGGCGTGGGTTACAAAGAAGACCTGGCCTTCTTTTTAGGTAAATATTTTAAAGGACAAATAATTAAATAAGGCAATGGCAATCAATCTGGTAAAAGGTCAAACCATTGATCTTCGTAAAAACGACAAAGGCGAAAGCTTTGATCTTTCGTCGGTTACTATTGGTTTAGGCTGGGATGTACGTAAAACCCACGGCGGCGGCTTTTTAGGCAAACTGTTTAGCGGCGGTGCCGAGGAGGCCGAGTATGATCTGGATGCCATCGCTTTTTTGTTAGATAAAAACGGCAAGGTGGCTAACCGCGGTTATGCTAAACAAGCATCAAATGGTCGCACCATCAATATGTTTGAGGGCGATGTGGTTTACTTTAATTCACAGCGCCATCCATCGGGCAATATCTGGCTCACCGGCGATAACCGCACCGGCGCGGGCGATGGCGATGATGAGCAGATCATTGTAAAGCTTGATGCCCTCGACCCTAAATATGATCGCATCCTGTTCCTGGTAACTATTTATCAGGGCCGCAAAAACAACCAGCACTTTGGCATGATCGAAAACGCCTTTATCCGTGCGGTTGATAACCATGGTAAAGAGATAGCGAAGTTTAGCCTTTCGGGCGATTCAACTTACAATGGTATGTGTTCGATGACCTTTGCCGAGGTGTACCGTAAGGATGGTACCTGGAAATTCAGGGCAATAGGCGAGCCGCATATGACGGATACTTTTGTGGAGATATTGAAATCGTATTAATAAACGCCTCACCAAGTCAAAAAATACTCAACCACGTCATTGCGAGATACGAAGCAATACCAAACTATACAGGGCGGACTTGCATAGCTGCTCTACTAATTGGGGATTGCTTCGTACCTCGCAATGACGTGGTGGTTAATTATTGCTCAGAAAATATCACATCTACCAAAAATTACATGCTCCACCACTATTCATTTGATCTGTGGCTCACACTGATCAAATCAAACCCATTTTTCAAGGTCGAACGCACTAAAATTTTCCACCGCGATTTTAATCCCGCGGGTAAAAGTATTGATGATGTTGCAAGGGTTTTTCGCCAGGTTGATTTGATGTGTAATGCCGTGAACGAGCGCACGGGTAAAAACATCGATGCCGACGAAATGTACCTGATGGTGATTGCCATGATCAATGATAACCAGTACCCGCTTACCGGTGTTGATGTGGATAAGCTGTACCTTGATATGGAAAAACTGCTGTTCTATTACCTGCCGGTAGTTTACTCACCTGTAACAATTGATGTTTTGCATGCTCTAAAACAAAAAGGCGACTGCACCCTTAGTATTTTAAGCAATACAGGTTTTATTAAGGGCAAAACTTTAAGAAAAGTAATGGTTAACTTAGGCCTGCATGATTTTTTCAGTTTCCAGCTGTATTCGGACGAGGAAGGCATGTCGAAACCTAACCAAACCTTATTTAACCTGATGATACAAAACGTTAAGGATTGCAATAAAACCAAACAAATAAAGCCCGAAAACATTATCCACATAGGTGATAACCCAAAGGCCGATATTGAAGGGGCCAATGCTGCGGGGTTGAAAAGCCACCTGATCAACTCAAACAATACATCAATACTAAGCCTGCTAAGCTTATGAAAGCAACGTATTCATTACACCACATTAACAGCGCAACGCATTTTGGCTTCGATGCCGACGATTACAGTCGCTTTAAATTTGGCGATGGCAATGTATCGCGCTCGTTTGGTGCAGATCTGGCTGAGGGATTTATCCGAGAGCAGCTAAGCAAACAGCCTGTAGGGCAGCAAATGGTGGTAATATCAAGCCCATACTCGTTTATTCCTACGGCTACCTTCGCCATGAAAAATCACTTTGTTTGTGGCCTTAACCGCTGGCTGGCCGAACGTGGTTACCCCGTGGTGCAGGAAACAAAAGTACACCGTACCATAACTTACAAAGAAGACTATGGCGCGCTGAACGCCGAGCAAAGGCTGAAACTGATTGGTAACGATTCGTTTCACATTGATAAGGATTTTTTGACGGGCAAAACCTTGCTGTTTTTGGATGATATCAAAATTACAGGCAGCCACGAACGCATGATTATGAAAATGGTGGCTGAATATGGCTTACAGAACGATATTTACATGCTGTACTTTTCCGAACTGGTGAACAAAAACATTCATCCCAACATTGAGAATTTCCTGAACTATCACCATGTAAAAAATATCTTCCACCTTAATGATATCATCAAGGCCGATAATTTTTGCGTTAACACCCGTATAGTAAAATACATACTGAACTACGAGCACGAAAGTTTTTGCATTTTTATACAGGATCAAAGCAGCAAATTCATAAACTTGCTATATGATATGGCTTTGGGCAATGGCTATCATACCATTGATGCCTATGCCGATAACCTTAACTTTATTAAACAGAACCTATTAACACACAACCATAAATTAATTAAACATGGCAATTAACTTGCAAAAAGGCCAGCGGGAGGCAATTAATGCTCCTAAATTTACTGTAGGCCTTGGCTGGGACACCAATAATTCATCAACCGGTTCGGCATTTGATCTTGATGCTTCGGTATTTATTTTAGGCGATAACAAGAAATTACCTGCCGACGAGTTTTTCGTTTTCTACAACAACCCCAAATCTCCGGATGGCGCTGTTGAGCATACCGGCGATAACCTTACCGGCGCCGGCGATGGTGATGATGAGCAGATCATAGTAGATTTGTCGAAGATCGACCCGCGCGTAACCGAGATCTGCATCGTGGTAACCATTCACGAAGCTGAAACCCGCCGCCAGAATTTTGGGCAGGTGCGCAACTCTTTCGTACGCATTTTTGATGCCGCGACTAATACTGATATCCTTAAATACGAACTGGAAGAAGATTTTTCGATAGAAACCGCCGTTGAGTTTGGCCGTATCTACAAAAAAGATAACAACTGGAAATTTGAAGCTGTAGGCGCGGGCATGAAAGGCGGTTTGCAGGATTATTTAACCAAATACAACTAATAAGTATGGCAATCAATCTTCAAAAAGGGCAGCGCATCAGCCTTGAAAAAAGCAATGGCAGCAAGCTGCAAAACGTATGCGTTGGTATAAACTGGGGCGCTATTGAAAAAAAGGGCCTGTTTGGTTTCGGTTCAACCAAAGAAGCGGTTGACCTTGATGCCAGCTGTATTTTATATGACGAAGGCAAGAAACTTATTGATGTAGTTTATTTTGGCAACCTGCGCTCTAAAGATCGTGCGGTAAAACACAGCGGTGATGACCTTACAGGCGATATGGCCGGTAACGATGGTTTAGATAATGAGGTAATTACAGTTGATTTTGCTACCCTTAGCCCAACGGTTAGCTATGTGGCTTTTGTATTGAACAGCTTCCGCGGGCAGGATTTTGGCACTATTCCGTTTGCATCTATCCGCATTTATGAAGGTACGCCCAAAAGTGTCAATGAAATTTTCGCCACTTATGATATTGCGCACAGCAAAGATTTTGCGGGTCATGTATCCATGGTAATGGGCGTGTTTTACAAAAAGAACGGCGAATGGAAATTTAACGCCATTGGCGAACCAACCCGCGACCGCAAGTTGGAAGAAACTGTTAAAACCGTAACAGCAACTTATTTATAGGTAATACCAACGCCCGTTTACCCGGGCGCTATTTGTCATCACAATTATTAATCAATTACGACAATGGAAAACACACCGCTTAATGATGATTTAAATCTAAATATACCACCGCTTATTACTCCATCCAATTTGGAGATCCCGGCGGCGGCGGCGGCACCGCAAGGCAGCAATGTACCTATGAAGGTAGATAAACAAGGTAATGTAAACCTTGACGTTATTCCTGCACAGGATCTGCAAAAGTATAACGACATGAGCAAGGACATTAACCCTGCCGATGTTAACTCAATACTGAACTATGGGGTTGAACTGCAGGGCTCGATGGAGAAATACAGTAACAACTTCCTTACCTCGGTACGTACCTATAACTCGGGCGAGGTTGGTGGTTTGATCAATGAGCTGCTTACCGAGCTGAATTATATTGATGTTGATGAGCTTAATCAAAACGCCTTCTCATCATTCATATCGCATATCCCTTTTATGAAAAAGCTGGTGGTTGATGCCAAAAAGCTTTTCCAGAAGTATGATACCGTGGTGAACAATATTGATAAGATCACCAATAAAATTAAAGCCGGCAGGGTAAACTCGCTGAAGGATAACAGCTCGCTGCAAACCATGTTTGATAGCAATGTTACCTACATTAAGCAAATGGAAGACCTGATTATTGCAGGCCAGATCAAATACAACGAACTTAACGAAAAACTGGCCGTAATGGACGGTAACCCAACAGGCTACCAGGATTATGAAATTGCCGATCTGCGCGATTTTGTTACCCGTTTGGATAAACGCCTGGCCGATTTGAAAGTAGTTCGCTTTATTATGCTGCAATCGCTGGCACAGATCCGCGTGGTGCAAAATAACAATACTACTATTGCCGAGAAAGCGCAGTCCATCGTATCAACCACCATCCCGGTTTGGAAAAACCAGTTAACCATTGCCGTTGCCCTGCACCGCCAAAAGGAAAACGTGGAGATGCAGAAAAAGATTTCGGATACTACCAACACCATTTTGCAAAAGAATGCCGAAATGCTGAAACAAAACAGTATTGAAGTAGCCCGCGAAAATGAAAAAACCGTAGTATCATTGGATACGCTTAAACGCACTACTTCATCACTCATCGAAACCCTTACCGAGGTAAAACGCATCCACGACGAAGGCACCGCCAACCGCCGCACACTAAATACCGAACTTCAAAACCTGGAAACAGAGTTGAAGAAAACGGTAACGAATGTGAGTTAAGCCCCACCCAACCCTCCCCTGAAGGAGAGGGCTAAAAGACTCGTCATTGCGAGGAACGAAGCAATCGCACGGAAGCAGGTCCGCTCTGTACAGTTCGCGATTGCTTCGTTCCTCGCAATGACGTTTTTTGTACATGTACTTCTCTCCTACCCCTCAAACATTCAATCCCATAAATTTGTATTTTTACAGTTAAATAATTGGGTACCGCACGTTGATGGATGAAAACAGGTTAAATATTCTTAACGAATCTAACAGGATGCTGAGCAAGCTTCAGCTGCTTTCGGTTTTTTTTGAGGATGAACTGATCTATAAGATCTACCTGCGTACCCAGGTTATCCACAAGCTTTTTGAAACCAACCCCGAGCTGGATATCAACAAGCTTGAGCTTTTTCATCTGCAGTTTACGGCCAGCCTGGTCGATCTGTTAAGGAAGATTAAAAAGAACAATGAGGCCAACGTAAGTTTGGTTTTTGATGAGATCGATCTCACCCGTGAGATGATCGATAAGATGGATGATAACCAGCTTAGCGAGCAAAGTTTCAAAATCGATCAGCAACGCCAGGCTTTAAAGATCAACCTGTCGCTGCGTAAACTTTACCAGGTACTTTCGGATAACTCGGCCGATTATCCGTTTTCTAAAAACATCAACGCATTCAGTTTACGGTATGCGCCTGATTTTTTTTTCAATATCAGTCCCGAGCTTTATTCTGAGCTGATTCAATATAATTACAACGATACCTATCATAATACCTATGCCACCATTCAGCGTAAATTGATGGGGATCCTGAACAAACATGAGTTCCGTACGGAGTTTTATTGCGGATTAAAGGCAAGTAACCTGGTGCTTGAAGTTTATAAACTGCTGGATGAAGACAGGCATTTTTTATTTTCGCCTGCCAATAATTTATTCATATTTTGCGATGTAGATAAACTGGACGGGATTGACCGTACCAACAACCTATCGCGCAAGGAGCGGCTGATGCACGAACTGCAGGATAAAACCAACAAACTGCAAAGCGATGTGGTAGCCATGAAAGCGCACATGCCGGCCGAAATTAAAAGCCTGCTGGCCGAGAATTATAAAAAGCTTAACGACATCAATTTTCTGCAAAACATCAGCGAAATTGACGTACAGGCCAACATATTAAAATCAATGCTTAACACCGATATCATATAAATAATTTTTATGGAGTTTTTACACTACCTGCTTGGCCCCGACCTGAAGGCCGGCGTTTTGATCATTTTAAACCTGATAGTTATCGAAAGCCTGCTTTCTGTAGATAATGCTGCCGTATTGGCCACCATGGTGCTCGATCTGCCACCGCACCAGCGCAAAAAAGCTTTGCGTTACGGTATCATCGGTGCTTATGTGCTACGTGGCGTGTGCTTGTTTTTGGCAGCCTGGCTGGTATCTGTTTGGTGGTTAAAACCACTTGGCGGTTTGTACCTTATTTACCTTTGCTTTAACTACTTTAAAGGCAAAATAAAGGAAGCCAGCGGAGATGGTGAAGATGAAAGCGTTGATAAAACGCAAAACTGGCTTTACAAATCAACCGTTGGTGTTATCGGGCAGCTTTGGGCAACCATTGCACTGGTAGAACTCATGGACCTTGCTTTCTCTATCGATAACGTGTTTGCGGCAGTAGCTTTTACCGATCATAAAATGCTGATCTATATCGGCGTATTCATCGGCATCCTGGCCATGCGTTTTGTGGCGCAGGCTTTTGTGAAGCTGATGGAAAAATTCACGTTCCTGGAAACTGTGGCGTTTATCGTTATCGGTGTATTGGGTATCAAACTGGCATCATCACTATACGTACACTTCTACCCGGAAGCCGGTTTCTCCAAACTGATGGAAGGCGAAAGCGCGGATATTTTTACATCAGTATTTACTGTAGCTATATTCATTATCCCGGTATTAACCTCGTTGCTGTTCAACTTCCCAAAAAGGCATACAATTGAGCCTGAAGTTGCAGAAGCAGCAGAGGATGTTTTGGATAAACAGTAGTTCAGTTGGCGGTTTTTAGTTTGCAGTAGGCAGTTAAAAACACAGAAATAAAAGCCAAGGCTTGTGCGATTCTCTCCCCTGGGAGGGTGTAGGGAGGGGTTTCTTCACCATGCCAACGAACAGGCATGATGAAGAAACCCCTCCCTGCCACTACACAAGCCATCACACCCCTCCCGGGGGAGGGAATTTTAGAAGATATTAATTAAATCATGTTCTTAAACAAAACCATAGCCTCCATATTTGGCATCGGCTTTTTAAAAGGCGGGGGTACTTATGCGGCTATTGTAACCTGCGGATTTATCTGGCTGCTTTGGCAAAGCCCGGCGCTGCAAAACCCCTGGTATTTGCTGGCCATTACCATATTTATTACCGCCCTCGGCGTATACGCAGGCAACAAGGTTGAGCCTGAATGGGGTGAAGATAGCTCGCGCGTAGTGATCGACGAGGTGGCAGGGATGCTCATCGCTATGCTCTTTATTCCTCCTAATTTCTATTTCCTGCTGGCTGGTTTGGTATTATTCCGCTTTTTTGATATTGTTAAGCCACTTGGCGTACGCAAAATGGAAGATCTGGGCGGCGGACTGGGCGTGATGATGGATGATGTGCTGGCGGGGGTTTACTCTAATATCCTGCTTTGGGTTGGGTATTTTGTTTGGATAAAGTTTGGGAGGTAAGGCTTACTGAGCATAACAGACTTACGAAGTTTTAAAAACTTCGTAAGTCCTTGAACATTACCCCAACGTCATTGCGAGGTACGAAGCAATCCCGAACTATACAAGGAGACTTGCTTAGTCGCTCTGCTAATTGGGGATTGCTTCGTACCTCGCAATGACGTGGTGAAGAAAACAAAAGAGCTTACAACTTCTTCACCTCAATATTCCTATACCACACATCAGCGCCGTGATCCTGCAGCACAATATGCCCGGTTTTAAACGTGCCGAAATCCGGCCATTCTTTAAACTTACTGCCAGCTACCAGCTTTTTCCAGTTATCATCCCACAGGGTTGTTGATAACACATGTTCGCCATTTATAGTAAAATCGAGTTTGCCGTTGTTACACACTATCTCCACCTGGTTCCATGCGCCGGCAGGTTTAACTACTTCTTTTGATATCGAGATCAGATCATACAGGTCTCCAGCGCGGTGTTTGATTAGTTTACCATCTTCGTTCTCTTTGTTATCAACAACCTGGCATTCCGGCCCGGTAAAATAGCTGTATTTATATTTAGCCGTATCCTCTTTAACCAAAAACAAAATGCCGCTGTTACCTGCTTTCGAGATTTTCCACTCCAGTTTCAGGTCGAAATTACTATATTCTTCATCGCTTACCATATCGCCGCCGTTTTTGCTTTGCCAATCGCCTTTTTGTGAGGCGTCGAGGTGCAGGGTGCCATCTTCAGCTTTCCATGCCGCACCGGGAGCTGTTTTACCGTAGGCATGCCAGCCTTTAGTGGTTTTGCCATCAAACAGGGTAACGAAGCCGGTATCTTTAGTGGCAGTGGCAGCAGCAGCAGTATTGGCTGTAGTATCCTCCTTATTATAGTTTTTAGGAGTTGATGAATGGCAGGCGCTTAATACTATGCCGCCCGCAAGCAGGGCTAAAAGTGGTTTGTTCATTGGTTTTATATTTAGTTTTTGGTAGTGTTTATAAATTTCCTTTTTTTATTTCGCCCACTGCATACGTAGCCGCCCGGGCGGTAAGTGCCATGTATAATATTGATGGGCTTTGATTGCCGGTAGTGGTCATGCAGGCTCCATCGGTAACAAAAACATTTTTACATAAATGTAGCTGGTTCCAATTGTTTAGCAGCGATGTTTTTGGGTCCTTGCCCATACGTACACCACCCATTTCGTGGATATCCAACCCGGGCGCTTGTTTGTTTTCGTGCTTTTGGATATTTTTACAGCCCGCCTTTTCAAACATATCAGCAGTCTGGGTTAAAAAATCCTGGATCATGCGCTCATCGTTATCATCATACTCAACCGAAGTAATGAGTAAAGGTATGCCCCATTGGTCTTTTTGATCTTTACTTAACCGCACATGATTGCTTTCCTTCGGGATGGTTTCGCCCTGCAGGTACATGTAGGCACTCCAGCTACCCGGTTCGGTCAACGAATCCTTGTATGCACCGCCTACTTCACCTTGTTCTGTTTCGGCCCGGTGTTGGTTGCGATATGCGCCCATAAAGGTGGTAAAGCCGCCTTTATAGTCTGTTTCCTGTTTGTGGAGGTTGCGATAGTTTGCGAGGATCAATTCTGTAGGATTACGGCCAAAGTAGTATCTATCCAGGTACCCGTCCATATCTGCTGTTACCGAGGCCCGATAATTTTGAAAAGCGATGTATTTGCCTAACAACCCATTATCATTCCCCAAACCATTAGGAAAACGATTGGATATTGAATTAAGCAGGATCAGGTTAGTATTCAAAGCCGAGGCGTTCATAAAAATCACTTTTGCTTTAAAAATGATCTCCTGTTTGGTATTGGTATCAATAACTTTTACGCCGCTCGCCTTACCCAGCTTTTCATCATAAATAACCGAATGCACTACCGAAAAGGGCCTTACCGTAAGGTTGCCCGTTTTTTTAGCCCATGGCAGCGTTGAACTTACCGAACTGAAATATCCGCCGAATGGGCAGCCCCGCATACATAAATTTCGGGCCATGCACTTCACCCTGCCCTGATCAATATGGATTTGCTCCGGCTTGGTTATATGCGCCCAGCGAGCATGCACCAAATGCCTGTCGGGGTAGTTTTCTTTTATTTTTTTGCTGATGTGTTCCTGCACGGCGTTCATATCAAAGGGCGGCAAAAACTCGCCATCGGGCATGGCCTCTATCCCATCCTTATTGCCGCAAACGCCTATAAATTTTTCAACGTGCGAGTACCATGGCGCTACATCATCATAACCAATAGGCCATTCAATACCATAACCAAAACGGGCGGGGTTTTCAAACTCGTATTTGCTCCAGCGCTGGCAGGCCCTGCCCCAGGTAAGTGATTTGCCGCCAACCTGGTATCCGCGAATCCAATCGAATGGTTTTTCCTGGATATAGGGATGATCTTTATCCTTTACAAAAAAGTGGTGATCATCCTCGCCATAACCGGCCGCCTTGCTAATCAGTGGATTTTCATCCAGAAATGTCTTAGTCATAGCGCCCCGGTGCTTAAACTCCCATGGATCCATGGTGGCGGTTGGATAATCTTTAATATGCTGCACATCGCGGCCACGCTCTAAAACCAGGGTTTTCAGGCCTTGTTCACACAGCTCTTTGGCAGCCCAGCCGCCGCTGATGCCCGAGCCTATTACTATGGCATCATAAGTAAGCTGTTCGGCTTTGTTTTCGGATTGATCGGGCATCAGCATAATTGGTTATGATTAAATAAACTGTTTAACAACAAATAGGTTTTAACTAACCTGAGTTCGGGACAAACGGCAATAGATTTTAATTAAGCTGCGCGGCCGCAGCGTTATCTAAAAACACCTGTGCGTTGGGCAGGGTTTTAAATATTGAAGCCGGTACCTCATCGGTAACAACACCTTCGAGCGCTTGGGCTATGATCGCTGCTTTTTTTGCACCACCAGCAATCAACACAGGTACCGCCGATTCGACCAAATGACGCAAGCCAAGCGTGATGCCCTCGGTAAGCACAGCAGTATCATTGGTAAAATATTTCTGCGCTACATCAATGGTGATCTGCGCCAATGGCGAGTGGTGTGCATAAGAATGAAAATCGGCACCCGGCTCGTTTAACCCTATATGTCCGTTTAGGCCTACACCTACTATCATCATATCCAGGCCGCCCAACTTTTCGATATGTTTATTCATCGCCGCGCATTCGGCATCCAGATCATCCGCGGTAGCGTCAAAAAATTTTACTTTATCGGGCGGGATATTGAGCGGTTTAAAAAAGTGTTTTTCTAAATAATAGGTACAGCTGCCATCGTTATGCTTATCAAGCCCAACCCATTCATCAAGGCCAACAAAATTGGTCTGGCTAAAATCAACCTGGCTGTGGGTAGCATATTGAATAAGATAATCAAACATGCCGGTAGGCGATTCGCCGGATGGGAAACAGATCAGCGCATCGGGTTTTTGATTTACAAGGGTAACCACCATGTCGGCCACCGCTTTTGACATGGTATTGTAATCGGGATAGGTGTGTATTTTCATTGTTATTTATTATTGAGCCAAAGATTTACAGGTTTATCAATTTTGGCGCTAAAAGGTAATTCAATTTTTTTGCCTGCCCCGGCAGATGCATAGGCAGCATAAATCAATTCGAGCACAGCACGGCCATCCTCACCGGTTACCAGTGGGGTTTTATCGTTCTGTACGCAATCAATAAAGTGCTTCAGTTCGTGCGGGTAGCCCTGGTTAAAGGCTTCTTCAAAAATGGTATAACTCCAGCCCTGGGTGGTATCTGTTTTTTCCATGGCATAGCCGTAGCCGTTTTTGCTATAGGTTACCGCTGCGTTCCCCATAAACAAATCGGCATAAATTACGCCGCCGGTGCCATGAATTTCGCAGCGGTCGTCCATACCGCCGTGCTTGGCCCAGCTGTTTTCGGCTACGGCAGTTACGCCGTTTTCAAATTCTACAATAATTACCGAGTTATCTTCGCCTTTGGTGCGCTCTTTATGCAGCACGGTGCTCATGCTGGCGTAAACATTTTTGGGTTTGGCATTATTCAGCATCCATCTAAACCAACCCAACGCATGGCAGCCCATATCCATAATAACCCCGCCGCCCGAAAAATCGATATCGTAAAACCAATCCGAATGCGGGCCTGAATGCTTTTCGCCCTGCTTTAACATGTAGATTTCGCCTACTGCACCTTCCCTAACCAGATGCCTTGCCCGCTCATACTTTGGTGCGAAGCAAAGTTCTTCGGCATACATCAGCTTTACGTTGTTGGCTTTGCAAACGGCTATCATTTCGTCTGCCTCTTCCAACGTTACTGCCAACGGCTTTTCAATAATGATATGCTTACCTGCTTTGGCAGCTTTGATTGTAGCTTCGGCATGGAGGTAGTTGGGCAGGCAGATATCCACTACTTCGCAGTCCGATTCGGTAATTAATTTATCAATATCGTCAAACCATTGGGGGATGTGGTATTTTTCGGCAAAGGCCTTCGCTTTTTCGGCTTTGCGGGCGTAGCAGGCTACCACTTCGGCTTCGGGGATAAAGCGATGGTACGATTCCATGTGGATCTCGGTTATAAAACCGGCACCCAGTATGGCAACTTTGGTTCGTTTCATATAAAGTATTGTATATAATTAGCGCCGATAATTGGGGCAGCGCACAGGATTTAGCGGGTTCAGAATACTATTCAAGATTAATGAATAATATTTTAAAATTGAAAAGTTTTGGAAGATGAGGGGATGAAGTGAATAAATCATTGTGATACTGCACGATCTCATTCAATACAGCATAATTGAAATCACTGTCATGCTGAACTTGTTTCAGCACCCCACACGCCGAGCGGCCATGCTAAGCAAATCGTCTACCTGTCCTGTGGGATGCCGAAATAAATACGGCACGACGGCGGAGAGATTGCGAGCTCATATATTTCTCAGGTACGATAGATTCACCTATCGAAACTCTTCCTAAAATTAGCACCAACAATTTACCCCTCCAACACATGCTTCTTAATAAACTCGATAGTCGAATCGGGCAGGGCATTGCCGCTGGCTTGTGTTAAAGAACCATCGGGTTGGATCTCAAGTTCGGCGTTGATGTTATTGTCGATAAAAACGTGGAGTTTGTTTTGTTCTTTTTCAACCTTGCAGGTAAGCTCGCGCTCGGAGTAGTTGATCAGGAATTCGTATTTCCCGTCTTTGGCTGCAGGTATGGTATCATTTTGATCTTTCATGGCGATGTGTTTATTGGGATAACACCGCCGGGGGCAGGATGGTTTACTTTAACGATAAATTAAATACATGTGTAAACACGCTTTAGCTAAGGCCGAAAAAAAAGAGAGAGCCCGCCGGCTGTCTCTTTTTTAATTTAAGTTGACTGACCTCATTATTTATCATAAAGAACTAATTGGTTAGATCGATAATAACAATTGACCAAATATAAGCACTATAGATTTAGTAGTCTAATTTTTTAACAAAAAAAATGCTATTTTTTATTCAAATTGTTCAGTTTTTCTTCACAGATGGGCCTTTATTAACAATACTGTCCTTTTTTGGGGTGTTTTGAGGGGCATTTGGAGCACTTTTTTTAATTATCGTGTCTTTTTTCAATTTTATGGCATTATTCGCTCCGGTATCTACTTTTAGCGTGCTATCCTGCATGTTTTTTATTCCGGGCACCTTAAGGCTATCGGTTTTAGTGCTGATGCCGGGCTTGCCTGCTCCGGGTTTTGCAGGCGCTGTTTTGGGTTGCGGTTTTGTGGTTGCAGCTTTCTTTTTACTTCGTTTTTTTATAATATCTTCTTTGGATGCCGGTCGCTCCTTTGGTTTCCATAAAAAGCCTTTCAGTATCTTATCGTCTTCTTTTACCTTATCTATCGGGATGTACCGGTTTTCGGGTTTGGTTAAAAAGAAGATATCCGTAGCCTGTTTGTCTTTAAACGCCACACGGATGCGGCTGCTTAATGACCGTTGCATGCCCGATACCTTGCCGCTGTCGCGCTGAAAAAATATAGTTTCGGCATTACCTACTGCATACATCTTATCCAGCTTATCATCCTTAAAATACCCCCGCATTCTTTTGCCCGATACCTGGTTAAAATGCACCGAATCGTCCTTGTCGATATTTACAATAAATGCCGACGGGAACAGCTCGATATTATCCATCTTCTTTTTGCGCATTTGCAGGTAAACGGTATCGCCCGAGAGCTGCGAACCCTGTGTCCAGATAATGGGGTTTACATACATGCGCATGGTCGAATCACTATTGGCATAAAAAATCGAATCGGATTTGGCCTGCAGGTCCGATTTAAAAATTTTGGCATGGTGGTGGGCTATCAAAATCCTCACCCGGGCAGTATCCTTCAGGTTAACAGGATATTGCCTGTAAACCGGGTCGCGTGCCAGTTGCACACGATAAACACTGTCTTGCTTTGCTTTCCGGGCGGCGGCAATAGCATCCTTTTTTCGTTGCAGCGAATCATTAACCGGCTTGGGCTTGCCAAAAAAGTCGCGGTGAAAGTAACTTGTATCTTTAGGGATGCCAAGGTACCTTGCTTCCAAAAACTTCGAGTTTTTTTTCTCGGCGGCTATTTTACGTTGTTTAAGCGTGGTATCGTGTTGGGTGCGCTGGCGTTCCTGGTAAGCTTTAAGGTTTTTATAGGTCATGATCTGCGTTTCGATGGTATCGGCAGTCATGTATATCGAATCGCGCTTAATCCGGCCGGTATCTTTAACGGCTACTATAGGCGCTTTTGCAGGCGGCTTAACGAATGTTCCCTTTTTATTTTTATCAGGCTTTATAGCATCAGCCACACCGGCCAGGCTGGTTATGTTTTTAATATTGGCTTTATCCTTATTGCTCAGTTTTAGCGCAGGAGCAGATTTTAATGCCGAATCAACCAGTTTAGGGTTTTTCTTCAGCTGATCTGCCGCCGTTTTCAGCACGGTATCAACCGTTCCCTTATTATCCTTTAAAGCATCCAGCGTCAGCTTGCCCGCCATATCAACATTTGCGCTATCCTTTTTGCTGATAGCGAATGGTTGTGTAACTGGTATGGTATTGGCCGGAGCTTTATGATTGTTACCAGGCTTTATGGCACCGGCTACTTTATTAAGATCGGTGATGTTGTTATTGGATGCCTTGGCATTTTTTTGCCCCGGAGGCACAGTTTTCGCCGCCGAATCAGTCTGGGTGGTATCCTTCTGCTCCGAAATCAGTACTACGTAAGCATTTTCGGTAACTATAGTTTTTTCATCGGCGCGGTAGTAGGTAGCCAGATCGCCTTTAATAGTTACTTTTTGCTCCCTGTCTTCAAACGTGATATTTTTTACCGCCCTGCCATAACCTTTCAGTTTATCATAAAACAAGCTGTCGCCCTTTAATGATTTGGTGCCCTGCCTGTACGAGTTTTTTTTGCCGAAGTAAGCCTGCTCGGTAACGGTATTATATAACCCGTTTTCGGTGTAGAGGGTATCTTTATCCTTGGTGCCGTAAATATTGGTAGGGCCATAAAAATAAGCTATCCTTGAGCCGGTGTTGTAACGCAGGGTATCTGTTTTGATGAGCGCGTCTACAGTTGTTAAAACTACATCGTATCTGAAGTATGAATCGCGACTGTAGGCAAAGTAATAGCCGTTTTTACTGGTTAGTACGTTGTCTTTATTGATTAGTTTGCCGCCGCCTGTATAGGTGCCTACCCTGCTGGCTGTATTATAGGTAAGGTAGTTGGTGGTGAGGGTGGCATCGCGGTCAACCATTTTTACGTTATCGGTAAGGATGGCAATTTTGGTATTACCATTATAGTTCAGCTTATCCGAAAATATGTTCAGCGTATCGCCCTGGTTAATGTTTACGTTGCCAAAAGCATCAAACGAGTTAAGATCAGGATAAAAATAGGCGCTATCCGAACGCAGCAATGAATAATCCTGCTTAAAAGTGCCTTTGTACACCTTTACCAACTGCTTGCCGTTTATTTTTGTGGCGGTACTTTTTTCAGATTGTATCAGGTTTACAATTGATTTTTTTTGGGCCATGGCCGCAGTTGCCAGCACCAAAAACAAAAAGCATAAAACGTATTTCCTCACGTGGCAAAATTAGTTTTTTGTCGGGGTTATTAAATTAATAATTTTGATGAATGCTGCCAGTTAATCAGTTTGTTAATTTTATTGAACAAAACGCTTTATTTACCCGCTCCACTCCTATCCTGGCAGCGGTAAGTGGCGGCATCGATTCGGTTTTAATGGCCCATTTACTTAAAGCCGCCGGGTACAATTTCGCCATCGCTCATTGCAATTTTCAGTTGCGGGGCGATGAAGCCTTACGCGATCAGCAATTTTCGCAATCGCTGGCCGCCCGGTTGGATGTACCTTTTCACACCATCAATTTCAATACAGAACAGTACGCTGCCCAAAACAAAATCTCGATCCAGATGGCTGCCCGCGATCTGCGTTACCAATGGTTTGATACTGTTTGCCAGCAATCAGGCTATGAGGTCGTTGCGCTTGCTCACCACCAGAACGATACTATCGAAACAATATTGTTAAACCTTACACGCGGCACCGGAATTGCTGGGCTCCACGGCATTTTGCCTAAAAATGGCAAACTTGTACGCCCGCTTCTGTTCCTTACGCGCGATGAGGTACAGACCATTGTTACCGCCGAAGGTTTAAGTTTTGTTGAAGACAGCTCGAACTCCTCGGCAAAATATGCCCGTAATAAGATCAGGCTGGAGGTGGTGCCGAAGTTGAAAGAGTTGAATCCTTCGCTCGAAAAAACTTTCGAAAACAGCCTGCAGCATTTTCGCGATTTGGAATTGTTACTCGAGCTAAAGCTTGATGAGTTAAGGGAAACGCTGCTGCTGCACAAGGACAATGCTATTTATTGTTCTATCGACAAAGTAAAAGCGCTGAATCCAAAACGCCTGTTGCTTTTTAAATTGCTAAATGAATATGGTTTTAACGAAACGATTATCGACGACCTGATAGCCTCACTTGATAAACATCCGGGGCGGGTGTTTGAATCCGGCTCGCATAGCTTGTTGTTGGATAGGGAGGATATCATCCTCAAACCTAAAAACACAGTTTCTTTAACCGAAGTTGTTATAAACCATGATGCCCTCCATGTAAATTGGGGAGCTTATAAATTAACTTTATTGCATGATGACAGCGCGCTTATCATTAAAGATAACCCATTTGCAACCTCAATTGATGCCGATAAGCTGGTCTACCCCTTAACCATCCGTAGTTGGCAGGAAGGCGATCATTTTTTTCCGCTGGGGATGAAAGGCCGCAAAAAACTGAGTGATTTTTTCATCAACCAGAAAGTGCCCCTACACCAAAAAGACAAAATTCCCGTTTTGGTGAACGGCAACGGCGAAATTATGTGGATTGGCGGTTACCGGCCCGACGAAAGGTATAAAGTAAATGATAACACTAAAAAAGTTACTATCTTCGAACTGTTTAAACTAACATGAGCGATAAATCCGTTTTTACCGAAAAGCAATACCTTGGCAGGGAGTTTATCCCCTTAACCATTCGCCTGGTTTTGGCCATGTTTTGTTTTGCAGCTTATTTTTTTACTGATGAACGCGAGCGCAATGGCGATTTGCTGGTGGTTGTTGGGTTTTCTATTATCATCATCTCCATCATCATGGGTTTCCTGCTGCATTTCCGTACCAGGGTAGAAAATAAAAGCGTAATGTTGGATGGTTTATGGACAACCAAACTGGTAAAAATCGATTTGAACGGTATTGTAAAAGCTGAAAAAGGAACTTACAGCCGCTATCTTTTCAACAACCCTGTTTATAACCTGCACACTAAAGGCACCATCCGCTTTTTTACTTCGGGCAATGAGGCTATTCACCTTACCGATAGGGACGGCTTGCTTTACATCATCGGCTCGAAACATCCTAATGAGTTTTTGAGAGCGATTAGGGAAGAGATGAAGAAGTAGTTGCGGTTTGGCGTTCGTGAAGATACGAACCCTTGGTTATTAGTTATAACGCCTGTCGTTTCGACGAACATGCGGGGGCCTCAAGCGGTGGCGAGAGGAGAAATCTTGTACGCCCTATTAAGCGGACTTGCATTTCCGCCTTGCATGGCGTACAGGATTTCTCTTTCGCTCTTACGCGCTTATCCCCCCTCCGCTCTATCGAAATGACATTTTGGTTAATTATCGGCTTTACTGCCCATCCGTTATCTCCATCACCCGCATCAACTCCTCAATAAACAAAATAGCCGCCCTTTTACGATAAACACCTTTTTGCCAAAGAATATATGATTGCCGCTTGATCTCTTTCGATTCGATAGGTACAGCGACCACCTTATTCCAACCAATAAGTGCCTTTTCATTCAGAATAGTTGCCCAATGGCCATTCTCAACCAAAGCCAATAGTGAATGCACATCATTCAGTTCAATCTTGATATTGGGTACAATCTTTTTACGGTTAAAAAGCTCGTTGATAAACTCGCGCGAGCTGAAACCTTTGCCTGGCAATATCAGGTCCTGTTTAGCCAACTCTTCCAAACTTATTTTATCCAGTTTGGCCAGCGGATTAATTTTCGCTACCACCATCACTACGCTCGAACTGAATAGCTCCTGCATTTCCAGGTCTTCATCATCACTTTCGTTATGAAAAGCCAGGATCATATCCAGTTCAGCCAGGCGCAGTTTCTTTTCCAGTTCTTCCGGATTGCCATAAGTGATAAAAATTTTGATACCGGGATATTTAGTGCTGAACGGTGCTAAAGCAGGCAACAACAAGGAAGTAAAAGCGTAGGAAACCCCAAGATTAAGTTCGCCGGTCGTTGCGTTTTGTAATTCGCTGATGGCTTGTTTGCTCCGTTGCACATCATTCAATATTTTACGGGCGTGGGTTAAAAATATATGTCCGGCCTCGGTAATACGTACATGTTTGCCTATCCTGTCAAACAGCAGCATGCCCAACTCTTCTTCCAGCTGTTTAATTTGTTGCGATAAGGTGCTTTGGGTAATAAACACCGCGGCGGCGGCCTCGGTAAAGTTCATCGTTTCGGCAGCCTTCACAAAATACTGTAGTTGACGCAGCTCCACAATCAATCGTTTTTATCAATCAATTTCATTAAAATAATCTATTTTACAAATATATGTTTATGGGCGATATTTGCAGCATAAAACAAATCAATAGTTCTTGCATTAAGTACTCCCCTGAATTTGCTTTTGTTAGGTTTTAGTACGATGAATGTTTTCCGCTCATTAAAGTACCGTAATTTCAAGCTGTTTTTTTACGGTCAGTCAATTTCTCTTATAGGCACATGGATGCAAAAAACAGCAGTGGCATGGCTGGTTTACCGCCTTACAGGTTCGGCCCTTTTATTGGGTGTGGTTAGTTTTGTAAGCCTTATCCCATCGTTAATATTAGCCCCTTACGCCGGTAGTATTGTAGATAGGCATAACCGCTACCGCATACTGGTTATTACCCAGGTAACATCCATGTTGCAGGCTGGCGCGCTGGCTTTTATGATCCTGTTCAAAATCTATAATATCCCGGCCATTATTGGTTTAAGCCTGCTGCAAGGCATTGTGAACGCCTTTGATATTACCTGCCGTCAATCGTTAATGGTTGATATGGTTGATGATAAAAGCGATTTGCCCAATGCCATCGCCCTCAACTCAACCATGACCAACCTGGCCCGTATTGCAGGCCCGGCCATAGCCGGTATCGTACTGAGCGCATTTGGCGAAGACGTTTGCTTTTTCGGCAACTTCATCAGCTACATCCCGGTACTTACCTGTTTATTTATGATGAAGCTGAACACCATTGTACCGGTACGCTCAGAAAAAAGCATCTGGACCGAGTTGCAGGAAGGTTTTAAATACGTATCCGGCGACCCTGATTTAAGCAGCATGATCCTGATGCTCGCCGCAAGCAGCCTGTTCGTGATCCCTTTCAATACCCTAATGCCTATTTTTGCCAAAGATATTTTTAACGGCGATGCCAAAACCTTCAGCTGGTTTGAAAGCGCTGCCGGGTTAGGTTCGGTGGTTAGTGCGGTGTACCTGGCTAATCTTAAAACCAATAAAAACCTGGTGAAGATTATGAGTACCGCAAGCCTCATTTTTGGGATCAGTGTGTTGATGGTAGCTTATGCTGGTAAACTTCCTTTCGCCCTGGTATTTATGGTATTTACAGGTGTAGGCATGATGGCGCAAACATCTGCTATCAACACTTACATTCAAACTCATGCTATCCCGGCTATGCGGGCAAGGGCTATCAGCTATTATGTAATGGCTTACCAGGGAATGATTCCTGTGGGCAGCTTAATGGCCGGATGGCTGGCCGGCGAGCTCGGCCCGCGCAGGGCGGTTTGTATTGAGGGAATTATAGGTGTATTGGCTACCGCTTTGTTTGTTTTGTATAAACGGCGACAGGCAGCCGGCGAGAGCGTTGACGGAAAGACAGCTTTGGCTAAGTAAAATATTTAATCTGCCTAAAAAAAGAAAAAGCCCTTTCGTTTTGAGAGGGCTTTTCTATTTAATAACTGTGTTTTATCGTTACATCTTCAAACCAATTTCCCTCAGGCGTTCGTCCAGATACTCGCCCGCAGTAATATCGGTATACAATTTAGGATGTTGCTCATCAATACACGATTCCAGGCTGGTCAGATCCATATCTGATTTTGGATGCAGGAAAAACGGAACCGAATAACGGGAGAATCCCATCAGCTCGCGCGGAGGATTCACCACCCGGTGCGTGGTTGATTTTAGTTTATTATTGGTTAAGCGCTGAAGCATATCGCCTACGTTAACCACCAAATCCTCGCCAAAGGCTTTTACCGGGAACCAGGTATTATCGCGGGTTAACAGTTCAAGGCCATCGGCACTGGCACCTATCAACAAGGTAATCAGGTTGATATCTTCATGCGCACCTGCACGTACCGCGTCATCAGGTACAGCATCGGGATTAGTTATTGGAAAATAGTGCAGGTTACGGAGGATGGAGTTACCGTTATGCACTTTATCATCAAAATAATTTTCAGGTAGTTCAAGGTAAACGGCAATGGCGCGTAGCAAATGCTTACCTGCGGCTTCCAATTTTTTATAAACCTCGATGGTGGTGGGGTTAAAGTCGGGCAGTTCAGTTACCTCAACATTTTCGGGGTATTGGGTTTTGAGGGCATCATCGTCGGTAACGGTTTGGCCTATTTGCCAAAACTCCTTCAAATCTGGAGTTTTAAAACCTTTGGCGGTTTCCTTGCTTTTGCCGGTGTATCCGCGCTGGCCTGCCAGGCCGGGGATCTCGTATTTTTGCTTTACATCTTCGGGCAAGGCAAAAAGCGCTTTTACATCTTCATAAAGTTTATCTATCAACTCCTTGCTTAAACCGTGATTGGTTATGGTAACAAAACCTGTTTCGTTAAAAGCTTTGCCAATATCGTCAGAGAATTGTTTGCGTTCGTCGGCAGTGCCGTTTATATAGGTATTAAGATCGAGGCGAGGGATGTTTACAGTACTCATAGTTTGTAGTTTATAAAACAGGTAGCAAAATTATCTAATTTTTAGTGCGATACACAAGGTAACAATAATATTTTATAGCTATAGCTGGGGCTCATGTACTTTGTATCAACGGTATAAAACAATTTTTGATTTAAACGTTTTATACTTCTGCCTGTCATACTATTAAACACGCAACGTGACAGGGGCATTTATAAACATTAGTACCATGAAATTTATAAATAAAATATGCGGTATAAGCTTAATAGCATTTTTAATAATGCTTGCCGCACCAGATAAAAGTAAAGCGCAGGAAGGCGGATACGTATCCGACCAGGAATTTTACGACGAACTTGACCCTTACGGCACCTGGGTAAGTGACCCGCAGTACGGCAACGTTTGGGTACCTGATGCCGAAGACAATTTCAGGCCTTATGCCACCCGTGGCCACTGGGTAGTAACCGATTACGGTAACACCTGGGTATCTGATTATAAATGGGGCTGGGCACCGTTTCACTACGGTCGCTGGCGTTATGATGATTACTATGGTTGGGAATGGATTCCGGGTAATGAATGGGCACCGGCCTGGGTAAGCTGGAGGCATGGCGGCGGCTATTATGGCTGGGCACCTTTGCAGCCGGGCATCAGCATCAGTATTTCATTAGGCAACAGCTACCGCGTGCCTGATAATTATTGGGTTTGCGCACCGCAGGCTTATATTAACAGTCCGCAAATTTATAATTACTATACACCACGCCCGCGGGTTGTTAACATTATTAACCGCACCACCATTATCAACAACACCTATGTTAATAATAACCGCACTTATATTACCGGCCCGAGGGTAACCGAAATAAGGCAGGTAACTAACAACAGGAATGTGCGTGTTTATAACATAACCAATGTTAATCGCCCTAATGGCGGCGGCCGGGTGGTTAATAATACCGTAAACATTTACCGCCCGGAAGTGCGTAAAGCGCCCGATGCCAGGCCGGCAAGGGTAGTGAACGCGGCAGCCTACAGGCAGCAAAACCCTAACGCAGGTATAGCTAACAGAGGCCGCGGCAATGAGGCTGTTAACCGCAATAACGCCGCACGATTAAGAGAAGTTGCCCGCAACGAAAAACCTGATAATAAACTGGTACAGGTTAACCACGACAGACCTGCGGCAAGGCCAAACCCTGCCGATAATCGCGGGCAGGGGCAGCCGGCTAACCGCCAGCAACAGTTGCAGCAGCGCCAGCAGGAGCAGCAAAAACGTCAGCAAGATCAACAGGCCAGCCGTCAGCAACAATTGCAACAGCGCCAGCAAGCCCAGCAACAACGCGAGCAGCAAAGGCAGGCAGGCAAACCTGCCGACGAGCAGGCTAACCGCCAGCAACAACTACAACAGCGTCAGCAACAAGCGCAACAACGCCAGCAGGAGCAACAAGCCCAGCGTCAGCAGCAGTTGCAACAACGCCAGCAGGAACAGCAGGCTCAACGCCAGCAACAACAGCAACAGCGCGAGCAAGAGCAACAAGTTCAGCGTCAGCAACAACAGCAGCAACGTCAACAGGAACAGCAGGCTCAACGCCAGCAACAAGCGCAACAACGCCAGCAGGAGCAACAAGCCCAGCGTCAGCAGCAATTGCAGCAAAGGCAACAGGAACAACAACAGCGTCAGCAGCAAATGCAACAGCAACGGCAGCAAGAGCAGCAGGCACAACGTGAACAACAAATGCAGCAACGCCAACAGGAACAACAGCAACGTCAGCAACAAATGCAGCAGCAACGTCAACAGGAACAACAACAGCGCCAGCAACAAATGCAGCAGCAACGTCAGCAGCAACAGCAGCAACGCCAGCAGGAACAACAGCGTCGCCCTGCTAACTAACAAAATAAATTTATAACCGACATAATAAACAGCACGTATAAAGCATTATATACGTGCTGTTTTTATGTTAGCCCTAATTAAACGAATGAAAAAAATCCTGTATATCCTTTCCCTAATGTTTCTGATAACACTGGTAAGTAGCCCCACAGCAAAAGCCCAGGAAACGTTAAGCAAATCATCAACCCAAATCAATTTTATCGAAAACTCGTGGACCGAAGCTTTAAAACAGGCGGCAAAGCAAAAAAAATACATTTTTGTTGATGCCTATGCCAGCTGGTGCGGCCCCTGCAAAATGCTTAAGGCAACCACCTTTAAAAACAATAAGGTTGCCGATTTTTATAACGATAATTTTGTAAATGTGGCCATTGATATGGAAAAAGGCCAGGGCCCCGCGCTTGCCGCAGCATGGGGTTTACAGGCCTACCCTACCATGATTATTTTTGACAGTAAAGGCAAGGCTATATCAGGCACCGTAGGTTATATCAGGCCTAATGACTTAATTAAGTTTGGGCAATATGCATTAAACAAGTAGTTTTGATATGCGCAAAAAAAAAACCGGCTCCCTTATCGATAGCCGGTTTTTCATTTTATAAACAAACTCTTAGCTGTATATAAAAGTACCAACTAATAAAGCTAATACCTGATCTTTAGATAAAGGCTCGTCAAAGGCTGCTGTGGCTACGGCTACTGAAGTGGTTGAACCGGTTGCACTTGGCAGCGTAGTCAGATCAACGCCTCCCTGAACAATAGTTTCTTCGCCTGCATAGTTACCGTTTACCTGCGGCACGCCGGTATCATTACCTACAGTGGCTGTACTGGTAATCCATGGTGAAACACCCAGCAACTGGCGGATAGCCGATGCGTGGCGGGCTTCAACCGCGTGGATAGATAAAGCAGCTGTAAGGATATCTTTATTACCTAACAGATTTGGAGCCTGGCCTTTGTAAGCGCGCACGCCTGTATCCTCAAATGCCAGCGCTACTTTTAAAAACAAGCTATAGTTGCTAAACAGACCTTTAAACGGACCATTGCCTGTACCACCACCGGCAGTAAAATCAAATTTTGGCGAGGCAACCGGTGTACCTCCTGATGCGGTGATTGCTGTTTTCAGGAAAGCCACGTGTTGGTTTTCATCATCCTTTACGGTATTGATATAAGCCGAGGCGGAAGCCGGAATTAGCCCGGCCGATGCTGCACCCTGGTTATAAAACGATGATTCCAGATATTCGAGGGTTAAGGCATAGTTCAACACATCAACAACCGATGTTGAGGCTTCTGCACCATAAGCTTTTTTAAGCATTGTACCCAAGGCAAAGGGTACTGCAGCCAGGGCTACTTTTGAGCCAAAGCTGGTTATATTTTTGATGGCTGCACGGCGCGGGTTAAGCCTGTCATTCAGTTCCGGATCAATTTTTTCTAATTCTTCTACTATATTAAATAAATTCATGGCAGTGTGGGTTTAAGCTACGTAACTGTAATTAGATGCACTCACTTTGGTTTTAAGGTAGGTATTGGCAATTGGCAATACTTCGGCAATAGTGGCCGATTTGTTTAAGCCGTTGCTGTCAACCTGGTCATCGGCGGCAAATGAACCGGCAACCAGCATATTGCTGATTAGGGCGGCGTGCCTTGCCTCAACCGATACAATTTTGCCTGCAATGGTTAAGTAACCCGCATCCTGAATAAGGTAACCGGCACCATCATAAGCTTTAACACCGGTATCTTCAAATGCTTTTGCAGCACCCAAAACAGCAGCTTTTTTTGTAAAATCAATAGTGCTGAAATCAACCGTTAAGGCCGGGATAGCATTACCGCCAAGGGCTTTTTTGAAAAATTCGCGGTGAACCACCTCGTGATCGCGGATGCTGGTGAAAAGCGCCTTTTCGTCGCTGGTCATTCCCGCATAGGGCGATGCAACCACCTGGATATAAAATGCGGCCTCAAGCTGCTCTAAAGCGTAAGCGTAGTTTAAAATTGCAAGATCGCCTTTGGCGCCAATGTCAATTCCACCACCAATAACAACCTTATGATCTTTGTGGCATGCTGCTGTGGCCAAAAGCCCCGCCGAGGCTACCCCTAAGCCCGCATAGCGTAAAAATGACCTCCGGGCCATGTTAGCTCCACCTATGCTGTCTTGTTCAGATGTTTTCATAGTAAATTTCGATTTTTTTGATTGATAATTTCGTTTTGCTTTGTAGATGATATACGCCTATAGAAACCTTGCAGATTGCAATTAGTTGACAATTAATCTACTCCGAATTAGAGTGTTTAATTATAGGTTAATTCAACAGCTAAAAACGAAGAGAAACGATACAGAAAACCTGGGAAGGTATAATAAAAAAGGCCGAAAAACTCTCGCAGTGTTTCGGCCCTACATCTACCTATGAAAAACAGTCCTTTTTAGTAAGGACATGATTACTAAGCCAAACCCTATGCCAATTGCCAAAAATGCCCTAAAAGCAGCGATTAAGCCGTTTTAAATAATAGTAAAATATTTTCCTTTGGAAACAATTCCCCAAGCGGGGCAATATTTACTTATGGGGATTTAAATTTATTAGGTTTCAGTTAATCAATATTTTTTAAATCAGTTTAATAAAAAAGGCCGGACAACTCTCGCAGTTATTCCGGCCCTACATCTACCTATGAAAAACAACCCTTTGAGAAGGGTATTAAACCATATTCAAACTACATGCCATTATTAAAAACGGCGCTTAATTGCCTAATTGGCAGGTTTTTAATCTCAACACACACGCCAATGCGTAGAAATGACACCATGGCATGGGAAATATTTTCCCATTGATTAAAAAACAGACAAAAGATCTTAATCATTAAGAAACATAACACAGATAAATAAAAAGGCCGGTCAACTCTCGCAGTTGAACCGGCCCTACATCTACCTATGAAAACAACCCTTTTTAGTAAGGGTATTAACTATAATTCAAATGCAGTGCCATTTGAGAAAGATGCCCTTCAAACCAACAAAAGCGTGTTTTTTTTTAACTATAGTGAGTCCAGATTGTGGAAATGTCTTCCACAATTGGTACATATTTTTCACGCAGGTTAACAACAGCACATTAATTAACTAACAATAAACATGACAGGTATTGAATCACATTTTTCAATGCAAAACAAAACCTCATTGCAAATATTTCGTAACTATACTGCCTATATCTACCTAAGAAAACAACTTTTTTAGTAGGGATAATTATAATTTAAAAGCAATATCATTTGAAAAATATGCCCCCAAACCAACTGAAGCCATTTTTAAAAAGCATTATCGTTTTAGTTGTCTCTCTTATCTTAAATGGCAGCTGCACCAATGGCTCAACAATCAATAACAAAGTTCCCCGCATTTCAACATCCTCCCCCACAGCTAAACAGCCAAAAAAAGGAAGCGATTTAACTGATAGCGCCAAACTGGTTAAGCTTTTACGAAACCTGCCGATTCCTAAATTCCCTTTCGATACTAAAAATCCATCGTCTGATCCAGGTCCGATTGATCTTTCGATTTTTAAGGATAAAAAGTTGATGGGGCTTAAGTTAAATTTAAGAGAAAGGCAAATTGGCGGAAGTATAATTGATGGTGATGATATTCCTTCAACTTTTGATTTGACGGACTCAACCTATAAATCGAACTGGCTTTTAATTGCTATGAAGCCAAACTTTTTTGTTGTGATAACAGAAGAAACGCTTGTAACGTTAACTTATAAGTTACATGTAATAGATGCAATGCATATTAAAGCCGATGATCCGGCGGGGAATAGCCATTTTGGAGGTGCGCTAAATACAACCATATACAAAGATTTGACATTAAAGCTCAATTATTATTACGAAGTACAGGTTGATGAGGAGGGAAACTTTGACAAGGAAATTGACGACGATTTTTGGACTGTTGATGCCAAAGGACATTTTAGGTTAAAAAAACAAGCAGCTAAAGAATCTTAATATCGATTGAACTTCCAAATCTAATACAGGCGCGGACTGAACTAACTGAGGCAATTCTTCAATTCGGAAAATTTCGGTTCAGAAAAAAAAGCGGACATAGATATTTTTCCTCTCACCAACTAATCTCCATTCTCCAACCTCTAATCTCCAAATTAAATTACCCGTTTAAACACTAAAAATTAAGGAGATACGTTAGTAATAAGGCTAAAAAAATAAAAGCCTCCTTGCACTCGCTGCTTGGAGGCTTTAAACCTAAACCTTATCACAAATCAAGGTGGTAACCTTGTATTGAAATAGCTGCAAAGCTAATACATGGATTATTAAAATCAAAAAAAAAGCGACGAATGGATGGAATGAATCGACAGATTGGCAAAAATTATCATTTTTCGTTCAAAAATTTCTAAAAAATTAAAAAAGCTTCCGGCTTTTCCTTTGCTCTTTTGGCGCAAAAACGCCCCTCTTTGAAAAAATTGGTAAAACGTTTTTAATAACGAAGCCTAATCTTAGGCTATTTTATCAGTTTTGCCAACCAAATAGTTAAGTCTCCAAATTTTGGGCGCTGCCCAATAGTATAGGTGATGCAGCTGTCTCTCATTGTTGAGAGCACGTGTATTTCGGGATGATCTTTTTCTAAACAAAGGCCTATAAGGTCGTCAAGAAAACAACCAAAGGCCCGCACTTCTATACGTTCAAGTTTTTCGGCAACTGCTTTTTCGGTTTTATCATAAAAGCTTGCTGCTCCAAAATCACCAAACAGGGTATTTCCTTCACCGTCAATCAGTGTGTTGTGCGCATACAGATCGCTATGCATAATGCCATTGCTATGCAAATGTTCGGCAACGGAGGCTATAGTTGAAACTATTTTTAACACCTGATTAACCGACAGCCTCATTTCCGGCTTAAAAACATCGCGGGTGCAGCTGGCTAAACTTGGGGGTAAACCCAAATTGAAAAAACTTTTAGGGATCAGCTCCATCACCAAACCTTTTTTATTGTCGGGATGGTTGGCTATCTCGCCTATTAATTTTACCAGACCTTCGTGGTTGCCGGCAACAATACAGGCATCCATCTCATCCTGCGGCAGGCCGTCGCTGGTAACGGCGCCTTTAAAAATTTTCACCGCTACATCTTTTACAACACCGTGGTTATTCCAGGCAGCCTGCGATATAATGCCGGATGCGCCTTCGCCAAGCAGGTGCTTCATTTCAAACTCGCTCCAATCAATTTTCTCAATTGATTTAACCGCATGCTTATGGTTAAAATTATTACCCGAAAAAGCCAGCCACGACAGTTTGGGCATCGAGAGTAGCCATTGAGGCAGTTCGTCCAATTGGTTGGCCGCTATCCGTAATAACTCCAGGTTTTGGCAGTTGCTCAATGATGGCGGTAATGTTTTTAAGCGGTTACCGGCAAGCATCAGTTTCTGCATTCGGTGGCAATTACCTATTTCGGCGGGTAATTCATTCACCTTGTTATTGGTGAGGATGAGCCAGCGTAAATTAGGGTTGATAGCTTTAGCGGGTACGGTTTCTATCAGGTTTGATTTGAAGCCAACGATATCCAACAGCGGGCAATCGGCTAAAACTTCGGGCAAAACGGTGAATTGATTTTCGGAGCAGAAAAAGATTTTTAGCTTTTGCAGACGGCCAAAATCCGGAGGTAATGAACTTAGGCTGTTGAATGACAGGTCGAGGTATTCTAAAGTATCAGCCAGTTCAAAAATTTCTTCGGGAAAATGCAAGAGTTGTTCAGCGAGTTTAAGGGTTGTTGCACCTTTTAATTCTCCGTTTTGTAATTGCTGTAGTGTTTGCATGGGGATGTAAACAAAGTAACAAAAAAAGCCAAACATTTAACGGTGCTCAAATGGGCTTAGAATACGCTTCGAATTTAAAGATACAGGTAACAAATACGATAGGTTTCTTTATGCCGATACTACCCTTATCTTCTCTTGCGTTTATCGCCCAAACCTCTTACAGCTATGCTTAAAAAAGTGCAGTTAGCACATATCCGCTACAACACCAACAGCGATGGCCAGAACCAATGCTGGCGCCTGGTGCTTGATGGTGAAGAGATCCTGGTTGAATCTGTTCAGATTGAAGCACCGGTATTTACCTCAAAAGATTGGATTGAACCTATTGGCCAGTTTAAACACCATATTTCGGTACGGGATTGCTCGGTGATGATTAATGAAACCGGCGATGCCCTCATTGCGCCGCTGCTTGTTGTTCAAGGTTAATCGTTTTAATTGGTTCAATTGCCAATTTATTTAACTTTTACTTTACGTAGGTTGTTTATTTTTGGCCGATGCAACAATTTGACAACCCTGCCGCCGATGCCGAGCTGTTGGAAATGCTGAAGGAAGACGATTTAAACGC
Source organism: Mucilaginibacter celer (assembly GCF_003576455.2). Taxonomy (NCBI): domain Bacteria; kingdom Pseudomonadati; phylum Bacteroidota; class Sphingobacteriia; order Sphingobacteriales; family Sphingobacteriaceae; genus Mucilaginibacter; species Mucilaginibacter celer. The sequence continues at coordinate 5,471,982 of NZ_CP032869.1, forward strand.
TTTCGATGTATTGTTCAACCGCTATTGGAAATCGCTTTTTATTGCTGCAAAAACAAGGCTGGATGATGAGGAAGCCGCGAAGGATATTGTGCAAACCTTACTGATTGATGTTTGGCAAAAACGTAACCAACTCCAGGTAAATACCAGTCTCGAACAGTTTTTACACGGGGCGGTTAAACGTAAAGTGCTTCACCATTTCCGCTCAGAAAACATCAGGCAAAGCGCAATGGAGAACGCGTTGGAGCGCATGGGCAATCTGATTCATAGCGAAGATAACCTCTCATCCTACTTCGACCTGGAAAAAATTGTGAGCGAAGAGGTGGAGGAGATGCCCGCAAATATGAAACGTGCTTTTTTGCTGCGCAGCGACAGTTATTCGGTACGCGAAATTGCCGAAAATCTTAACCTGGCCGAGCAAACCGTATCCAACAATATTACCGAAGCGCTTAAACGCCTGAAGCGCCGCCTTAAAATGGAATACCCCGACAGGTATCTCAACTGCTTTATTTGCCTCGTTATCCTGTTTACAAAAAGTTAACGTAAAGTTGATTTAAAATAGAAGTAGTAAAAGCGGTTTTGTGCAACATCCCAATAAACAGCACAAAACTGAATGGAGCCGCAGGAGCTTAAAAAATTAATTGACCGCTACCTTAAAAACAACGTTACCGAAGAGGAACGGAAATTTGTTGACGAATGGTATCAATCATACCACAATGCCAACGTATTGCTTTCTGCCGAAAAAGAGCAGCAGTTAAAAAGCGAGATCTATGGGTTTGTAAAAAAGCAAATCACCCCTAAATCTGCAAAAATAAAGCGCCTGAACATTTTCAGGTATGCCGCCGCGGCAGCCGTAATTATGTTGGTTGGTGCAGGCCTGCTTATGCGCAGGGCTATCAGCACGCAGCAACAACAACAAGCCCCGGTATTTGCCACTTACAGCACCAAAATTGGCGAGGTTAAAAAACTGGAACTGCCCGACGGAACAACCGTTTGGCTCAATGCCATGTCGCGCATCAGGATAGCCGAAGGTTTTAATAAAGCCATCACCCGCAGTGTTTACCTGGACGAGGGCGAGGCTTTTTTTGAAGTGAAGCACGATGCCACACATCCGTTTTTAGTGCATACCAGCAGCGTAACCACCAGGGTGCTGGGTACATCATTTAATGTTAAAGCTTACCGGCAGCTAAGCTATGTTGCCGTAACCCTGCGCACGGGCCATGTGGAAGTACGCGATAAACAAGGTAAAACAGCTGTATTAACACCTAATCAAAGGGCGATTTATTCGGTAACCGATCATACATACCTGTTAAGCGCCTATAACGGCGAAAAAAGCAGGGGCTGGATAGAAGGTCGCTCGGCACTAAGCAATGCATCCTTCCGTGAACTGGCCATGACCGTGAATAACATTTACGGGGTTAAAGTAAGCAGCAAAAACAAGCAGACAGATACCTACAAATACAATATCATCATCAGCAGGCAGCATACGGTTGATGAAACCTTGAGGCTAATATGTTCAATCCATAAAAACAGTTGCAGGAGGCAAAACAATGAAGTAAGTATTTATTAAATAAAAAAGCCCGGTCTGCAGCAGACCCGGCCATTAGATTGCAAAGCACAATAGATTGAGCCCTATATGCTTATGCCCTTAGTTTCTCTGTTTACAATTCACTAAGAACTCAAAAGTATGAAAAAAAACTTACGTTGCTTAAGTAAAGCTATGCGTATCACTTTTCTGATTTACACCATCATTATTGCGGGCGCCGGTGTACTGATTGCCGCTCCAAGCACCGGACAGATTTTTGAAAGACGCCTCAGCGTATCCCTTTCAAACGAAACCCTGTTAACTTCAATAAAAAAGATTGAAGCAGCCGGTAATATCGAATTTGCTTACGACCCTAAAACCATTGCCCAGGCCAATATCGGGGTTAAAAACCAAAGCTTTTACCACGAGCGTTTGGCCGATATCTTAAAAGTGCTTTTAGGTAAATCATCAATCGGTTTTAAAGAAGAGGTAACAGGAACAGTTACCTTATTTAAAAAAGACCCGCCAAAAGCCGCCCCCGGTAAAGTAACCGGTAAAATTGTTGATGAAAAAGGCGAGCCGCTTACCGGAGCCACCGTTATGCTGGTGGAAGCCAGCAAAGGCGTGCAGGCCGATTTGAACGGTAACTTCACTATCATTGCCGATGAAGGTACCTATACCCTGATGGTAAGTTTCATCTCGTTCGAATCGAAACGAATACCCGGTATCAAAATAAAATCGGGCGAGGTTACTACGCTTAATCCTATTACGCTGGTGGCACAATCTGGCACCCTGAACGAGGTTTTGGTTGTTGGTTACGGAACGCAGAAAAAGCAAAACCTAACCGGTGCTGTTGATCAGATCACCTCTAAAGCGCTCGAAAACCGTTCGCTGCCTAACTTAACCCAGGGTTTGCAGGGTGTTATTCCCAACTTAAACCTGGTGCCGCTGGATGGTAAGCCAATCCAGTCGCCATCGTACAATATCAGGGGTACCACATCTATCGGCCAGGGTGGTAATGCACTGGTATTGGTTGATGGTGTTGAAGGCGACCCAAGCCGCATTAACCCCAATGATGTGGCCACGGTATCGGTTTTGAAGGATGCAGCTTCGGCTTCTATTTACGGTGCGAGGGGTGCTTTTGGCGTGATCCTCATCACCACCAAAAATCCATCTAAAGAAAAAACCAGCGTTACCTACTCGTTCAACCAATCTATCAAAAGCCCAACCGCGGTGCCAAAATTTGTTACCGATGGCTACACTTTTGCCAAAATGTTTAACGATGCCTGGAGCGCCTGGAACGATTACTCGCAAACACCGCAAAACATCAATAAAACGGTAAAGTTTTCTCCTGCTTATTTAGAGGAGTTAAGAAAACACTCGCTCGATCCATCACTGCCATCAACCATAGTTAACAGCGCAGGCGAGTATGAATACTACGGCAATACCGACTATTACAAGCTGTTATACAAAGATCATAACACCGCCCGCGAGCATAATATCTCCATCTCGGGCAATAGCGGCAAAGCCGATTTCCTGATCACCGGCCGTTATTTTGCGCAGGATGGTTTGTTCCGCTATAACTCCGACGATTATAGCATCTATAACTTAAGGGCCAAAGGTTCATTGCAGGTGTACCCATGGTTAAGTATTTATAACAATGCCGATTACTCGAACATGAAATACCACAACCCGCTTAACGTGGGCGAGGGCGGCAGCGTTTGGAGAAACATCCAGGATGAGGGCCATACCATGGTGCCTTTGTTTAACCCCGACGGTACGCTAACCTATTCGGCAGCTTATTCAGTAGGCGATTTTTATTACGGCAAAAACGGAATCAACTTTGATAACCGCGTGTTTAGAAACACCACCGGTTTTGTAGCCCAGTTTTTTGACAATACCTTCCGCGTAAAAGGCGATTTCACTTTCCAGAATACTGATAACGGCCAAAACCGTAAACGTGTACCTATAGCTTACAGCCGTAAGCCCGGCGTAATTGAATACATTGGTACCGCTTATAACGATTTGGAAGTGTACAGCCAAAGCGCCCAATACATCGCTACCAATACTTACGGCGAGTTTGAGCCAAAGCTGAAAGGTGGTCACTACTTTAAAGCCCTGGCTGGTTTCAACTTCGAGCAATCAACCAAAAAAACGCTTGATGTTACACGTAACGGGTTGATTTTTGATGATGCTACCGATATTAACCTTGCCCTGGGCCAATCAATCAGCACTTCGGGCGGTTGGGATAAATGGGATATTGTGGGCGGATTTTACCGTTTAAACTACTCGTTTAAAGATCGCTACCTGGTTGAGGCCGATGGCCGTTACGATGGTTCGTCAAAATTTCCTGCCGATCAGCGTTACGCTTTCTTCCCATCGGTATCTGCCGGGTGGAAAATTTCGAACGAACCCTTCTGGAAGGTATCAAAAGAATTGATCACTAATTTAAAAGTGAGGGCTTCTTACGGCTCATTGGGTAATGGCAGCATCGGTTCGTATGCTTTCCAGGAAAAATTTAAAATCGATAAATCGACAAGAATTTTAAATGGCGTATTGCCTCAAAAAACCGGGCAGCCTGGGGTATTGCCTGATGGCCTAACCTGGGAAACATCAAACACCCAAAACCTTGGTTTGGATTTGGGTATGTTATCAAACAGGTTAACTATCTCGGGCGATGCCTATATCCGCAAAACCACCGATATGTTTACCGTTGGTATGACACTGCCTGCAGTTTTTGGTACCGATGTGCCTAAAGGTAACTACGCCGACCTGCGCACCAAAGGCTGGGAGGTAACCGTAGCATGGCGCGACAAATTCAACGCCGGATCAAAACCGTTTAACTACGGTTTAAGGCTAACGCTGGCCGATTATACCTCAAAAATCACCAAATACAATAACCCCGATAAACGTTTAAGCGATTACTACGCAGGCCAAACCGTGGGTGAGATATGGGGCTTTGAAACTGCCGGTTACTTTACATCGGCACAGGATATAGCTAATTCGCCTAAGCAAACTTTGATTAAGGCATCAACTACCGGGCAGCTTTTACCGGGCGATATCAAGTTTAAAGATTTGAACGGCGACGGTGTAATTGATTACGGTGATCAAACCGTAAATAAACCGGGCGACAAACGCATTATCGGCAACGAAACCCCGCGCTATACTTATGGTATTGGTGTGGATGCCGATTGGAACAACTTCTTTTTCTCGGCATTTTTCCAGGGTGTGGCCAAACGCGATTGGTACCCTGGTTCTGAAGCAAGTGTTTTCTGGGGACAGTATAACAGGCCTTATAACAAGGTACCTCAATCACAACTGGGCAAAATCTGGTCGGAAGATAATCCCGACGCTTACTTCCCAAGATACCGTGGTTACTCGGCACAAAATGGCTCGGGCGAGTTAACGCAGGCACAAACCAAGTATTTGCAAAATGCCGCTTACCTGCGTATGAAAAACGTACAGGTAGGTTACAACCTGCCGCTGCGTTTAATTCAGAAAATTAAACTGAACAACCTGCGCGTGTTTGTTTCGGGCGAGAACCTGCTAACCTGGTCGCCGCTGTATAAAGTTACCGAAGATATCGACCCTGAAAGCATCAACGGATCAGACAGGGTTGTTACCGATGGTAAAAGCGGTAACGGTAATAACTACCCTATTTTAAAAAGCGTAACCTTAGGTGTAACCGCAACATTTTAATCATTAAAAAAGCTACAGATATGTTTCCTTTAAAATCAACATACACAAAACTATCCGCAATAATGCTTTTGGTGAGTTTTATTGCAGTTAGCTGTAAAAAATTAGACCAGGTACCGCACGATACCGCCACCAACAGCGCCGTGTTTGGAAGCGTGAACGGCCTGCAGCTATACGCCAACTCGTTTTACGATATTCTGCCAACCGCGGGCGATGTAGTACGCAGCGATGCAATGGCTGATTATGCCGCCCGTACCTCGGTTCCGGATTTTTTAAGGCCAGGTGCTTATGGCCCACGTCAAAGTAACGGCTGGACATGGACCGGCCTGCGTAACATTAACTACTTTATTGAAAATTGTAACAACCCTAATATTGCCCAGGCTCAGCGCGAGCATTTTATCGGCTTAGCCCGCTTTTTCAGGGCATGGTTTTATTTTGATAAACTGAAACGCTTTGGCGATGTGCCATGGTACGGTAAAACACTTAAGGTTGATGATCCGGCTTTGTACAACGGCAGGGATAAACGTACACTGGTAGTTGATTCAATCATTGCCGATTTGGATTATGCCGGTTTGCACATCAACACAAGCGATAATACCCGCAGTTTGATCACCAAATTTACAGCCTATGCCTTTAAATCGCGCGTGTGCCTTTTTGAAGGTACTTTCCGTAAATATCATGACGAGTATGGGTTACAGGCTTCTGCAAACGGCTTACTTACCCAGGCAGCCGATGCCGCCCAAAAGGTTATGACCGAAGGCGGCTTCAGCCTGAACACGGCCGGTGGTACTGATAAATCATACCGCGCGCTGTTTACCAGCCAGGCTCCGGTAGCATCGGAGGTGATTTTGGCCGCGATATCTGATCCTGCCCTGGGTGTTTTTAACGATTCGAACTGGTACTGGACCAGCGCCACCTATGGCGACAGGCTAAGCTTTATCCGCACGTTTGTAAACACTTATCTTAATATTGACGGCACTCCGTTCACTGATAAGCCGGGTTACAAAACCATGCCTTTTGCCCAGGAAGTAAAAGGCCGCGATATGCGTTTGCAGCAAACCATCCGTATGGGTAATTACAGCCGGCTGAATGGCGGTACCCAGCAAATTGCGCCGCCTGTATTTTCATACACCTACACCGGCTATCAGCCTATCAAGTTAACGCAGGATGATGCCTCGATGGATGGCGGTTCACGCAATACCAACTCGGTACCTATGATGCGCTATGCCGAAGTACTGTTAAACTATGCCGAAGCCAAAGCCGAATTAGGCACCCTTACCGATGCCGACTGGAACCAAACCATTGGCGCATTGCGCCGCAGGGCAGGTATAACAGGCAACACCAGCACCAAACCGATGGTTGTTGATCAGTACCTTAAAACCAACTATTTCCCGGCCATTTCTGATGCTTCGATACTGGAAATCCGTCGCGAGCGTGGCATCGAGCTTGCTTTTGAAGGTTTTAGGTTTAACGATATTGTTCGTTGGAAAAGAGGCGAGCTGATGGACCAAACCTGGAACGGTTTTTACGTACCTGCACTTGATGTTCCGCTTGATTTGAACGAAGATGGTGTGCCGGATGTATGCTTTTATACAACACTGCCGGCAACGCAGGTTAAAGGCGTAACCTACGTAAGCGTGGCTGCAACATTAACCGGCGGCACACCAAACCCGCAAAGACTGAGCGCTGATAACGAGCTTACCTGGTTAACTACCATTGCACGCCATTGGGACAACAAATTTTATCTTTACCCGATTCCGGAAACCGACAGGCTTCAAAACCCTAAATTGGGCCAGAACCCGGGTTGGGAACAATAACCGGGAAATTGAAAACTATGAAAGCAAAACAGTTTTTATTTAGCGCACTATTAATGCTGATATGCCTGCAAGGCAGCGCACAGCATTTAATTGTAGCAACTTTTAACCTGAGGTATGATAACCCGAGGGATACCGGCAACCTGTGGGTTAAACGCGCCCCGATAGCTGCCGCACTGATCCGTTTCCACCAGTTTGATATTTTCGGCACCCAGGAAGGCCTCAAAAATCAGCTGGAAGATCTGAACACCGCCCTGCCCGAATACGAGCGTTATGGTTTAGGCCGCGACGATGGCAAAGATGCCGGCGAGCACTCGGCAATATTTTTTAAAAAGAGCCGTTTTGTGCTGCTAAAAAAAGGCGATTTCTGGCTGTCAGAAACTCCGGATAAACCGGGTTTAGGCTGGGATGCAACCTGCTGCAACCGCATCTGCTCGTGGGTGTACCTGCAGGATAAGGAAAGTAAAAAGAAATTCTATTTCTTTAACGCCCACTTTGATCACCAGGGAAAAATTGCCCGCGAAGAAAGCGGCAAACTCATCCTCAAAAAGATCAAAGAAATTGCAGGAACCGAAAAAGCCATCTTCACCGGCGACCTGAACGGCGATCATAACAGTACCTGGTACCAGCGTTTGGCCACCTCAGGCTACCTGGTTGATACCTACAGCCAGGCTGCCCAGCCTTATGAGTTTAACCCGTCGTTCAACTCGTTTGGGCACGAGATTAAACAGAGCGGTGTTATTGATCATATTTTCACTACCGGTAAGGTTGATGTAAAAAGGTGGGGAATTTTATCTGATAGCTATCATGGTAAATATCCTTCAGATCATTTTCCGGTGCTGGCTGAGCTGAGTTTGTAAATTTGTGTTTTTTTGATAATTGTGAGGGGTTGCCGGGAGGTGGCCCCTTTTTTTATAATTAATAAAGAAAAACTCAATTTAAACAAGTCGCGCTTGCCTAAGGTCTTTTCATAAAGCCCAGGTTATGCTGGCTGTTATATCGTTATATTTGTTCATCACAAATTAATTGAAATATGCGTAAGATACTTGTTTTACAAGTTATTGTTTTGCTGGCCTCCCTAAACCTTAATGCACAACACAAAGTAGGGTTTTATTTAGATACCGCGTCAACCGGTATAAAAAACAGTCTTTATAACAAGGTACGGTTTATTGATATCCGGAACGATACAACCAATTTAGGTTTCGTTCAAACCGGTTTATTGAATCGTAGTGCGACTGTTGTTTCAGAACCACCTTTATCTACCCAGGTTTTCGCTTTGGTAAACCGGAGCATTGATGCATCTGCAGGGTCTGGAGAGCTTGTGTTACAGTTAAGGCAGCTCAGCTTTGCAGAAGTTACCGGAGCAATGAGTGAAAAGGGATTTTGCCGTCTCAGAGCAGGATTATATGCCGGTGCCAATGAAAAATACGGTCTGATTGAGGCTGTCGATACCTTGTTACAGGTTAAAGGGGTAGATGTAACCTCGACCTTATTGAGGGCCGGAAGTAGGCTTATGGCCGGGTTAATTACCGATGCCTTACAAAAAAGTCCGAAATTGACTGAAACTTATACAATGCGTGAAATTATCCGGATTGACAGTGTTGAAAAAAGCAGGATAAAACTTTTTAATGTGTTAAATTATACAGACGGATTGTATACCTCCTATCAACAATTTATGAACCAGTTGCCGGAAAAACAGATAGTTGTAGAGGGTTACAACATATACCCTGATGCCGTAAAAGCACCCGACGAGAATAATAAACTGCGCAAGGTAAAAGCTCAGAATATTTACGCAATTGTTTACCAGGGGCAGCCTTATATAGCCTCCCGTTTTGAATATTATCCGTTAAAAAAAGTGGGTGACGATTTTTTATTTACGGGAAATGCGAAAATTTCGACCGGTACCACAGAACAGGTTACTGCGGCCATGCTTTTTGGGATGCTGGGCAGTATCGCGGTTTCAAATTCGGAGGGTAGATTTGAAATGAAGATTGACCACAAAAATGGATCATTTATTAAAATAAGGGAAATAAAAGAGCCAGTAAAACCTGTATATAACGAAGATTAAGTTATTTCGAACTAATGGATCAAGCAAAATGAATAATGTTTAGGTGTTAAAAATAAAAGCCCAACATTTCTGTCGGGCTTAATTTTGTGGGAGCAACAGGATTCGAACCTGTGACCCTCTGCTTGTAAGGCAGATGCTCTGAACCAGCTGAGCTATGCTCCCTTTTGTAAACAGGTGACAAAAACATTTGCCACAGTATGTGTTAAATCTAATAAAAAAGCCTTCAGTTAAAGCTAAAGGCTTTTTGGTGGGAGCAACAGGATTCGAACCTGTGACCCTCTGCTTGTAAGGCAGATGCTCTGAACCAGCTGAGCTATGCTCCCCTTGTTTTGGGACTGCAAACATAGGAGTTTGTAATTATTTGTCAAAATAAAATTGAAAAAAGTTAGCACAGCTTTGATTTGCAGTAAATTGATAGGTACCCGTCACTGTACATCCCTGTATTGCGCCCGCGGCCGGGGGTCTTCGGGCAGTATTTCCATCTCCGGATCTCCGATATAATTGGCATACCACTGTATTGCGCTCACCAAATCCAGTGCATCTTCGGCGGCAACATCAATGGTTTCGAAGGCGTAAAGCTTATGATCGGCGTAGCCGTAAAGCTGAATTTCGTTATCGTCCGGACTAAACCCTTCCTCATCAAGGCAAAACACCTTAACCTTGAGGCGTGTATCCCTGGAGTGGATCACATCCCGGCATGGGTTTCTGGGATCGGTTGCCAGTAAATATACATTATAGTCCATAATTGGTTTAACAAAGTTTAGCGGGGATAGTTTCTATATTAATTCATTATCTCACAAATTGTTTTACGTGCATTTAACAAAACAGTTTCCCCTGTTTGGGGAAAATAAACCCTTATTTGGGTAATTTATCTACACGTTAACATAGGATGGCTGTTAAAAAGCTGTTTTTTAGCTGCTTGATGCCTGTTTTGGCAATTGGCATTTCGTTTGACTTAATGTTATTGCCCTTCTCAAAGGGTTGTTTTTCATAGGTAGATGTAGGGCCGAAATACTGCGAGAGTCTTTCGGTCTTTTTTTAACTAAATTTTCTCGCCTTATCTGCTCCTATCTATATTAATTCTCTGATAACGGATAACAAGATTTGTAAACTGTTTATGATCAATCTCAATCTGGTTATTAACCAGCAAAAAAAAAACATATCAATTCAGGAAGGTATTTTTACGATGAGTTCTCCGGATAGTTAAGGTTGTTAAACAGGCTACTGAGCGAGATTTGAAACTCTTGTTATTTTTATTGTAGGTTATCCTTGCTTTCCTTTTAACCAATGTGAAAAATATGTACCAAAAATGGAATACGTTTCCACAATCCAAGCTCCTTATATCTCAAAAAACGGCGCCAATTAGCTCTGAAGCGTATTTTTTAATTGGCACCGCATTTGAATTACAGTTAATACCCTTACTAAAAAGGGTTGTTTTCATAGGTAGATGTAGGGCCGAAATACTGCGAGAGTTTTTCGGCCTTTTTATTTAGAACAAAGGATCTATGCTCAAACTTCGGATAGAGAATTTGCAGCTTACTTATTCTCCTTCACCACATCAATCAACCAGGTAAACAAGCCGATAAAGCCCGCAATAGATAACCCGGCTCCGGCTCCCCGCATAATATCGTCCCATTTATCGGCAGGTGCGCTTGGGATTGCCATTCCTGCCGAAAACAGGATAATGCCTATTAATAAAAGATAAACAGAGCGTTTTGCTTTATTTTTCATCGGCCTAAATTAAAAAAATCATTTTTTAATTCTGTATTTTTGCAACCTCTTAAAAACGAGGTGAAATAATAGATGTACAAGGAATATAAGCAGTTAAACTTATCGCAAACAGGCAAAGAGATACTGGACTTCTGGAAACAGAAAAATATCTTCGAAAAAAGCATCACCAGTCGTCCGGCCGGTAACCCATATACTTTTTATGAAGGCCCGCCGAGCGCCAACGGTATGCCCGGTATTCACCACGTAATGGCGCGTTCCATTAAAGATATTTTTTGCCGTTATAAAACCCTTAAAGGCTACCAGGTAAAACGCAAAGGCGGCTGGGACACCCACGGCTTGCCTATTGAGCTTGCTGTTGAAAAAGCTTTGGGCATTACCAAAGATGATATCGGCAAAAAAATAAGCGTTAAAGATTACAACGATGCCTGCCGCAAGGAGGTAATGCGCTATACCGACGTTTGGAACGACCTTACCGAAAAAATGGGCTACTGGGTTGACCTGAACGATCCGTACATCACCTATAAAAACGAATACATTGAAAGCCTTTGGTGGATCCTGAAACAGCTGCATAATAAAGATATGCTGTATAAAGGCTACACCGTACAGCCATATTCACCAAAATCGGGTACAGGCCTTAGCTCGCACGAGCTGAACCAGCCGGGCACCTACAAAATGGTGAAGGATACTACCATTACCGCGCAGTTTAAAGTTAAACGCGATGGCGATTCGGAGTTTTTGTTTAACGGCATAGATACCGAAGTATTTATCCTGGCCTGGACAACCACGCCATGGACGTTACCATCAAACTGCGCCCTTGCCGTTGGCGAGGAGATCACTTACGCTAAAATCAGCACTTTTAACCCTTACACCTACCTGCCGGTTTGCGTGGTATTGGCTAAAGACCTGGTTAAAAAATATTTTAAAGCCGAGGGAGAGAACGCCTCGTTTGCCGATTACAAAGGCGGCGACAAGATCATCCCGTGGAAAATTGAGGCCGAAGTAAAAGGCAGTCAACTGGTGGGCATCCACTATGAGCAGTTGATGCCATATGTAACCAATGCCGACCTGGAGCAAAACGCCTTCCGCGTGATCCCGGCCGATTTTGTTACTACCGAAGATGGTACCGGTATAGTTCACACTGCATCAATATTTGGTGCCGATGACTTTAGGGCCTGTAAGGAAAACAACGTACCATCGGTGCTGGTTAAAGATGAAAACGGCAAAGATGTACCGCTTGTTAACAAACAAGGCCGTTTTGTAACCGAGGTTACCGACTACGCAGGCCGTTACGTTAAAGAAGAGTACTACACCGAGGCCGAGCGCGCCGAAGAAGGTTTTAAACCAACCGACGTACTCATCTCGATCAAATTAAAAACCGAGAACCGCGCTTTCGACGTTAAAAAATACGAGCACAGCTACCCGCACTCATGGCGCAGCGACGAGCCGATATTATACTATCCGCTTGATAGCTGGTTTATCCGCACCACCGCCGTGAAGGATAAAATGGTGGAGCTTAACAAAACCATCAACTGGAAACCGGAATCGACCGGTACAGGCCGATTTGGTAACTGGCTGGAAAACCTTGTCGACTGGAACCTTTCGCGTTCGCGCTACTGGGGTACCCCGCTGCCTATCTGGCGCGAAGAAACCGGTGCCGAAGAGATCTGCATAGGTTCAATTGCCGAGCTGAATGCCGAGATTGAAAAATCGATCAAAGCAGGCTTTATGCCCGAAGGTTTTGTGCTGGAAGATATGCACCGCCCTTATGTTGATGATGTGGTATTAGTATCATCAACCGGCAACAAAATGTTCCGCGAGCCCGATTTGATCGACGTTTGGTTTGATTCGGGTGCTATGCCTTACGCGCAATGGCATTTCCCGTTTGAAGGCCAGGAAGAATTTAAAAACGCCTACCCGGCAGATTTCATTGCCGAAGGCGTTGACCAAACCCGCGGCTGGTTCTTCACCCTGCACGCCATAGCTGTAATGCTGAGCGAAGCCAGCGATGAGATCAAAGCCATTAACGAGCAGGTTGGTAATAAAGGTATCTCGTTTAAAAACGTGGTATCAAACGGCTTGGTGCTGGATAAAAACGGCAACAAAATGTCTAAACGTTTAGGCAACGCTGTTGATCCATTCACTACTATCGAACAATACGGTGCCGATGCTGCCCGCTGGTATATGATCAGCAACGCATCGCCATGGGATAACCTTAAATTTAATGAAGAAGGTATTGACGAGGTAAGGCGTAAGTTTTTTGGCACGCTACACAACACCTATTCGTTCTTCACGCTATATGCCAACATCGATAAATTTACGTACAGCGAACCTGAGATCGAGATCGGCAAACGCCCGGAGATCGATCGTTGGATCATCTCGTTGTTAAACACCCTGAGCAAAGAGGTTGACGGTTACTATGCCGATTTTGAGCCAACCAAAGCCACCCGCGCTATCCAGGAATTTGTGGATGTACATTTCAGCAACTGGTTTATCCGCTTAAGCCGCCGCCGTTTCTGGAAATCAGACGATTCGGAAGATAAGCTATCGGCTTACCAAACATTATATACTTGTTTGATCGCTATCAGTAAGCTGATGTCGCCTGTTGCGCCGTTCTTTGCCGATAGGTTATATTGCGATTTGAACGCCGTTACCGGTAAAGAACCGTTTGAATCAGTTCATTTGGCTTACTTCCCTGAGTATAACAGCGCGCTGGTTGATGCCGAGCTTGAAGAGCGTATGCAACTTGCTCAGGATATTTCATCGTTAACCTTATCGTTACGTAAAAAGGTGAATATCAACGTGCGCCAGCCGTTAAGCAAAATTTTGTTGCCAATACTGGATAAAAGCTTTAAATTACACGTTGAGCAGGTTAAAGACCTTATACTGTCTGAAACCAACATTAAAGATATTGAGTACATTACCGATACCGCCGGCTTTATCAAAAAGAAGATCAAGCCAAACTTTAAAGCTTTAGGCCAAAAAGTAGGTAAGGATATGAAAGCCGTTGCCGAAGCTATCAACAATTTTACACAAGATGATATCTCGGCTTTAGAGGCAAATGGCAATATTGGCGTGTTGGACGGTAAGTATGAGATCCAGGTTGCCGATGTGGAGATCATAGCCGAAGACGTGCCCGGATGGCAGGTTGCAAATTTAGGAAAACTAACCGTGGCTTTAGATGTTACCATATCCAACGAATTGAAACAGGAAGGCATCTCGCGCGAGTTGATCAACCGTATCCAAAACCTGCGTAAGGCTAAAGAGTTTGAAGTAACCGACAGGATTAATGTAAGCATCAGCAACGCCACATTTTTAGGCGAAGCAGTGAAAAACAATTTATCCTATATTTGCGCCGAAATTTTAGCAGATAACATACAGCTTAACAACGAGTTAACCGGGGGCGAACCTGTTACAATTGATGAACAAGAAATTTTGATTGCTATTAGTAAAGTATAATGAAACCAGAACAAGAAAAAACCAGATACTCTGAAGCTGACCTGCAAGAATTTAAAGGGATCATCCTGGATAAAATGCGTATTGCCCGCGAAGAGTTAAACTCATTGGCTACGTCATTAAGTTCGCCAAATGCTAACGGCACTGATGATACTGCCGGTACTTACAAAACATTAGAAGACGGCTCGGCCACGCTCGAAAAAGAGCAGATCAACCAGCTGGCTGCCCGCCAGAAAAAATTTATCGAGCAGTTGGAAGCCGCTTTGGTACGTATCGAAAACAAAACCTACGGTGTTTGCCGCGAAACCGGTAAACTGATCCCGAAAGAGCGTTTACGTGCAGTACCGCACACTACGCTTTCGATGGAAGCTAAATTAAGGCAATAAATGAAGGCTGCTTATACCAAACCTTTTCTTACAGCCGCTTTCATTATCCTTGCCGACCAGGCCATTAAAACCTGGGTGCACCAGCACATGCAACTCCAGGAAGAAATTCAGTTTCTGGGCAAGCGGGGTATGCTGCACTATACCGAAAATAACGGTATGGCCTTCGGGATGGAATGGGGCGGAGATACGGGCAAGCTTGCTTTAACACTTTTCCGTATTGTTGCGGTTGCCGGTATAATTTACACCCTCATTTTTTTAATAAAACACAAATACCACCGTGGCCTCATCATGAATGTGGCCCTCATCCTGGCCGGTGCTACGGGCAACATCATCGATTCCACCTTTTACGGACTGATGTACAAATATGCGCCGATATTTCATGGCCGGGTGATAGATATGTTCTATTTTCCGCTGCTCAGGGGCACATACCCATCATGGTTCCCGTTTTGGGCCGGGCAAAGCTTCGAGTTTTTCAGGCCGGTATTTAACCTTGCCGATGCCTCGATCTGCGTAGGCGTTATCATGATATTACTATATCAAAAACGCTATTTTAAACACGAACACCCGGAAGTGGCGAGCCCCAACAGCGAGATGGTTGAAGAATAATTTGTTATAAACCTGATATATAAAAAAGCCGCGATGAGCGGCTTTTTTTGTTTTACTTGCCACCTCCACCACGTCATTGCGAGGTACGAAGCAATCCCCAAGAGGCAGAGAGGCTATGCAAATCCGCCCTGTATAGTCGGGGATTGCTTCGTGCCTCGCAATGACGAGTGGGAGAATAGCGGGCTAAAAATCCACATAAACCAACTTACAAACCTGCTTACCGCTCCGGTTGGCATCGGTAACTACCAGCGCTCCTTTTTTAAACAGCGCCATTCCCTCCCAATTATTCTTAAACCCGTCAAATGATCGTACGTATTTCCACTTTCGGCTTTTAGCACTATCCAACATAACAATAGCAACGTAAGTGTTCTTCTTCAAATAATCAGGATCAGTTTTCAGCTTCTCCCCCAATTCTGGAGTGATTTTACCAATCGATACTTCCGGCGATTTTACCCAATCGTTATTTAAATAACTGTTATAATCTCCATTCCAAAAATAGTTGACGCCATAAACGCGGCCATCATCCGCGGCGGCGATATCCGTCAGCCTGAAATATAAAAAGGGAGCCTTTACCTGTTCGGGAATTTTATTAAACGAGGTGTCAATCAGGTATCCGCAGCCTCCTTTGGGCATAGCATTAAATTCATAATAGGCCAGCAGTCTGTTTTCTTTAGGTAGATAAGTTACCGCCTCAAAACCGGCATTGCTGATAGCCGGATATCTCCGCAGAGAAATAAAATGGGCAGGATCAATAATCACCTCATTTTTAAGGGTGTCAAGCTTGCCTTTCAGCAAAAAGCAGTATGGGTATTTATCATCAGTTTCGATAGATAGAAAAACGGTATTGTTTACAATACATATCGCCTCAAAACCCTCGTAGTTTGCTTTTACAGAATCGGGCAGCAGGTTAAGATTTTTTACGCTAATGGTTTTGCAAGCCGTTAGCGAAGTATCCCTATTATCTATTACCCGGCTAATGCTATCGGTAAGGATGCTATATAAATTAAACACGCCATCCAGCTTGGTTTCCTTATGATCACCATATTGAGGTTCGAGGTAGAGGCGGTTACCATAGATAGTCATGCCGGAAAATTCTTCGTTAACACCGGCTATAGCTTTGGGGAGTGGGATGTTTTTGTAGATGCTTTGGGCATTTCCAGTTAAAACAATAGATGTAGCTATAATGAATAGCATTATTAATTTCCGCATGGCTTTTGATGATATCGCTAAAAGTAATCAATAAACCCTATTCTTTATCACAGGCATAATTAGCCAACGTAGAAATCCCCCAGAGGGGGTACAGGTTTGTAGCACATACATATTTGCCTTGTTTCCCGTGCCAGAGGTACGGAACACCACATGCAATTCCTATCAAGCGTACAGGTTGCGTACCTCTGGCACGCTTAAACAATCATTTGCATTCTCCTACAAATCTTTTGCAGCTCTGGTGCAACTGATCCTTATTAGTCGCCCATCTGCAACGAGCACGAGTTATCCTGCACTCAATCTCCTCCCAATAAAACCAACCAAATCACGTTTAATTACATCAAAAGCGCTTAAATAGCGTATCTTGGGGATTTGAAAGGGCCGGATTTAACAATTTTCACCAAACTTAATGAGTGTTAAACAGATAACCGGGCCACAACACATTAGTATTTAACAATTTTTAACATTTGAGCTAAATTTTTAGTTGGCGAAAAACTGAACGGGTGTTTAAGTTTGCCTACCGAAACGAAAAAAATTAATGGAAGAACAAAATAGCTATACAGGCGGCCTGTCGCAAGCCGCTCCGGCAGCACCGGTATCGTACTCAACCGATATCAGGGCTTTGAACGAGATGATACAAAAAGAAAGCGCCTTTATCGATCTGCTGATTATGGAGATGGATAAGGTGATTGTTGGTCAGCGTTACATGGTTGAGCGTTTGCTGATCGGTTTACTGGCCGACGGGCACATCCTTCTGGAAGGCGTACCGGGTTTGGCGAAAACTTTGGCCATTAACACGCTTTCAAAAGCTATCCAGGCGGGCTTTAGCCGTATCCAGTTTACGCCGGATTTGCTCCCTGCCGATTTGGTGGGTACCATGATCTACAACCAGAAAAAAGAAGAGTTCATTGTACGCCAGGGGCCTATCTTCTCTAACTTTATTTTGGCGGATGAGATTAACCGTGCACCGGCCAAAGTACAGAGTGCTCTGCTCGAGGCTATGCAGGAGCGCCAGGTTACTATTGGCGATACCACTTTTAAATTGCCAAATCCATTCCTGGTACTGGCTACCCAGAACCCCGTTGAGCAGGAAGGTACCTACCCGCTGCCGGAAGCGCAGGTTGACCGTTTTATGCTGAAAGTGGTAATTAAATATCCAACCAAGGAAGACGAGAAAAAGATTATGCGCGCCAATATTTCGGCAGGAGGTATGGCTAAACCAAACGCCATCATCAAACCGGAAGAGATTGTACGCGCCCGCCAAATTGTTCGTGAGGTTTATATGGACGAGAAGATCGAGCAGTATATCATCGATATCGTGTTCGCTACCCGTTTCCCAGATCAGTTTAAACTGGCCAAATACAAATCATTGATCACTTTTGGTGCTTCGCCAAGGGCAAGTATCAGTTTGGCGCTGGCATCAAAAGCTTATGCCTTTATCAAACGTCGTGGTTATGTGATCCCTGAAGATGTTCGCGCGGTTTGTCATGATGTGTTGAGGCACCGTATCGGCTTAAGCTATGAGGCTGAAGCTGAAAACATCACCAGCGAGGATATCATTACCGGTATCCTAAACGCGATCGAGGTACCGTAAACCCCTCCCAACCCTCCCCTGAAGGGAGAGGGCTTGAAGAACGAGGCGAATAACATTATTATATAACGATATCAAAAAGTCTCCCCCTTCAGGAGGAGATTTAGAGGGGGCTATAGGGCTTTTATGGCTAAAGACACCAAAGATCTGCTAAAAAAGGTAAGGAAGATCGAGATCAAAACCCGTGGCTTAAGTAACCACTTGTTTTCGGGCGAGTATCATTCGGCTTTCAAGGGGCGCGGTATGGCCTTTAGCGAGGTGCGCGAATACCAGATAGGCGACGAGATCCGCACTATCGACTGGAACGTGACCGCCCGCTTTAACCACCCCTACGTAAAAGTGTTCGACGAGGAGCGTGAGCTTACTGTAATGATTTTGATGGACGTGAGCGGGTCGGAATATTTCGGCACACAAAACCAGCAAAAGCAGGAACTGGCTACCGAGCTTTGCGCGGTACTGGCATTTTCGGCCATCCAGAACAATGATAAGGTGGGCGTGATATTTTTTAGCGATAAGGTTGAGAAATTTATTCCGCCTAAAAAAGGCCGCAGCCATATCCTGATGATCATTCGCGAGCTGATCAACTTCGAGCCCGAAAACAAAGGCACCAACGTGGCCGAGGCTTTAAGGTATTTTACCGGCGCTATCAAAAAGAAATGCACGGCCTTTGTGATATCAGATTTTATTACGCCCGAATTTGAAAACGAGCTCAAGATCGCCAATAAAAAACACGATATCGTTGCTCTTAAACTGTATGATAAGCACGAGGAGGAGTTTCCGAACCTGGGCCTCATCCCGGTGAAAGACGAAGAGAGCGCCCATATTATGTGGGTAAATACCGGCGATAAAGCCGTGCGCGAAGCTTTTAAATGGGATGCTGTAAAGCGCAACTCGGCTTTGCAGGATACCTTTAAACGTTCGGGGGTTGATTATACCACCATCGGCACGCACGAATCATACGTAAAACCATTAATGACACTATTTAAAAAGCGCGGGGGCCGACGATAATACACATGAACAGGTACATTAAATATACCCTGGCAATATTGGTTTCGCTTGCAGGCTTTCACCAAACATCGGGGGCACAAGAGGCTTTCGGGCCAAGGGCTGCACTTACCAAACAATCAATATTAATTGGCGAGCAAACGCAGCTGCATCTAAGCGTTCGTTTTCATGCCAAAGATAGCATTGGCTTCCCAAAACTTGCTGATAGCATAGGCAGCAAGATCAAAATAGCAGGTGGTTTTAAAGCCGATACTGTTTTTGATAAGGTTGATAACTCTATCGAAACCATTACCCGCCATTATAATATTACTGCTTTTGACAGCGGCACTTATACTATCCCCTCATACGCGTTTAAATTGCCGGTTGGCGTAATGCAAACCGACTCGCTGATACTTGATGTTAAAACAGTTGCGGTTGATACCACCAAAGCATTTTACGATATTAAACAGCCGCTGGCCATCAAATACAATTTTTGGGATTGGCTGCGCGATAACTGGAAACTGGTAGTAGGCATTTTAGCAGCCATGGCAGCCACCGGCGGCGTAGTTTACTACCTGCTTAAACGCCCTAAAAAGGAAGTGGTTGCAGAAGAACCGAAGCCGATAAAACCACCACACGTTATCGCCCTCGAAAAACTGGCCGAAATAAAAGGCAAACAACTTTGGCAGCAGGAACAGGTTAAAGAATACTACATTGAAATAAGTGATGTAGTACGCGATTACCTGGAACAGCGCTATAACATCCAGGCGCTGGAGCAGACATCTGAGGAGATCTTCGCCAGTTTGAAAACCATGGACATCGCCAGCGAAGACAGGAATTTGTTGAGGCAATTGCTTGTGCTATCGGATATGGTGAAATTTGCCAAAGAGAAACCTACGCCGTTTGAGAACGAAAAGAGCATGGAAAACGCAGTAAGCTTTGTGAAGGATACACAACCTGCAGCGGCACCCGTTAACACAAAGGAGGATGAAGCTAAATGAGTTGGTTTAAAGGAATAGAATTTGCGCATCCAGGCTTTTTTTGGCTGTTTCTCAGCATCCCGCTTATTGTGGGCTGGTACATCTGGAAACAGAAGCAGTTAAACGCCAGCATGACCATGCCAACCATCCGTGGTTTTGCCATGATCACTAAAAGCGCGCTGCCGCGTTTCAGGCATTTGGGTATCATATTACGATCATTGGCATTAGCGGCATTGATTGTTGCATTGGCGAGGCCGCAAACATCATTAAGCTGGCAGGATACCACTACCGAGGGTATCGATATCGTGATCGCTTCGGATATTTCAGGCAGTATGCTGGCCGAGGATTTTAAGCCCAACAGGCTCGAAGCCGGTAAAAAAATAGCCATCGATTTTATTGAGAACCGCCCTAACGACAGGATAGGCCTCGTGGTTTTCAGCGGTGAAAGCTTTACGCAGTGCCCGCTTACTATTGATCACTCGGTGTTGGTGAATTTATATGCCGATATTAAAAACGGAATGATTGAGGATGGTACCGCCATTGGTATGGGCCTCGCCACTGCCGTTAACCGTTTAAAAGATAGCCAGGCTAAAAGTAAAGTAGTGATCCTGCTTACCGATGGCTCGAACAACTCGGGGTCCATCCCGCCAATAACCGCGGCGGAGATTGCCAAACAGTTTAACGTGAGGGTTTATACCGTAGGCATCGGTACCAACGGCTTTGCCCCCTACCCTGTTCAAACGCCAATGGGCGTACAATACCAGCGCATGAAGGTGGATATTGACGAGGGTACGCTAAGCAAGATAGCCAGCACTACCGGCGGCAAATACTTCAGAGCTACCAATAACAATGCACTGAAAGATATTTACGAACAGATTGACAGACTGGAAAAAGCCAAGATAGATGTTACCCAGTACCGCAAAAAAACCGAGCGCTTTTTGCCGTTCGCACTTATCGCGCTGGCACTTTTATCGTTGGAGTTTTTAACCAAAAACACCCTGCTTAAAGGGGCTATAACATAACAGCATGCTACGTTTTGCAAATACAGAATATTTATGGGGATTGCTTGCCATTCCGCTGCTGCTCTTTATTTTTTTGAGGGTTGCCTGGTGGAAACGCAAAGCCATAGCCTCGTTGGGTAATAAAGATGTGGTAGCCCAGATGATGCCGCAGGTTTCGCATTCGCGCCCAACCATTAAGTTTATCTTTTTCATTTTGGCTTATGCCATCCTGATCATCGGCATAGCCGACCCACAATTAGGCTCCAAAACCGAAGATGTAAAACGCAAGGGTGCCGACCTGATGATCCTGCTCGACGTATCCAACAGTATGCTGGCGCAGGACCTTGCCCCTAACCGCCTGGAAAACGCCAAACGCGCATTAGCCCAGCTGATAGATAAACTGCATGATGATCGTATCGGTATTATCGTATTTGCGGGCCAGGCTTATGTACAGTTGCCCGTTACTACCGATTATTCGGCGGCCAAGCTGTTTTTAAATACCATCAATACGGATATGGTACCTACACAAGGTACTGCTATCGGCGCTGCAATCAATTTGGGCTTACAATCTTTCGATTTTAAGAACGGTACCGGCAAATCCATGATCATTATTACCGATGGTGAAAATCATGAGGACGACGCGGTATTAGCAGCCAAAGAGGCGTTATCAAGAGGCGTTACGGTAAATGTTGTTGGCGTAGGATCTGAAGAAGGTGCGCCGATACCTATTTTGCAGAATGGTAAGCAAATCGGTTTTCATAACGACAGCACCGGGCACCCGGTGGTAAGTAAGCTTAACGAGGCCATGGGTAAAGAAATTTCGGAAGCAGGCAGCGGCGTTTATGTGCGGGCCAACAACGCCAACAGCGGCTTGAACATCGTGATGGACCAGATTGCCAAAGTGCAGCGCAAAATGACCGATACCAAACAGTTTAAAGATTTTGAGGATAGATTCCAGTTTTTCCTGGCCATTACTTTTGTACTGTTGCTGGTTGAGTTTTTCATCTCCAACCGTAAAAACATGCGCCTCAGCAAAATCAAATTATTTGAAGTTGAAGTAAAACAACCATGAAGCAATATATCATAGCCATCATTTTAGTGCTGCAGGCTTCATTAACGTTTGCCCAGCAGGAAAAAAAGTTCATTAAACAGGGTAATGAGCTTTATCAGCAAAAAAAATATAAAGAAGCCGAAGCAGCTTACCGCCAGGCCACAGGCAAACAAGCCAAAACCCTCGAGGGTAATTTTAACCTTGCGGATGCCATGTTCAAGCAAAAAAAATATGGCGATGCCTCTGCCCTTTTCAACAAAATTGCCAACGGCACAAGCGATAAAAACGCGAAGGCGGGCGCTTTTCATAACGTGGGCAACTCGTTTTTAACCGAGAAAAAATACCAGGAAAGTATCGATGCCTATAAAAAAGCCTTGCTGAACAACCCCAAGGATGATGAAACCCGCTACAACCTTGCCTACGCTCAAAAAATGCTGAAAAACCAGCAGGATAAAAACAAAGGCGGCGGCGGTGGAGGCGGCAACAATAACAAAGACAAAAACAAGGATAAAAATAAAGACAACAAGAACCAGGACGACAAGAATAAAGACAAGAGCGATAAGGATAAGAAGGATCAGGATAAAAACAAGCAGGACCAGGACAAGCAAAACCAGGATCAGAAAGATCAGCAGCAACAGCAGGGCCAGCAGCCCAACCAGTTGTCAAAAGATGATGCCCAGCGCATGCTTGATGCTTTAAACAACGATGAAAAGCAAACCCAGGATAAGCTGAAGAATAAAAAATTAAAAGGAGCCAAAGTCCCTATTTCAAAAGACTGGTAAACCTTGTTGTTTTGTAAATAACTAATGAAAATTAAACTATTCATATTAACGCTGTTGTTGTTTTGCTCAAGCCTGGCTTTCGCACAGGTAAAGTTTACGGCATCGGCAGATAGAACTACCATAGGCACGGGCGAGATTTTTGAAATTACCTTCTCTATCAATGCCAATGGCGAACGCTTCGCGCCTCCAGCTTTCGCCGGTTTCCAGGTGGTTGCAGGGCCTAATGTATCCAACAGCGTATCCATGATAAACGGGGTAACTTCGGTAAGCATGGCTTATGGCTACGATCTGATGGCTACTAAAGAGGGCGAATTTACTATAGGTCCGGCTACTATTATGGCGGGCGGCAGGCCTTATAGTACAACTCCTATCAAAATAAGGGTTGTGAAAGGTTCGGCCGGCAGCGGTAACGGCCCTCAGGGTAATAGCCGCCAGCAACAACAACAGCAGCAGCAATTCAATGCTCCGGACGAAAGCAATATTCAACGCGGCAGGGTTAGAGACATTTCAAAATCACTTTTTTTGCGTACTTCGGTTGATAAATCAACGGTATACTTAGGCCAGCAAATAGTAATGAACCTGAGGCTTTATACCCGGGTGTCAATTGTTAACGGCGAACCTGAAAAAATTCCGGATCTGAATAGTTTTTACAGCCAGGATATTAAAAACAATAACCCCAATGCGCAATGGCGTACCGAAGTTTTAAACGGCGTAAGGTATAACGTAACCGATATCAAGAAAACCATCCTGTTCCCCCAGCATGAGGGCAATATCACTATCGAGCCTGCCATCATGAACTTTGTGATCAGGCAACAGGCCGCATCATCATCCGGCGATCCTTTCGATGCTTTTTTTGGGGGATATGAAGATGTAAAATACCGCGTTAAAGGTACCCCGGTGGTTATCCACGTAAAACCATTGCCACTGGCAGGTAAACCGGTCGATTTTAGCGGCGCGGTAGGCAAATTTAATATCTCGGCCTCGCTTGATAAAAATGAGATCAAGGCCAATGACGCCATCAATTATCAACTGAAAGTTAGCGGTACCGGCAACTTGAAATTATTAAAGCCGATAAGCCCCAACTTCCCGCCCGATTTTGAAAAGTACGATCCCAAGGTAACCGATACCATCGTCGAAAACGAAAGCGGCTCATCGGGCAGCAGAAGATATACTTATTTACTAATCCCAAGACACCAGGGCGATTATACTATTGATCCGGTGAAGTTCTCGTATTTCAACCCGGCTACCGGCAAGTATGTGACTTTAACAACCCGGGCCTTCCCGGTTAAAGTAGCCAAAGGCACAGGCGATAACAGTAACGTTACGGCTTTCTCCAGCGCAGGCAAACAGGATGTTAAAGTACTGAGCAATGATATACGCTACATTAAAACCGAAAATGAATTAAACGAAGTAGGCAGCGATTTTTATGACTCGGGCCTGTATTATTTCCTGTTAATTTTAGGTCCGCTGGGATTTGCCGGAGCATTGGTTTACGGCAAATGGCGCGATAAAAACAATGCCGATGTGGTGGGTACCAAAAGCCGCAAGGCGGGCAGGGTGGCTGCCAAACATTTGGCTGTAGCCAAACAACGCCTGGCCGCTAACGATAATAAAGCCTTTTACGAAGATCTGTTCCGCGGATTGTATGGTTACTTAAGCGATAAGTTGAATATCCCCTATGCCGACCTGAACCGTGAAAAAATTGGCGATGAACTGAAAGCCCGTTCGCTTGATGAAAGCCTCATTAACGAGATGCTGGATACCCTGGATATGTGCGAGATGGCACGTTACGCGCCGGTATCGGGCATTACCGGTCAGCAGGTATTTGATAAGGCCCAAACCATGATCAATAACATTGAAAGTAAAATATAACATGCTAAAACGCATTATATACCTGTTCATGATTGTAGCCATGCCGCTGTTGGCGTTTGGCGACGTGACTGTGAACGCCCAATTAAAAAAAGGGAACGAACAATACGCTAAAGGCCAATACAAGGAGGCTATCGCCACCTATCAAAAAATAGCAGATGATGGCCACATGTCGGCCCTGGTTTATTTTAACCTCGGCAACGCTTATTTTAAAAATAACGACGTACCATCGGCTTTACTCTATTACGAAAAAGCTCATAAATTATCGCCTGGCGATGAGGACATTAATTTTAATATCCAGTTTGCCAATCAAAAAACTACCGATAAGGTTGAGGCCCCTACCGAGTTTTTTATCACCCGCTGGTGGCATTCGTTTATCCTGCGTTTTTCATTAACTACGCTGGCTGTTATAAGCGTATTGTTGATGATAACGGGATTTGCCTTGCTGGTAGTTTACCGCTTCACTAATTCGGTTGGGGTTAAAAAAGCTTCGTTTTACGCCGCTTTGCTTATTATATTTTTAGGTTTAGGCAGCATGTTTACCGCCGACAGGCAGCAACAATATTTTGATGGCCATCATGGCGCTATCATCTTCAGCAATTCGGTAAACGTAAAAAGCGCACCCACACCAACGGCAAAAAACCTGTTCCTGATTCATGATGGTACCAAGGTTGATGTACTGGATAATAACAACGGCTGGATGAGGGTAAAATTGGCCAACGGCAGCGAAGGTTGGATCAATGCTTCCGATGCGAGGGAGATTTGATTTGGAGTTTGGGTTTGAGGTGAAAGGGTAAAGGTAAAAGGCGAAAGGTTTTTTAGTTATTTTTTCAATTTTTCATTTCAAAAACATGCACGGGCATGAGTATTAGCCATGAGGAGCAATCTTATAATGCCATACTTAAGTATATTTCTTGTTCGGTACCATCTCCGGCACCCTCTTCTGCGTAATTATATGCTATTTCCCTTTTTATTCGAGAAAAGATGTGCCCCCGGTAGCTTTTTACGAATGATATAACCTGCTCAAAGTCTCGCGGGATACACCCAAATACGCCGCAATTAAATGTTTAGGCACCATATTATACAGAGCAGGGTACAAGGTCATTAACTCTTCATAACGTTTTTTGGCATCGTTATTCATAAACGATAAAAGCCGTTTTTGAGAAGCTACGAAGCCCTTGTTGGTACGCCATCTGAAAAAATGCTCAACCGGGTGCAGCTCGTTGCAAAGCTTTTCCCTATCGGCGTTGGAGATGGACAGCACTTCGGCATCGGTAATACAATCCAGGTTGATGGTAGCGCGTGTTTGGTTGTAAAGCGCATTATAATCGGATGCCCACCAGGTAGGCATGGCAAACTGCAGGATGTACATTTTTACATCATCGTTAATAAAAAACGATTTCAGGCAGCCCGATAACACAAAATACTCGTGATCTACTTTATCGCCCTCGCTAATGATGGCTTGCCCTTTTTTATACGATTGTTGCTTGAAATGAGAGGCTACGTAAGCAAACTGCTCATCAGTCAGGCTAATGGTTTTGGCGAGG
The DNA here is from genome assembly GCF_003576455.2 of Mucilaginibacter celer. Lineage (NCBI taxonomy): Bacteria > Pseudomonadati > Bacteroidota > Sphingobacteriia > Sphingobacteriales > Sphingobacteriaceae > Mucilaginibacter > Mucilaginibacter celer. Next base: position 5,498,269 of record NZ_CP032869.1, read on the forward strand.
TGCTGTTTGAGGATTTCTTCAGCTTGCATATTAAAGATTGTCTGAACCGGAATTTATTGAATTAAGGAATTAACAGAATGAAAAGCAAATTCGAAAAATTCTTTAATTCCCCCAAATTCAGTTCGGACAAAAATCAGCGCAATCAACGTAATCACCCCAATCAACGGTCTAAATCGGTGTAATCAAAAAATAATCGGTGTAATCCCCAAAATAAAAATCAACATAATCCCCCCAATTAACGGTCAAACGCCTCCAGATACTTATCAATATAAAACTGCTTACTTTTAGTTTTATACTGCATAATAAAACGCGGATGCTCCAATGCTATAATCTCGCCAAAAAAGCGGTATTCATCATTCAGCTTCTTTAAAAAAGTTTCGTTTTTACCAGTGCCGAAGCAAAAGCATTTATCGGTATTAATACCAAGGGCAATCTGCTTCCGGATATTTTCTATCATGAAATGATAAACAGCTTTGGTTAGTTCTTTACTGTCGTAATAGTTGTAATTCTTCTCCCGGCCTTTCTCATCAATACTGATAAAACCCAGCGGGCAGGGCGAATTGATGTAGATCTTGTTATAAAAAGCTTCCGCGCCGCCATAGGCGTTAATCACTTCATACACAAAAACTGATGAAGGCTCGTGCGAGAGTTTCCCCTCGTAGGGGACATGGCATTCGGACATTAATCGTTTAGGATCGGTAAAAGGAATGCCGGTTAGCCCACCTCCAAACCTGCCGGGGTTAATGCCCAGGATGATATGGCGCTGGTTGTTATCGTTATAATATTTATGATAAAAAGCATCAACAATACGCATGGTTTGCGGATGCTCTTTAAAAGGGTTAAGGATGCGGATGCCGGGCGGTAGCGGGTCACCGGTGTAGGTGAGTTGCTCATTAAATTGGATAACCCTGTCTGCAAATGTCATAAACCAAATGTAGGGTTAGTTAACCAATTGTTTTTTAAACTGGTTCGGGCTTAATCCTGTTTCTTTTTTAAACAAGCGCGAAAAATACGGCAGGTTTTCAAAGCCTAAGGTATAGGCAATTTCAGATACGCTTTGGTCTTCGCCTTTCAGCTTGTTTTTTGCCTCGCTAATAAGATAAATGTGGATCAGCTCCATAGCGGTTTTGCCGGTTTCCTGTTTCAGCATATCGCTCAGGTAACGGGCCGAGATATTCAGGTCATACGCCATCGTGGCTACCGTTGGCAAGCCTTTGGTTTGCAGTAATCCTTTATCAAAATAAGCGGATAATGCCTTGTTGAATTTAGATACGGTTTTGCCCGATAGCTCGGTGCGGTTAATGAACTGGCGTTTGTAAAAACGCTGCGAGTATTTCAACACCGAATCGATATGGGTAAGGATGATATCGCGGCTGTACTCGTCCATATTACCGTTCAGTTCGGCCTCTATCTTGTCATGCAGCTCCCAGATGATCTGTTCTTCGCGGGGTGAGAGGTGCAGGGCTTCATTGGTTTCGTATTCAAAAAAGCCATATTTTTTTATCTCGTCGTGCAGGGCATGGCCGTTCAGAAAATCTTCGTGAAAAAAGATATTAAAACCGGCTTCCTCCAGCTCAATCTCCCTGAACTGAATTACCTGCCTTGGCTTTACAAACATGAGCGACCCGTTTTCATGATCGTATTTGGTACGACCGTAACTTATAGTGCCCGATTTAAGTTTTTTAAATGCGATCATGTAAAAGTCGCCCGTAAGCTCCCTTTCGGCAAGGTCGCAGGTACCGCGGCAAGGCACAACGGCTACCATTGGATTTTCAGGTAGCGGAAAACCGTACCTTTTAAAAAGGCTGGGAAGATTGCTATAATGGATCATAATATGTAAAAATAAGAACAAGATCCATACAGAAAACAGTATGGACCTTGCAGGTAGTTTATTTACGTTGAAATGATTAGTGCCCGTGTGCAGCTACCGAAACATCATTCCATTCATCCCACTCGGCTGCGCGGCCTGCGTAAACCTGTTTAACCCATTGGTAACCGATTTTACCAAGGAACAAACGCAATGGTGGGTTTTCGCTGTCGATCAGTTTCAGGATAGCATCGGTAGTTGCTTCCGGTTTGCCAAAGAAATCGGCGGTAAAACTGGCCTGTTGTTTGGCTTTCATCTCATCATATTGCGGCAAAGCTACCGAGTGTACAGCCGAAGCACTTCCCCAATCGGTAGAAAAACCGTTTGGCTCAACGATAGAAACTTTAATGCCGAAACCTTTTACTTCGGCAGCAAGGGTTTCGCTCAAACCTTCAACCGCGAATTTCGAGGCGTTATATATGCTTAAAATAGGTGCGGCAACCAAACCCAATACGCTTGATACCTGGATAATATGGCCCTGGCCTTGCTCACGCATTACCGGTATGGCAGCCTGAGTTAGCCATAGCAAACCGAAAAAGTTGGTTTCCATCTGGTCGCGGGCCTCTTTTTCAGATGTTTCTTCAACACTGCCGAATAAGCCGTAGCCGGCATTGTTAATCAGCACATCGATACTGCCGAAATGTGCTTTGGCCTGTTGTATGGCAGCGAAATCTGCATCGCGGTCGTTCACGTCCAGTTGCAGCGCTAAAATACTGTCGCCGTATTGTTTAGTAAGGTCATTAAGCGTGCTGATATCGCGTGCTGTTGCTACTACTTTATCGCCACGTTTTAAAAATGCTTCTGCCCAGATCTTTCCGAACCCGCGGGAAGCACCTGTTATAAAAATTGTTTTTGCCATTGTTGTAATGATTAATTGATATGACAAAGCTACCGCGTATTAGCCCGGCGGATTTATACAGAAGTAGGGAAGAATGATACATTTTTACATGGTTGTTGTGCTAAAAAAACAACCATTTCCGTTTTTACCAAATGTTAAGTGGATGCGGCGCTACCCGGCCGAACTTTGCTTTATCAAAAAACAAATATTGTTATGAATAATCAAAGCGAAAGCAAATCAACATTAAATGGTAAAAGGGTAATTATATTAGGCGGAAGTACCGGTATAGGTTTTTCAACCGCGCAGGCCGCCGCTGCCGAAGGTGCTAAAATTGTGATAGTATCAGGTAACCAGGGCCGTATTGATAAAGCCCTAAGCCAGTTGCCCGAAGGGACGGAAGGCTATGCTGTTGACCTGGCTCACGAAGAGAATATCAAAGCATTTTTTGAGCAGGCCGGCAATTTTGATCACCTTGTATATACTGCTGCCGAAAACCTCAACCTCAATAACATTGGCGAAACCGATATCGATGCCGCGCGTAAATTTTTAAATTTACGTTATTGGGGCGCTTATGCGGCCGTTAAATATAGCGTTCCGTTTATTAACGAAGGTGGTTCGGTTAACCTAACCGGCGGCACAGCGGGCACCCGCCCGGCCAAAGGATGGACCATAGCCAGCAGTATTTGTGGTGCTATAGAGGGTTTGGTACGCGCCCTGGCTGTTGAACTGGCCCCTATACGTGTTAACGCAGTGGTTCCGGGAGTTATTGATACTAATTTATGGGATAGTTTGGATTCCGCCGCTAAAGAAGGTTTGTACAACTGGGCTAAAGATACGCTGTTGCTTAACCGTGTAGGGAATGCTGAAGATGTAGCATTAGGATTTATTTACCTGATGAAACAGAGCTTTGGCACAGGCCAAAACCTGGTGATTGATGGCGGCACATTGCTGGTGTAAGTTGTTCGCAATCGCCCTTAGCTTTTGTATATTGGGCCGTTTATAAATAGCCAATGGCCAACAAGCCCATATATTTTAATAAAACCCGCCTGGCCCCAACGCCGAGCGGGTTTTTGCATGTGGGCAACGTTTTATCGTTTGTTATTACTGCAACCCTCGCTCAAAAGCACCATGCAAAAATATTGCTGCGGATAGATGATTTGGATAGAGCCCGGTTTGCTCCTGAGTATCTAAGCGATGTTTTTGATACGCTTCGGTTTTTAGAGATTCCATGGGATGTGGGCCCGGCAAATCCGGATGATTTTGAAGCCGCATTTTCCCAGGTGCACCGTATGCCACTGTACAATGCAGCGTTGGATAGGTTAAAAAATCAAAATGCGATTTTTGCCTGCACCTGCAGCCGCAAACAACTGGCTGAAGCCGGTACTTGTAGCTGCATCGAAAAAAGCATCCCCCTTGATACGCCCGGAGCCAGTTGGCGTTTGTTAACGGATGATGCTGTGTTAAGTGTAAAAACCTATGCAGGCGAAATTATCAAAACCAGCCTGCCTGCCGAAATGCAAAACTTTATCATCCGCAAAAAGGATGGTTTCCCGGCCTATCAGCTTACTTCGCTTATTGACGACCTGTTTTACGGGGTTGATTTTATAGTGCGGGGGGCTGATCTATGGCATTCCACACTGGCACAACTTGCATTAGCCAAAACACTTAATGAAAAAGCTTTTGAACAGGTTACATTTTATCATCACCCCCTGCTGCTTGAACCATCGGGGCAAAAACTTTCCAAATCGGCCGGTTCAGCATCGGTAAGGTTTATGAAGGTTGAAGGAAAGAGTAATACAGCAGTTTTTGAACAGATTGCAGCCTTGATCGGCCTAAGCGGCACAATTAAAAACCGGCGGCAACTGGGCCAGCTGTTGCTTTCGCAGCAACCAGGTTATTAACAGGTGTTTATAATGTGCTTATTTAATATGAATCGGTGTTAAACCTCATGTGGCTATTATCGTAATATATTGTAATGAAAATGTAAATTTCTTTACAAAAAGTTAAACCTTAACATACCTTTACTTTACCATGACCTAACTATCGAGACATATTGGAGAGCTACATTTGCATCAACAAATAAAATTTACGATGCAAGCAGCACTTTGCCACAAGCACCTGAAATTTGTGTTTTTTGTTACCCTGTCACTCATTGCCTTCACCACCCGGGCTCAACGCTCCCCTCTCCCCAAAGCTTTCGCACATAATGATTACTGGCACAACCGCCCGCTGTATGATGCGCTCGACCATGGCTTTTTAAATGTTGAGGCTGATATTTACCTGCGCGATGATGAACTGTTGGTAGCACATATCCTCCCTTCATTTCAAAAAAGAAGAACCTTAGAGCAGCTTTACCTTAAACCCCTGCTTGATTATTATAAAGGGAATAACAAGGAAATCAAATACCCGCTATCGCCCTTAACGCTGATGATCGACATCAAATCTGACGCGGATAAAACTTACGCCAAATTGACCGAAGTACTTAAGGACTATAAATCAATCCTGTCAGGCTATGATAACGGCGTGGTTACAACCGGTAAGGTTACCATTGTTTTAACCGGTAATAAGCCTTATCAAATGATTAAAGAGCAAACACAGCGCTTTGCTTTTATTGATGAAGATTTGATGCAGGTGCGTACTGATACCGCATCAAACGCGGTTTACCAGACAGCCAGCTGCAAATATTCAAGATTACTTAACTGGACAGGCAAAGGCCCTATGCCCGAAAACCAGAAACAGTTATTATTAGCCTACGTGGCGGTAGCTCATCACTATAAAAAACGCGTAAGGCTATGGGCTTCGCCCGAAAACAAAGAGGTTTGGCGCGCCCTGCTTGATTGCGATGTTGATTTGATCAATACAGATAAACTGGCCGAACTGCGTGATTTTTTTGCAGATAAACGTGAAGAGGAAGAACGCAGTGCCGAACAGGTACGATACGCCAAGGTAAACAACAGTAAATAGTTTTTTTACATCTGCTAATCGGTAATAAAATGAAAAAGATAAGAGTTGCTTTTTTTGCCGAGATATTAATTGAAGATTTTGACGGCGCGGTACGCACCATGTACCAGATCATTAAGCGCATTGATCGCCGCATCTTCGAGTTTTTGTTTATATACGGTGCCGGGCCCGACGATCTGCTGGGCTTTCCGTCGTTAAAAGTGCCGGCGCTTACGTTGCCCATCAATACCGGCTACACCATGGCCATCCCCGCCCTGGTTACCAGCGAACTGAAAGAGGAGATTGATAAATTTGCGCCCGATGTGGTGCATATAGCCACCCCATCGTTACTGGGTACTTTTGCGTTGAAGTATGCAACGCAGCGTATGCTGCCCGTTATTTCCATTTACCATACCCATTTCATCTCGTATATTGATTATTACCTTAAACACACACCGTTTTTAATTAATAAGGTTAAACAGATGATGTGCGATAGCCACCGCGCCTTCTATAACCAATGCGACCGTGTTTACGTGCCGGCAAACAGTATGAAGGATGAACTGGCCGATATTGGTGTAAATGCCTACCGCATGAAGCTTTGGCAAAGGGGAATGGATAACCATCTTTTTTCGCCGGTAAATAGAAACGCCAAAGTGATAACTGCGCTTACTGGTAATAATAACCCTACTATTTTGTTTGCAAGCCGCCTGGTTTGGGAAAAAAACCTGGAAACTTTATTTGAGGTTTATGCCCTGATGCAGGACAGGCATCCCGAAGTTAATTTTTTAATTGCCGGCGATGGCATAGCCCGTAAAGCCAGCGAGGCCCGCATGAAAAATGCCGTGTTTGTAGGTAAAGTTGATCATAAAACACTTTCGGTTTTATATGCTTCGGCTTCTATATTCGTTTTCCCTTCTGTTTCGGAAGCTTATGGCAATGTGGTATTGGAAGCTATGGCATCGGGGCTGCCCTGTGTAATTGCCGATGGGGGCGGATCAAAGGATTTTATTGAGCAGGGCGTAAACGGTTTTAAATGCAAGCCCTACAATGCGGCATGTTATGTTGAAAAAATAGAAATCTTGCTGAGAAATAGTACCCTGCGCCAGCAATTTATTGAAGAGGGGCTCGAATACAGCAGTCGGTTAACCTGGGAACACCTTACTTCGGTATATTTTGATGATCTGGCAGAGATGGCCGGGCAGCATGTGCTTAGTGCGGTGGTGTAGCGGCGCTCTTACTTTATCGGCCAATTATAACGCTTATGTTATAATCCGTTATAAATCTTGTACTCCGTTTGGTATTTATTACTTTTGCTGTTTGCCTTAAATAAGGCTGGTTTTTCATCACCATAAACAGTAAAATTCATGTACGATATTTGTTGCGTTGGGCATATAACATTAGATAAAGTGGTAACTCCACAGGCAGTAAAACACATGGCGGGGGGCACTTCGTTCTACTTTTCGAACGCTATCCGCAATATGGATGTGAGTTATGTGCTTGTTACTTCGCTTGCTTTAAGTGAAATGCCCGTTGTTGAAAAACTGCGCGACAAAGGCATTGAGGTAAATGCCACTAACGGCGGCGAAACCGTTTATTTTGAAAATATCTACTCCGGCAACCAGGATCACCGTACCCAGCGCGTGCTTCAAAAAGCGGATCCTTTCGTTATCGATCAGCTAAATGGTATCGAGGCTAACGTTTTTCATTTGGGCCCGCTATTGGCTGATGATATCTCGACAGAATTTATTAAAAAACTGGCACAACATGGCCAGCTTTCGCTTGATGCACAGGGTTACCTGCGCAAGGTGGAAGATAAAAACGTAATCCCGGTTGACTGGCCAGAAAAACGCGAGGCTTTGCAATACATCACCACCCTTAAAGTTAATGAACACGAAATGGAAGTGCTTACCGGCATAACCGATATCCGCGAAGGTGCCAAAGTACTGAACGAATGGGGTGTTAAAGAAGTGGTTGTTACGCTTGGCAGCATGGGTTCTGTTATTTATGTAGATGGCATTTACTACACCATCCCCGCCTATAAACCAACCGAAATTGTTGATGCTACCGGTTGCGGTGATACTTATATGGCAGGTTATTTATTTCAACGCGCAAAAGGTAAAGACTACCAGGAAGCCGGTGAATTTGCTGCTGCTATGGCCAGTTTAAACATTCAAACATCAGGCCCTTTTGTAGGCACAGAAGAGGACGTGTTAGCGCTTTTGGCCGTTAATAAAGAGCTGAAAGCTTAAGGCAGAAAGCCGAAAGGCAAATATTCCTGTTATTTACGATTACGCAGAATAGACCATAGATCGGCGTGAAAGAAATTTTTTACGCCGGCATTGCTGTTGTGTTAATGCGCAAAATGAGGCATCGAAAATTTCTTCGCGCCATGCTTCGCCTGTACGTTCAAAATGAGGTTTATTTTAAATAAAAAAATCTTAAAAGCGAGGCCGGCGCATAATTAAGGCTCCTCTTTTAATCGCCGCCTCCTCTCCAAAGTGATCTACATCACATAATCTCCTCTTCCTGTTTCCACCCTTTACAATGTGATCTACATCACGTAGTTACCTCCGTTTCCCTGCCGTACTTTGTGTTGTTAATTCAAACAAAGCATTATTAAAAACATAAGAAAATGGAAACTAAAAATTTTGAAATCGCAAACAACCAGAGCCGTATCGAATGGATTGGCCGTAAAGTTACAGGTGCACATGATGGCACTATAAACATTGCCCGTGGTACTTTTAATGTAGCCGGTGGCAAATTAACCGGTGGTGAATTTACCATCGATACCACCAGCATTAAAATACTGGATATTGAAGATGAAGCCACCAATGCACAGTTTGCCGGCCACCTGGCATCTGATGATTTTTTCGCTATCGAAAAATATCCGGAAGCTACTTTGGTTATCACATCAGTTGCTCCAAAAACTGCCGAAGCGTATCAGGTTGAAGGCAACCTAACCATTAAAGGCATTACCCATCCTATTGCTTTTGATGCAGCGGTAAACATCAGCGCTGATACATTAACCGCTACCGGCAAAATCACTATTGATCGTACCAAATACGAAATGAAATTCCGCTCGGGTAATTTCTTCCAAAACCTGGGCGATACCCTCATCTACAATGATTTTGATCTGAACATATCTGTAACCGCAAAAGCTGCTTAACCGGCAGCTTTGCAGAAATTAAAACAGCCATGCCATACGTAAAAATTGAAGTAACCCGCGAAGGCGTTACCAAACAGCAAAAACAACAAATTATAAAAGGTGTAACCGAGGTAATTACCAACACCCTTAATAAAGACCCACATTTAACACACGTAGTAATACAGGAAATTGACCTCGACGACTGGGGCTATGCCGGCGAACAGGTTTCAGAGCTCCGCGCTAAAGGTATCACTGCCGATAAAAATTAAATCACATCATGAAAACACAAACAGTAATAGTAACCGGAGCATCATCCGGCATAGGTAAAGAAGTTGCAAGGCACTTTTTAGCCAACGGCGATAATGTTGTAATCAACTCCGCCACCGCCGAAAAACTGGAACAGGTATACAACGAACTTGGTGCCGGTCCGAACCTTGCTATGGTAGCAGGCAACGTAAAAGATAAAACTACAGGCGAACAACTGGTAGCCACCGCCATCGAAAAATTTGGTTCTGTTGATGTATTGGTAAACAATGCCGGGATTTTTGGAACCAAACCGTTTTTGGAAGTTGACGAAGCTTACCTTGATAGTTTTTTAGATACCAACCTTAAAGGTACATTTTTCACCACCCAGGCAGCTATCCCTCAAATGCTTAAACAAAAACAAGGTGTTGTTATTAACATTGGTACGCCGCTGGTAAATAAAGCTTTTGGCGGAGTGCCTGCTACAGCGCCAATATCAAGCAAAGGTGCTATCCACGCACTTACCCTGCAATTGGCAGCCGAGTTTGGTAAAAGCAATATCCGTGTAAATACGGTTGCACCCGGCGTGATCCGTACACCAATGCATGCCGAAAATGCCGACGACAGCGCCGGCATCCATTTGTTAAACCGCGTGGGCGAAGTTGAAGACGTTGCCGAAATGGTTTACACCGTTGCCAAAAGCAAATTCATAACCGGCGCAATTATTAATGTTGACGGAGGTACCGCTGCGGGGCATAACCTTAATTAATAAATCACTTCAGCATCATATTATGAAAACTCTTCTTTCTGCTGTGCTTTTATCATGTAGTATTGCTGTAGCTTCGGCACAGCAGAAAGTTGATAGCAAACGCAACAAATTATCAATATCATGGAAACTGCAAAAAACGATTCACTGGCTATAAGCCAGGTACTGGATACTTATTTTAAAGCAATATATGAAGGCGATGCCCAACTTTTAGGCAGCACTTTTAATAAAGGCACTTTGCTTTTTGGCGATATAAAAGGCGTGCCTTACGCCAAAACTCTCGATCAATATCTTGATGGTGTTGCAAACCGCCAAAGCCCCAAAGATTCGGGTAAACCTTATAAGGGAGAAATTATTTCTATCGATGTAATTAACTCGATAGCAGTGGCGAAAGTAAGCGTACAGATGTATGATTTTATTTACAATGATTTACTTTCGTTTCATAAAATAGATAACCGGTGGCTGATTGTCAACAAAATGATTACCGACACCTCTAAATAAAAATATAATTATGTGGTACAATACAAAAGCAGCCGGGGTGCTGGGTATTCAGTATCCTATTTTACAGGGGCCGTTTGGCGGCAACCTGTCAACCGTTAAGCTGGCGGCAACCGTATCAAACATGGGCGGCCTTGGTGGATACGGGGCTTATACGCTTAGTCCTGATGAGATCATCAATATCGATCAGCAAATAAAAGCAGCAACTGATAAACCTTATAATATTAATCTCTGGGTATCTAACAGTGATGTGCCAACCGGCGGTATTACCGATGCCGTTTACGAAAACACCAAGGCCCTTTTTAAACCGTATTTTGATGAGCTTGACATACCGCTGCCACCCAAGCCTGCATCTTTGTTTTCAACGTTCGAGGATCAGGTCGGGGCTTTGTTAGCCACTCGTCCACCGGCATTCAGTTTTATGTTTGGCATCCCCTCACAAACACTTTTGGATGAGTTTCGTAAGTTAAACATTCCGGTTATGGGTGCAGCCACTACACTTGATGAGGCAATTGCTTTAGAAAACGCTGGTGTTGATCTGATCATCGCCTCGGGCTTTGAGGCTGGCGGGCATAGGCCATCTTTCCTCGATAAATCTGAAAACTCATTAATGGGCACCTTTTCCCTGGTGCAGGTAATCAAAGAAAAAGTAAAAACACCCATCATTGCCGCCGGCGGTATAGCCAATGGTAAAGGCATAGCTGCAGCGCTGGCTTTGGGGGCAAGCGCGGTACAGATAGGCACAGCATTCCTGGCCACCGAAGAATCGAACATTACCGAATTTTACCGGCAAACTCTTCTATCCGAGAAATCAAACCATACCATATTAACCCGTGCATTTACCGGGCGCTTAGGCCGCGGTATCCGCAACCGCGTTAGCTCGGATATGGTTGGTAATGAAACCGAATTACTGCCATTCCCCCTGCAAACGCAGTTCATATCGTCGTTACGGAAAGCTGCGTTTGATAAGCAGCAAACCGATATGATATTGTTTTGGAGCGGGCAGATTGCCCCGGTATTGAAACATACCAAAGCTGCCGACCTGATGCAATCGCTCATCACCGAAACCAACGACTACTTTAATCAAACTTATAAAAACTAAACCATGAAAAACCCTGTAAGCGTAACCTACCTTGGCGGCCCTACCATTATCCTCGAAATCGGCGGCTTTAGGATCATGACCGATCCTACGCTCGATCCTGAAGGTGAAACTTTCCATAACCCCACCTACTGGAAAACCGAAGGGCCGGCAATAACAGATATTGGCCATATTGATATGGTACTGCTAAGCCACGATCAGCATAATGATAACCTGGATAATGCGGGAAGAGAATTACTTAAAACCGTTAAGCAAACGCTTACCACGCATATAGGTGCCCAACGTTTACAGGGAACAGCCAAAGGTTTAGCACCATGGGAAAGCATCACCATTACCTCGCCCGAAGGTGATGAAATTACAATCACAGCAACTCCAGCCCGCCACGGCCCTACCGGCGTTGAAAAATTAACCGGCGAAGTGATAGGCTTTTTGGTGGCTGTAAAAGGAGATGCAAACCTGCAGGTTTATATTACCGGCGATACTGTATTTTATGAAGGTGTAAAGGAAGTTGCCGAAAGGTTTGATCCTCAATATGTTTTCATTTTCGCGGGAGCAGCCAAACCCCGCGGGCCATTTAATGTAACCATGGGTACTAACGATGCCATTGATACGGCCTTTGCTTTTCCACAGGCTACCATTATCCCGGTGCATTTTGAGGGATGGTCGCACTATACGGAAACCGGGGATATGTTGAGGCAATCGTTCAAGGCATTGGGCATTGATGACAGGCTTAATATTTTGGAGCCGGGGAAGAAAACAGATTTGTAATTTGCTATTTAAGAAAATCTTATCGGGGGCTTAACGTCGTGCCGAATTTATTTCGGCATCCCACAGGACAGGCAGGTGATTCGCGCATGGTTGCTTAGCGGGTGGGGTGCTGAAACAAGTTACCCATGACATAATTAAAAAAGTTTGTCATCCTGAGCGATAGCGAAGGATCTTCTACAACAAGCATGGCGGCTATACAGGGCGAAGAAGATGCTTCGTTCCTCAGCATGACAAAGGTGAAAATGTCATATCTCCTTCAGATGCCGCGACTTTTACTTACTCAGCATGACGTGGGTCTTTGAGCATAGGTACATTGCACCTTACGTGCAAAAATTATCGTACACAAAATCTCATTGTGTCATAAAAACACTTATATTGTGATCACCAACCGGTAAACCCAACAAAGCCATGTTTAAAACCAAATCGCTGCTTTTTTTGCTGTTGATGATCGCATCTCCATTATTTTTATTTGCACAGGTTAATCCCGCTTTTAAAGCCATCAAACCCCGTTTCAGGGTAATTATGGATAATGATTTCGGCGGAGATCCAGATGGTTTATTTGCGCTCACACATTTGGTATTGTCACCCTCGGTAGAGGTGCGCGGCATTATCGGCTCGCACCTCAACGCTAATGATGGCTTCGACAAATCAAAAACACAGGCCGATAATGCGGTTAAAAAAGCGGCCGAGCTGTTAACCGTTTTAAAAATGAAAGACCGTTTCCCGCTTGTGGCAGGCTCCAACACAGCCATGGTTAACGATACCTCGCCAGTTAAAAGTGCGGCTGTAGATCTGATCATTAAAGAAGCATCACGTACCGATACATCTTTACCCTTGTACATCCTTTGCGGCGCAGGGCTTACCGAAATAGCATCAGCCGTATTAACCGATCCCAAAATTGCCGATAAGGTTACCTTGGTTTGGATAGGCGGCCCGGAATATTTGGATATTGCCATTCCGCCGCCAAATTACAGCAATCCCGAATACAACCTCAATATTGATATAGCTGCAGCAAGGGCTGTGTTTAATCACTCACAGCTAAAGCTTTGGCAAATACCAAGGGATGGTTATCGCCAGGCTATATTGCCATGGTCGGAGTTGCATACTAAAATAAAGCCGCAGGGCGAAACGGGTAAATACCTGGCCGATGTGCTTGAAAGTTTGATGCTGCGCATTCAGCAATATAAGCTTAACCTGGGCGAGGTTTATATTTTAGGCGATAGTCCGCTGGTGTTGCTAACTGCATTGCAATCATCGTTCGAGGCCGATCCATCGTCAAGTGAGTATGTGTTGAAACCTTGTCCGCTTATTAACGCGCAGGGCGGGTATGAATATAATGCTCATGGCCGCAACATCCGGGTTTACCGGCGGTTGGATATCAACCTGATGTTTAATGATTTTTTTGCGAAGCTGGAGTTGAATAGATAAGACGCTAATTGGCATTCATCTGTAAAACAGTTAAAGAAAATTGCCATAGCCCTCACGTCATTGCGAGGTACGAGGCAATCGCACGGAAGCAGAGGGGCTATGCAAATCCGCCCTGCATTGTTCGCGATTGCTTCGTACCTCGCAATGGCGGCTTCGATATATTTTCTAAGCAGTCTGCAAATTTCCGCTTATAAACCGCTGCTTTAGTATTTATCGCAAACCCATCTAAATAATAATTTTATCCCTGGCATACTATACAACAATGGGCAAAATTAAAACTGCGTTCCTCGGGCTTATATTACTATCATCAGCCTCAGTTAAAACCACAGCACAAACTAATCCTATCCCCAAACTTATCGAAAAAAACGGCAGGCACGCGCTGCTGGTTGATGGCAAGCCATTTTTAATTTTAGGAGGGCAGGCACATAATTCAAGCGGATGGCCGGGCATGTTACCTCAGGTATGGCAATCTGTAGAAGCGATGCACCTCAACACCCTCGAGATCCCGATATATTGGGAACAGATAGAGCCACAAGCCGGTAAGTTTGATTTTTCTGTTATAGATACTTTACTTGCCCAATCGCGCCGGCACCATGTGCGATTGGTATTACTATGGTTTGGCACCTGGAAAAACGGCAGTAATCATTACATGCCCGAATGGATGAAGCGCGATGCCGCTAAATATCCAAACATTACCGGCAAAACCGGTAAAGAGATCGATTCGCCCTCGCCCCATTCCAAACCTACTTTAGATGCCGATATTAAAGCTTTTGCAGCAGTGATGCATTATTTAAAGCAGGCCGATCAACAGCATACCGTAATTATGGTTCAGGTAGAGAACGAGCCCGGCTCATGGGATACCGTGCGCGATTATTCGGCACAAGCGCAAAAATTGTTTGAAGCTAACGTTCCTGCCGAATTGTTAAAGCCCGATGTGCTTAAAGCCCTCAGCATCCAGCTCCAGCCCGGTGCAAAAGGCTCATGGCAAACTGTTTTTGGCGAACGCGCGGATGAGTACTTCCAGGCCTGGTCTATCGCCCGGTTTATTGAGCAGGTAGCCGCGGCCGGTAAGGCCGAATATCCGCTGCCGTTATACGTAAACGTAGCCCTGCGCGATCCGCTTACCAATCCGCCCGCAACCCATTACGAAAGTGGCGGCGCAACGGATAATGTGATCCCGATATGGAAAATTGCCGCGCCGCATATCGACCTGCTTGCGCCGGATATTTATTTAGATGGCAGCCAGCGGGTGCAGAAGGTAATTGACTTATACACCCGAACCGACAATGCGCTATTTGTACCCGAGGCCGGATTTACAACCGAAAACGCCCGCTATTTTTATGATGTATTAGCCCATGGCGGCATTGGTTTTTCGCCCTTTGGGATAGATGCTAACGGCGAAACCCACACCAACCAACAAATGACCGAACGCCTTGCTCCCTACGCACAGGAATATGCCATGGCAAGCCCCATGATGCACCAACTTGCCGGCTGGGCTTTTGAAGACAAGATCAGGGCTGTTGTTGAGCACGAGGATCATGCCCAACAAACTATAAAACTGGGTGCCTGGGATGCAGCTATCACCTTTGGTACAGGATCCGGAAACAACCTTAAAACCAACCCGCTGCCGGTAGGTAAGGCGATGATTGTAACGCTATCTGAAAATAAATTTGTGCTGATCGGTTCGCATTGCCATGTAACTTTTAAACCAACCGGCAACAACATGGGCAAAGCCTGGCAATACCTTAAAGTTGAAGAAGGCGTTTACGATCATGGTACATTTAAAGCAGTTCGAATTTTGAATGGTGATGAAACAGACTGGGGCGGACCGAACATAGGTACCAAACCAAAGGTATTACAAATTTCACTTGTGGTGAGGTAATGCTCAGATGTCCTATCTGCACGTTCTTTTTAAAGATGGTTTTACTTTATTTTAATTCATAAACAACGGCTTCGTAAGGTAATAGCTTCCCATCTTTTGACGGATGCTCATAGTTTCCGATCAAAACATTGGCTTTGCTAACATCAATGCCGGTTTGCGTATCAACCGGTTTATCTCTAAAGTTTAACATGATCAATAGCTTTTTGCCATCCAGCTCGCGGGTGTAGATATAGGCATCCGGGTTTTGCGCATCGAGTAATGTATATTTTCCGTAAACCAGGGCCAGGTTATCCTTCCGCAGTTTCACTACCCGCCTGAAGTAATTTAATGTACTGTTCCTGTCTTTTTCCTGCTGTGCTGCGTTGATGGTTTTATAGTTGCTGTTTACTTTTATCCAGGGTGTGCCTGTTGTAAAACCTGCGTTTTTATCGCCATTCCATTGAAAAGGCGTCCGGCCGTTATCCCTGCTTTCAAACGCTATCCGTTGCAGGTATTTTGGTAAATCGCCGCCGATATTTTTTTGCCGCTGGTACTCATTCAGGGTTTGTACATCGCGGTAATCATCAATAGTGGTAAATCCTGCGTTGGTCATGCCCAGCTCGTCGCCATTGTAGTAATAAGGTGTACCACGCATGGTCATTAAAAAAGTGGTAAGCATTTTTGAAGATACTGCTCTAAACTCGGGTTTGTCGTTACCATACCTGCTCACCAGCCGGGCCTGGTCATGGTTTGCCAGGAAAACCGAAAGCCAGCCTTTGGAGGCAAAAGCGCTGTCCCATTTGGTAAATACCTGTTTTAAATGCAATAGGCTGTAGCCTTCGGGTTTGGCAATGTCGGCCCCCTCAAAGGCATAGGCCATATTTAATTCATTCCTGTTGGCATCAACCAAATTGTGCGCATCTTCAAAAGTGTTTCCTGCACCCTCGGCAACGCTCATTACGTTGTATTTGCTCAATACTTCCCTGTTCATTTCCTGCAGATAGCCATGCAAATTGCCCTGCATGGCGTAGTATTGCGTAAAGTTTTTTTCAAATCCGCGCGGAAATGCCGGAAAGGTAGTATCCTTGGCCGCAAACTGAAAAGCATCCAGCCTGAAACCATCTATCCCCTTATCGGCCCAAAACTTCATAATGCCATGTACCTCGTTCCTTACCCTGGGGTTTTCCCAGTTCAAATCGGGCTGCTTGCGCGAAAAATAATGCAGGTAATAGGCATTGGTAAGCGAATCATAACGCCAGGCATCATGGTTTACATCAAACAAACTATAACGGTACGGCGGCGTACCTTGCTCCGCATTCCACCAATGATAATATTCGCGGTATGGATTATTGCGCGAACTGCGGCTTTGTTTAAACCATTCGTGCTCATCGCTGCTGTGGTTCACCACCAAATCCATCACCAGTTTTATGCCCCTGGCATGCATGCCCTTCAGCAATGCATCAAAATCATCCATGGTACCAAAATCCTTCATAATATTGCGGTAATCGCTTACGTCGTACCCGTTATCATCATTGGGCGAACTGTAAATAGGGTTAAGCCAAACCACATCAATACCCAGGCTTTTGATATAATCAAGTTTGGATATAATTCCCTTCAGATCACCTATCCCATCGCCGTTATTATCCTTAAAACTGCGGGGATAAATTTGGTACACTACCGCTTCTTTCCACCATTTGCGGCCGGTGGTATCATTGGCGTTTTGAGCATGGCAAACAACGCCGGCCAATATGCAAACAGTAGTTATTGTGAACAGGATACAGGCTCTCTTCATCATAAAATTTGATTTAAAAAGAATACAGCAGAAATGAATTGATTTACAGGTTTAAAATTGATTATAAGCAAGTTATAAACTATTTATTTAACACGCAACCGGCCGCATAAAAAACCCGGCAGAGGTACCAACATATTATCCTGCAAAAACATTATCACGTTTTTGCGGTTAAAACAAAACCCGCCGCTATCACAGTTAAAACATAATAAATTGATTTTAAAACATTTACATATTTTAACGTGCAGCGTAAATCATTATATAAAATATTCCGTCACTTATTCGGCCTTGCTTTATTTACAGTTTTAAGTGTAATAACAAACCATGCCTACGCCCAGGTGCAGGTACCGTCTGATACAACTAAGGTTGATTCATTGCATAAAAATGAGCCAAAACCGGTTAAAGCTACTGATACCCTTTATAAACAATATGATTTTGGCGATCTGATGCGGAACATCTTTCATCCCGGTAAACCGGCAGATGCTCCCAATAAAAAATCATCAGGCATTACGGTTATTCCCAATGTGGCATCCAACCCAACCATCGGCTCGCAAATAGGCATTAAAGCCGTAGCCGGTAAAAAGCTGGGCGATGATCCTAACACGCTTCTTTCGGTAGCCGCTACGTCGGCATCCATCACCACAAAAGGCATCATTTATTTTTATATTAACCACAACATATACACGCCGGGTAATAACTGGAATTTTCAGGGCAATTTGGTTGCAGCCAAAACGGTATCGCCCGATTATGGTTTGGGTATAGGCCAGGCATCAAACGGCAGCGCAGCCGACCAGGTGCTGGCCAATCCCGAGCGTAAAGGCCGGGCCCTGCACTCACAATACTATAACATCCGCGAAAAGGTTTATAAAGAAATAGATAAAGGCCTCTTCATCGGTGCAGGTGCATCTTTCGATATCCGCCGGAAAATTGAAGACACCAAATCAACAACCGATTTTACACCCTATAATATTTACAGCGACCGCCACGGCTTTGCCCGCGATCATTACGCCGCCAACGGCCTGCTTTTCAACCTGCAATACACCACCCGCGACAACCAGAACCGCGCCTATCATGGCATTTATGCCGATGCGGGTTTCCGCATCAACCAATCATGGATGGGCAGTTCGCGAAACGCGATACAGTTCACTACAGATTTCAGGAAATACTTCAGTCTTTCATCGGTAAACCCGGAGCATGTTGTCGCCTTCTGGAACTGGGGCTCATACCTCATCAGCGGTAATATCCCTTATCTCGAATTGGCCGGTACCGGTAAAGATGCAGGCTTCAGGAGTGGCCGCGGTTATGTGGTTCAATACTTTAAGGGCACACAATACAACTATAGCGAAGTCGAATACCGCTTCCCTATCCTGCGCAACAAATTTGTAAGCGGCGTGGTGTTTGGCAACCTGCAAACCGCCAATGATGAATCGGGCACCAAAATATTTAAGCAATTTCAGCCGGGTTATGGTGGTGGTTTACGCGTGCTGTTTAACAAAGCCACACGTACCAATCTTTGTTTGGATTATGCTTTTGGTAAGTATGGCTCGAAAGGTTTCTTTTTGGGGTTGAATGAGGCGTTTTAATGGTGTTATTCGGCCTGTTGCTTCATCATTTTTGCTGATGCCAATAAAGCAAGCAGCGTTATTACGGCAGCAGCAGTTAAATAATAACCTACATATGCCAGGCCGTACTTATGCCCCAGCGTGGTTGCGATGTAAGGAGTTAACGAGGCTCCTAAAATACCGGCAAGCGTAAATGCCAGCGAAGCCCCCGTATAACGTACCGATGGCGGAAAGATACCCGCAAGCGCTGTACCTATAGGCCCGTAAGTAAGCCCCATTAAAAACATACCAACAGATAAAAATACGGCGGTGATAACCAAACTGCCTGTAGAGAAAAACGGGGCGAAAACAAGCCCGAATATGATGATGGCCCCTGTTGCGGCTATCAGCATCCGGTTACGCCCGTATTTATCGGCAAGTTTGGCCGATAGCGGTATGCCCAAACCAAAAGGCAGCATCGAGATCATTTGTATAATGAGGAAACTGCTTTTAGTATAATGCAGTACAGAAGTGCCCCAGCTTAATGTAAACACCGCCATAAGGTAAAAAAGCAGGAAAGTTGTAACCGTAGCAAGTGTGCCTAATGTAATAGCAGCTGTATGCTTAACAAAAACATCGGCAAAGGGTACTTTAGCTTGCTTTTCATTATCAATCATTTTCACAAACTCGGGCGTTTCGGAGATTTTTAAACGCACATACAGCCCTATCCACACCAGCAGCGCGCTGGCAATAAAAGGGATGCGCCAGCCGTAGCTTATAAAATTACTATCGCTCATGGTTTCGCCCAGTATAGTAAATATCCCGCTTGATAACAGGAAGCCAATAGGTGCTCCTAATTGCGGAAACATACCATACCATGCTTTTTTATGCGCAGGTGCGTTTTCTGTAGCCAGCAACACAGCTCCACCCCACTCGCCGCCTAAACCCAAACCCTGGCCAAAACGAAACAACGCCAACAGTAATGGCGCTGCAATGCCTATGGATGCATAGCCGGGCAACAAACCTATTGCAACCGTTGATGGTCCCATGGTCATGAGGGCGGCAACCAGGGTGGCCTTTCGTCCTTTACGATCTCCAAAGTGGCCGAATATGGCTGCACCAATCGGGCGTGCAATAAATGCCAGCGCAAATGTTGCCAACGATTCTAAAGTGGCCGAGGTAGGATCGGCGGAGGAGAAAAACAGCCTCGGAAAAACCAGAACGGCAGCTGTGGCATAAATATAAAAGTCGAAAAACTCAATAGTGGTGCCGATGAGGCTTGCGGTAAGGATCCGCCCTGCAGAATTTACAGGTTGATGTTGCTGGTTCATAGCGCCAAACATATTAAATTTGAGCGAACCTGCAATGATTTTCTTTATCTCCAGCCTTGCTTAATTAACGTGAATTCGGGATAAGAAAACCTTAATGTCATTTCGATAGAGCCGGGATAAGAAAGCGCGCGGGAGCGAAAGAGAAATCTTCTACGTCCTGCTTTTAAACCATGCATTCGGCTTGCAGGGCGTAGAAGATTTCTCTTTCGCCACCTCACAGTCCTCCCGCCGCTCTATCGAAATGACATTTTTTATTATTTGGAGTGATTTTTCTTATCTCTAACTCCGCTTAGTTACTATTATTGCTGCTCCCCTCCTTCAAATCGTCATTGTTAATAGTTTTCTTAGGCTTCTTAGGTTTTGCCTGCGATAAACCACCAAACTTGTAGCTAAACGTTATTTCAAAGCTGCGGTTGTACATAATGTTTACCGAGTTTTGGTTGATATTGCCCGAGTTAACAACCGTTGGGATATGCAGCCCGTTGGTTAGGAAATTATCGGCACCAATACCGATACTGCCTTTTTTATTGGCAAATTTTCTGTTGATACTGAGGTTATACACCCCAAAGCTACCCTGGTAACCCTGCAACTGAATCTGGCGCGAACGGCGGAACGCAAAGGCCTGTAGCGAGTAATTATCCGAAAGATCATAGCTGCCAAACAAGCGGTAGTTGGCCACCCAGCCACTATTTGAGGCTCGGAAAAGCGGATCGGGATTTTTATTGTCGAGATCTAAATGATACAGATCAAGGCCGCCGTTCAGGTTAAGTTTATTGCTGATAGCAATATTGGCCGAAAGGCTCATGCCATAGGCGTTTTGCTTACCCAGGTTTTGATAACTGGTTTTGATGGTATCGCCGATGGTGCTCCGGATGGTTTGGATAGCATCATTGGTATTACGCATAAAAGCCGAAATATTGAAGTGGTTATTTTTGATATTGGTGCTGTAAGCCAGCTCAAAGTTGTTGGTAAACTCGGGCTGTAAAGCAGGGTTACCGGCACTAATGTTCAGCGGGTTTGAAGCCTGGATATTGGGGTTCAAAAACTCGATAGAAGGGCGCTGGATCCGGCGGTTATAGCCCAGTTTAAGAATATCGCCATTACCGAATTTTTTTGAGATGTTGAGGCTGGGCACCAGGATGCCATAGTCAGGAATATTTACCGCGGCTCCGTTCTGAAAATCGGCATTAATGGTAGTATACTCATAACGCGTACCGGCTTTAACGGTATAGTTTTTAAAGGGATTAAAAGTAAAGGAAGCATAGGCCGATGCCACGTTTTGTTTATAATTAAACGCGTTTGACAAACTGGCCGACGAAACCGGTACGTAGTTAAGCGTACCATCTGCGGCAGTAAGGTAAGTGTAATCGCTGCTTACGGTACGGATAATATCCTTTGCGCCAAACTCAAGCAATTGGTTTTTTGCCAGCGGGGTTTGATAATCGGCCTCGAGGGTAAACTCCCTGTTTATGGCATTATTATCGTTTTTTAAACCTCCGGTTGTTGCTCCGTTAGTTTGATCAAGAAAAATATTCTCAAAATTATTGTCGCGGTTGTTTTGGCTGAATTCGGTAAGGAAACTAAATTCACGATCTGGCTTTTTGCCTGTTAATGTGTATGTTAACGTAGCATCAACCGAGGTTGAGTTATTGGTGATTTTATTGCGCTGCAGGGATGAACTGCTGAGCTGGTTATTAAGATAGCTTTGCGTTAAAAAATCATCCTGTGTAGTGGGGCGATTATTGGCACCCAATACCACACCAAGGCTAAGTGAGTTATGTTCGCTTATATCATAATCAACACCCACATTATAGCGGCCAAATAAATATTTGTTATGCGTATTGGCCGATTGAGTGGTTAAAAAGGTATTGCTTGTTGCCAGATCGGTAACGGTTTGGCTGTTGGTAAAATCGCCGGGGGTATTATAACCCGAGCGGCCGAAACCTCCAAGTGAAAAATTGAGCTTACCGGTTTTGTAATTGCCATTAAGGCCAAGGTTACTGCCCCGCGTACCGGCTGTTGTATTAAGGTTTAACGATAAACCCTGCAAGGTATTTTGCTTCAATATGATGTTGAGGATCCCGCCCGAGCCTTCTGCATCGTATTTTGCCGAAGGCGATGTAATTACCTCCACGCTTTTAATCAAATCGGCAGGGATTTGCTTCAGAGCATCGGCAACACTGGCTGAGGCCATTGCTGAGGGTTTGCCGTTAATAAGCACTTTAATGTTTCCGCTTCCGCGCACGCTTACGTTTCCGTCCAGATCTACCGATACCATAGGCACCCGCTTCATCACATCGGTGGCATCGCCGCCGCGGGTGGTGAGGTCGTTTTCGGCGTTGTACACGGTGCGGTCAATCTTTTCTTCAACCAGAGCCTTTTTGCCGGTAACCTTTACCTCGTTCAGCAAACGGCTGTCCGGACTAAGCAAAACGCGGCCAAGCTTTAATGAACCGCCATCGCCAACTTTTAGGTTAGCGATAGTTTTATCAGCATAACTCAAAAAACTGATTTTTAATTTATAGGTACCGGCAGCCAGTTTCCCGATAGAGAACTTGCCATCGGCTGCGGTTATGGTACCATTAAGGAGTTTGCCGGTTGCCTGGTCATATAACGATATAGTAGCATAATCAACAGGCTTTTGGCTAAGTGAATCGATAACCGTACCGGTTATGGATGAGGAGGCATCTGTACTGAGGCTGCTTGCTTTTGCTGCTGTGAGCGAAAAAAGACACAGCAACAGGATATATAGTTTTTTCATTGTATTTACTGGTTTTACGTGCAAATAAAGCATGGCAAAACCGGCCGGGCAAAAGCAATAGACGGGCGTGCAGAAAAAATCGACCGGGGGTAAATTATCGCTGATTTAAGGAATATGAGATAAAAAGGCCTTTTTTATAGGTAAAAACACGGGCGTTGTCGGCAGATTTTTGCTGTTGGCCGATTAGTGGCTATTATACCGATTGTGCATACTTAGCCTTTATTAGGCTGACAATTTTCATTGCAGTAAATCTTAAACGCGAAACCTTATCAGCTTTACTAAGCCAAAACATACTGCTGATAAACTATATGCCTCAATTATACATTTGCAAAAAAAACAGAATAGCTTTTTCCTATCACAGCAAGTAAAGCCTGGTCAAGCCGCCCATCGTGAACAACCCGGCGTGGTGAATTTGTTGACCCAGAGCCGCCAAGATGTGAAAGTAACCGGATATTCTTCAAATCTGTGGCTGCATTTCTGAGCGCATTTATAATTTCCCTTTGCTTTTTGGCGCTATTTACCTTATTCGCTTTCAAAAAATTAATAAGCAGGTTTGCATAGGCCAGGGTTAAAGAAGCAGGGCTATCACCTTTTAATCTGGCAAAAATCTCATCAATAAAAGATTCACTTATTTCAAAATCCCTGAACCTCGGGAGTAAAAGGAGTGTACGGTTTCTCATCTGTTCATCGGCACCCAAAGCCTGCGGCATAATTTTACTTATCTCAGTAGCATTTAGCCCAGGCAACCGACTCAGTAAAGTAACTGCTGCAACTCTCGACCGGAGTTTACCGTAAGGAATTGCCGCATCCAGAAGTAGCGTTGAAAAACGCACCCCTTGCTCTTCAAGATCAGCTGTCAAAAGTGCAAGCTCATCTCTCTTTCGCTCCGACATTACGCAAAGAACGCTTAACAGTGCATTTCTTAAACTCGTGGAATAAACGTCACACGGCTCGACGGGGAAATTGCCGAGTGAAAGTCGCTGTAAAAATGTATCAAGCTCTTTTACAAGCCAATAAAAAAAGAGCTCAAACAGACGATCGTCGTCAAAATGTTTTTCAACATATTCCCAGCAGTCCTCAGGTGTGGTGTCCTGCCACTGCAGATCTGATGCGGCAATATCGGCACATACCTCGGCAAAACCAAAACTATTGGCCCAGTGCCCGGCGTTAATAGACAAACAATCGGCACGTAGAATCGAAGAAGCCCTATCATGTGGTTTTGTTAATCCTAATTCTGCAATTGCCCGAAGTCCGACATCTACAACCATCTTGTAAGATTCCGTTTCCGGGAGCAAATATGCGGTAACTTTGTTAGATACCGCTTTTTCACGAATGATGTTATGAAGAGAAACGGGAATAACTCCATTTTGATGATAAACAAGTATTCCATAACCTATTATAAATGCGTCATTCCAACTGATCGATCCCTTAATAAGCGAATCGGCAAATGCTTCTAATACCTCATAAGTCCAAGTTCCCCAACCAAAAATATAATGTAACACTGAATAATCTTTCAATGCTTGATGAGAATAACTATTCAACCAGTCAATAACATTTGGGTCGTCAAAATCAACATCGTCAAAATATTTAAATTGCTCTTGGGGTTTTTCAATGCAGTAATCAATAATTTCTTTTAACACATCGAACCCCAACGCCGAAACCGACTGCTTCCTGATCCCACGTTTTATGTCACTAATAGGTCCTCGTAATGCGAAAACAGCACGTGCTCTGGAACCATCGTCACCATATTCAGTTAAATCGAATGTAGGCCGAACCCATGAAGGTTCCGGAATTGGGTTATGCTCAAACATCAGTAAGGCAGCGTGACGGGATAAAAAAATGACGGTTTGATCGGAAATGTTACGTTGCCATTTTTTTTCAATCCAGGATCGTAATACCGGAATTTCTGATGGAGTGGTGCTACTGATCAAAGGCACAACACAGCTAAGTACGTCCCTGGCGGTTTTTGAGTTTATAAACGCAATTGCTTCAACTACCCTTGTGACCGTTTTATTCATGGTTAACCGGCCATCCTCGGCGCGAGTCAACAAAGTTGCCAAAGTTTGGGACAGCGTTTTTGCTTCTGCTTGTACATCTGATTGCAGTTGAAGCCATATATCTTCCCGAGAGCCGAGTTTGTTATCCAGTTTTTTTATAACATTAGCAGCCAAAAATATTGTGAAAGCCTTCCATTCGTCGGTATAAGATAAATTGTCCAAACGACAAATATCGGCAATGATATCAAAATGTGAGCGGGACGAAACTGAAAGAGCCGTATCATCGTTAGATAAAAGCTCTGCTAACTTCCATTTATCGGCCAGGTGAAATTCAACTTCATCAATTGCGGAGAACATTTCGAGCAATCTCTCGAATTCTTCCGGAGACATAGAAAAGCCATCTTCATTCAACGCATCGAGATAGGCCGCCAAGAGTATAATCATCGGAGGGAGATCTTCACGCGCTTTAAAAAGATCAGAGGTTATCTCGTCAAATAACGCCGCTCCAAGTCTGGGATCGTGCATGCCTGAAGTTTCACATAAAAATTGAACAACCGCGCAAAAATAGTTTATAGCAGCTAAATTTGAGTCAAAGCGGGGCGGTGCAATCAGGGTGCCGTCAACGCCGGGTGCAAACCGGATATTTGCAGATTTTATAATTGCTTCACACTGACGGAATATTTCGATCGGCTCGGAAGCAAACTTCATGGTATCCAAACCGACCGCAAGATTATATGTAGCATCGTCACTCCGGCCACATAGCAGCACAGCCCATGCTTCACCCCAAATTGCCAGGTTCATTGGTGAATTAGGCGCACCTTTCCATTTCAACTCAGGTTTAACCGGCTCGCCCGTTGCCTCAATAAGTGCCTCCATCACAAACCTAAAGATTGTAACCGCCTCAGGTTCGGGTAAAGTTGGAAGCCATTGGGCCAATATCGACCAGATGTTCTCTCCTGTTTCGGTCTGATCTGCCTTTTTTTTACTCTCATTATTTCCCTTTGAACGATGCGCAAAACGAACTACCACATCGCGCAACTCATCAACTATCCGGCCACAGTGCCAGTATATGTGCTCTGCAAATACCGAATTACCAGGAAAAGGAGGGGCCTGCCCAATAGCCAATAATGCTATCCAGGCTTCTGCGGCAATCTCAGCTTCATTATCAAGAGCAACAATTTGCCGTAGAAGTTTCACTATTTTTTTGTCACTTTCTCCCGTTATTAAGGCTTTTAACACTGGCAGCAAGGTTTCGGATGGGTCATGCGAAATATTTTCGGTCATAAAATTTACCGGCTCATTAACTAAAGAACGGCGTCCGCCCTGTTGCGTATCCAGGTATACTGCCATATTGTAAACTACATCCTCTCCCCCCCAACGTGGAAGAAATATTTCGGGGGCTTCATTTATACGATTTTCACGAATAGCATCTTGCTGCTGCAAAAAAACAGCCATATCCGCGTATTCTTTTATCCAGCGGGAACATTGAAAATCAGAAAAACCACCGCATAGCGCAATCAGCATTCGTAATGTTGCAGGGCTTTGATTGCGGATTGCCCCGGCAGAGTTAAGCACATGTTGTATTTCTGGCACCTTAAATAATTCAGGACGGGCAACCCGCTCATCATCCGCTCTTTTTTGCTCGCGCCATACATCAAGAGCTCTGTCATAGTTAATTCGTTTTTGAATACTTTCTGAAGCATCTGGCGCAGACAAGTTTGCTAATACCCTTGGTTCCAAATCCTCTTTTTCAAGCACTGCCCGCCGAAGTCCCTGGTGAAGCGGCCATTCCCACGCTTCCTGATCATGCACTCTTGCTTTAGCAAACACCAACAGGATAGGAGGAGTTAACCATCCTCTATCTACAAAAATCCTCGCTAAAGGAGCTCTTAGCACCGAATCATTTTCAATGATATTTGCGGCTTCAATATCAAAGGGGTTATTTCCGTCTGAACCAGACTGTGAGGTTAACCTCCTGCGCAGATTTACCAGGGGCTGGATAAAAAATTTCACGGTTTCGCGAGACGCACCGGATCCAAACCATGTGCTATAGCATGCAACGAGGTTACTGATTATGGGCCCCATCAACTCTAAAATTAAATCATCCGGTAATTCAAGCAATAATGAGGTACTCAGCAGGGCTACCTCTTCCGGCGTTATATCCGAACCTTCTTTTTCCCAGACTGTAAGCAGAGCTTTCATCACTTCTGCCGGCTTTGGCGCAGCTTCATCTGTTTTTGCCCTGATACCTAAATAGCCAAAGGCAAGCAGTAGTGGTTCGCGCCAGCGTTGGCTTAACAAACCTTTATCTACAGAAGCTAACAGCTCGCCTATTTTTGCTGCGGTTTCCCACGATTTTCCGTTATATGTACGGCAGCTTGCCCGGCCGGCCAGGTACTCCTGGAAAGTGAGGTGATGAAACTGGAAAACTCCGGGCGCACTTTCAGAAATAACACCAACATGGGTGCGGATGAGGTTTAGTAAAGCCGATATTGTTTGGGTTACTTCGGCAGCGGGCATTAACATAACCGGCTTGCCTTCTAATTTGCCCAATGCTATTTCAAGCCAGCCGCGTAATTGCTCGCGCGTGGCCCTGGTAAGCACTTCATTGCGCTGCATTTCTAAAGCAATGTACGAAAGCAGCTCTTCTATTTTTCCGGGCTCGAGCAAGCGCTTTACGTAATCATTTTTTTCGGCAACCGATTCGTATGCCAGTTTCCAGCGGTTGGCCATAACGGTTATGGCGCGTTCATAAATTTCAGCCCTTATTCGCGGTAATTCGTTTAAACTATCTTCGGGAAGTAAATCATCCAATACATCTACCGGGGCAGTCAGTTCGCACAATACCTGCAACAAAAGCGGGTTTTTGGCCAACTCCCGAACCGTGGGATTCGAATCGCGCAAAATAATCGCAACCAGCCTATCGGCCATTCCACCATAATTTGGCGTTCTGGGCCTAAATACCATTTCGGCCCAGTTGCGACAATAGTCTTCAATACCTTTTTCATCAAATGGCCGGATGATAAAGTGTTTAAAAGCTTTATCGGTTACCGGGGCAAGTTCATATCCCGCCAGCCTGCTGGTGATAACCATCTGGTTACCCCCAATATCCCCCGGATCTCCGAAGAATTTATCGAGGGTTGGATTAATGTAAGTGCGAAGAAAAATTTGAATTGAATCAACAATCCGGTGCCGGTCCATGGCAGGAACCTCATCCAGGCCGTCAAGTAAAATCACCGTACGTCCGTCCTCTATTTGTTTTATTAAAAACCTGTTGAAATAAACAGCGTTCACAGGGTCTTCCCTTAACAGGTGATTGCCAATAAACCCGGCCAGGGTAAGGTTGCCATCATGCTCCCTGCACGCTTTAGCATAATCCCGGATTGGTATTAATATGGGTAAACGCGTGGTGCCAAACTCAGTCATTCTCCGGATGGATTTAACCTGCCGAAGTTCAAATTCTTCTGTCCAGCCGGCTAACATCTGTTCGGTAATTTTCCAGCATAAAACGGTTTTGCCGCTGCCGGGTCCGCCCCTAACTACAAGGAAACGATTTCGCTGAAAAATACCTTCCAAACTATCGTCTGATAAATTACCTGTTACAAACCTCGCAGTTGCTTCTGTTGGGAGTTGCTCAACTTCTTTTAGTTGTTTTAACTGTTCCTCAATGATCTGATCTGCTGTTTTTTTTGATGTATCGAACCGGATATCAGCAATTTCCGCTTGAATGCGCCGCTTAATCAGCTCTTCTCCTGCCATGATCTCCTCGGTTGTTCGCTCGTCGGCCTTTAACCGCACATAAAGCTGTTGCATGGGTAAAAAACGATCACGACTAACAATTTCTGCGCATTGGCTCCGCAATGTCTCGAGATAGGCTGCCTCAATTTCTCTTGACGTGGGCTCACGCTTTGGTAAATCAATAAATGATAAAGGCTCACTATCTGTCACAAGAAAAGCCGCTATCTCTTCGGCAAGCTGTGTAAGAAAATCATTCTTTTTCTTTTGCGTATCGACCTGATTTAAAGGAGTATTACGTCCTGCCGCAGTTTGAAAATAAGAAAGATATACCTCGGGCGGATAGCTTTCTACAGGATAATCAAATGAAGTCCAGAATAATTTTGCGGCACCCGATTTTGCTTTTCGCTCAATTATCGGCCATTCCACCTGCCTGATATAGGCGCTTTCGATGTAAGATTTGCTGCCAAGCACAAAGTAACCGGCCGCCATTTCAAGCTTATCCCTTATTTCCTTATCCCAAATGGAGCCGGACGGAATTTCGTAGTCCCACCAAATCTCGGCATAGTCATTCACACCTAAATTGTTAAGGCGGTCAACGAGCCTTTTTATTTCCAATCCTTGTGCAAAGGTATGTGAGTATGATATTACAAAAAGCTTTTTCATTTAGGGGGGGATTATCGGTTTGGAGAATAAGCAAGTCGCCTGGGACGTGGAGTTTTTGAATCAAACTTTTTGAAGGAGAATGGCTTGCTATATAAGATCTGGAGTATTTTGCTCTGAAGGGCGTTGCCGGAATCTTCCGTTTCATTGAATTTCGTCTTCCATTCGCGTAGATTGGTCTGTAAATCGACTAAAACATCAATAAGAAGATGCAAAATTGCACTCCTTGCACTTCTATAAAGCGACCGCCTTATTCCCGGGAAAGTAAAAGCTATTTGATGCTTATAACTGTACGGATGCTTTGTAAGCATAAGTTATTGCGAATAAGGTTTAACTTCCTAAATATAAGAAGTTTTCGCTTTAAGAATATAAAAAATAAAAAAGTTTACATTGATATTTTTCCATTTACCTGGAGTTTGCTTAAAACATATTGGAGAGGGCCGGGTGATGGTTTGCGGCCATTGGCGCGAACTGCCATGACACCATATATACTAATTCAAGGCTCTACTAAACCTTCTGTCTCCCAAAAAGCGTTCCGGACTTTTACCCGGAACGTTTAAATAATGTTTAACAAAACCCCATACTAAAAAAGGTGCTCTGAGCTAAGTCTGATTGCTTTTGATAGATGATACCAATCATTCACTCCGCAAACTTTTCACCGGATTGGTCAACGCAGCTTTTATTGCCTGGAAGCTGATAGTAACCAGGGTAATAACGATGGCCGCTATTCCCGATGCAATAAATACCCCCAAACCGATACTAACATGATAGGCATATTTTTGAAGCCAATGCTGCAAAAAGTAAAGCGCAAGAGGCGAAGCAATGAGGCAACTGATGATAACCAGCACTACAAAATCGCGCGAAAGCAGCATCCAAACCTGCGCAATTGATGCGCCTAAAACTTTGCGGATGCCAATCTCTTTGGTACGTTGCTCGGCTACATAAGCGGCCAGGCCAAACAAGCCCAGGCAGGAAATAAATATGGCCAGGGCGGCAAAAACGCCAGCCAGTTTGCCTACAAGTACCTCGAGGTTAAATTTTTGCGCATACTCATCATCTATAAACTTATATTGATAAGGAAAAGCCGGGTTATACTTTTGAAACACCTTGCCTATTTTTTCTATTGCCGTATGTGTATTCACATTTTTTGGCAAACGATAGGTGATTACAAAACCATAAGGGCTATGACCGAAAACAGCCGGAGCCACCGGTGTATAGGGCGATTCCATTAGTGCATCTTTTACCACACCGATAATTTTTACAGGTGTGTTGCCAAAATTAACTTTTATAAGCCGGTTAACCGGATCTTGAAGGCCGATACGGTTTACGAAAGCTTCATTTACGATCACATTCGAGGTGTCGCTCTTCCAGGTGCCCGTAAAATTGTGTCCTTCGGCAAAGGTTATGCCCAGGGTTTTAAAATAATCATCCGATACCCATATCGCACCAATATTCACCTGTTCGTCTCCGGCATTCTTGCCGGGCCATTTCTCCAGCGAAAAATGGCTGTATACCTGCGTTGCCGGCGATGTTGATGATGCTACGCTCTCTACCAGGCCTAATGATAGCAGTTCATTTTTCAAAGCCTCATAATGTGGGGAAAGATCGCCGTTCATATCAGTCATTACCAAACGGTTGGCATTGTAGCCGGTTGGGCGATCTTTCACAAATTGTATTTGCTGGTAAACAATTACGGTACTGATAATCAATGCTACCGAGCAGGTAAATTGTACAACCACCAATATTTTACGGGGCAGCGTTGCGGCTTTGCCTATCCGGATACTTCCTTTCAGCACTTTTACGGGGCTAAATGAAGAAAGGTAAAACGCAGGCCTGCTTCCGGCGGCTAAGCCGGTTAACAGCACAAAGGCAATCATGATACACCAAAAAGCCACGTTGCCATAGGGGATTTGGATGTATGAGCCTGTTAAAGCGTTGAAAGACGGAAGCGCCAGTTGAACAAAAAGAAGGCACAACAGAAATGATATAGACGTGATTAATACCGACTCGAGCAAAAACTGGTAAACGAGGTCAATGCGCCCGGAGCCGATAGCTTTGCGAACACCAACTTCGCGCGCCCGTTTTTCTGATCGGGCGGTTGAAAGGTTCATGAAATTAATACAGGCTATTGCCAATACCAGGATGCCGATAATACCGAACAATCGTACGTAATCCACAAATCCGCCGGCCACTTTTCCGTTTTTAAAATCATTGTACAGGTGCCAGTCGGCCAGGGGATGCATAAATACCTCTGGCTTAAGTGATCGCATCTCCGGGCTTCTTTTATCAACCAGATCCCTTATTTTCGGTGCAATCTGTGCATAATTTACGCCAGGTTGCAAGGCCACATAAGCCGAAAATGAATTATACGTCCACTTGGTACGCCCTTCCTTTATCCACCCCTGGGTTGCTTCACTGTAGGCAAATGGCGTTAAATAATTAAATTTAAGCGTTGCGTTTGCCGGCAGATCTTTAATAACGCCGGTAACGGTCATGTTTTGCGCATTATCAAAACGCACTGCCTTTCCCATCGGGTCGGCATAGCCAAATAATGCTTTAGCTGTCGATTCTGTAATAACGATGGAATAGGTATCCTTCAAAGCCGAGTTGGCATCTCCCTTCACAAAAGGATATTGAAATATTTTAAAAAAATCGGGACCGGCGGCACCGCCTTCCAGGTACAGCTTTTTATCACCCACCAACAAACCATGGTTCATCCGGCCTATATTGTCGGTCTCGGCCACATACTGCACACCCGGAATTTCCTTTCGCAACACATCAACCAGCGGCAGCGCTATGGATGTTTGGGTAGATGTACCATTGTGCTGTGAAGTGAGGTTCATTTCTACCTGGTACAACCGGGCATAATCGGGCAAAAACCGGTCGTACAAATATTGATCAGTTACCCATAAACCAATCAGCAGCGCCACCGCCATACCGGCTGCGAGCCCAACAATGTTCAGAGCGCTGTAAACTTTGTTATACAGCATATTGCGCCATGCAATTTTCAGATAATTACGAAACATATAATTGCGGTTTAATTTATCACCAGCCCATACAGGATTGGTTTTATGATCCGAAATTATAGCTGCAGTTGGTGCCAGGCGCTTCAAATCATGATTTGGGCGCTTATTTTTCAGCTCAGTCTTATATTCTGCCGGGCTTTTGCCTGTAATTTGTTTAAAGGTGCGGTTAAAAGTAGATTTTGAATTGAAGCCACAATCGTAAGCGATGCCCAAAAGGGTTATCCTATCGTACCCCGGATCCCTCATTTTCCGGATGACATCCTGGATCCGGAATTCATTAACAAAATCATTAAAGTTTTTTCGCAGGCCGGTATTGATGATTTTCGATAGTTCGTGGATAGAGATGCCAAGTGTTTTGGCCAGCGAGTTTAAGTTGAGTTCTGCATCCTGGTAATACCGGTGCGTTTTCATTTGATGCCGCAGCCAATAGCCTTTTTGAATCAGCTTATCTGTCGATGACAGATCCACCCGTAACGATTGCCTGCCGGATAGCTTATTAACATCTGCCTTTGCAGAATATTTAACCAGTTTTGAGCAGCGATACAAATAGATAGCAATTGAAATGCAGGCCAGTAATTGCAGCACCGGGCTCCATTGCTTATACACCGGAGTATTATAGGTGGCTGCATCAGAGTTTGCGCTTTGAATAACTTCCACTATATGTAAGCCCAGCTCCGGTAATAAGGGACTGAAATGCCACAGTTCTTTAGTTTTAAACGTCTCTTCGGGCAGGGCTATGCTCCTAACAAAAAAGAATATCAGCGGGCCAAGGCTAAGGAAAAACCGGGTGGGTAACCAGCTCCATTGTTTAAAATGATTTTCAGGTTGGGTGTTGATACAAACCGTTCCGATCAGCCAAAGTAAAATTATGATCAGTATAAGAGCAAGCAGGCGATTAACGTTTTTGTTGTTTTTAGGAGAAAACCATAGCCGTAGGCTAACGGCCAGCCATACGGACGCAGCCAACAGGAAAAGCAACGCTGGTGTGCTAATAAAAAGTTGATAACGGATCATTCGGTTATTTACCTCAAGTCTTGTTCCACACCAACAATAAACTTATTTACAACACTTTACAAAAACGAACCCTGCAAACTTTGTAACGATACCGAACATCGATTGTCCGGTATCGAATTATGCTTACTTAATCACCTCACTTACCAAAATCACCGGACTGATATTGGTGTAGTTTGTAAAATCGGCCCGAATGGCATCCCTATTTGGTGCGATAGCTGCCTGGTAATCGCTCAGGCTTTTTACATAAAAAGTGCCGATTGCCATAAAAGGCAACGGCTGGTTAGGAATACCACTGGCAATTCCTTTTTCGATGGTGTATTTAACCAAATTTGAGCCCAAAAAACCGGCTACCATCGGCATGTGCTTTGTTTCATAATACTCCATATTGAAGGTTTTACCTTCGGCATACGGGTACATGACAGATATTTTAATTAAGCCTTTTTCAACAATAGCAGGATTCGGCTTTTCCTGGCCAAACGCGGTAAGCCATGTGATTAACGCGAAAAATGATAAAACTATCCTTAATTTCATAACTGGTTTATTTAACTGCTAAAATTCTCAATTTTAACACATTAAACAAATGATAAATGTTGTCTTTTTCGCAAACACTATGCTGACTAAAATTTAGAGGTTTTGAACCGTAGTTCTTCGCCTTAGGCGTTTAGTTACTATAATCAAACTTCAACAGGTCATCACCTTACTGCTTAAAGTTTAATTTCCTCAAACGGGCATGCCGGATAATTGCACACGTAACAAACAAAGCCTCAAATCTTTCGACCTGAGGCTTTTTACTTTGTAGCGGGAGTAGCACTCGAATTGCTATTCTAAATTATATCCTTCAAGCCTTGCTATTGCCTGTTCAATAAATCTTTTATTCGAAAACATGGTTTGCTTTCTGTTGCTCCAATCTTTCAAATGTGTTAGTATCTCATCTAAATTTTTAGTTTTAAACTTTAACGATAGAAAGTCTATGGTAGATAAGAGTTCTAACCCAAAAGCCGAATAAAATCCCGATAAAAAATCTTTAGTTTTATTTACGATATCAAGATATCTGAGATTGGGTTCCTGGTTCAGGTATGCTAAGACATCTGCTTCCGCGTCCATCATAATTCCTAATTCTTCAAAAGGCTTTTTATCCATGGCGCTATAGCCGGTAATGTAGCTTCCATTAAGATAATAAAGCACGCGTCGTACTTTTCCTGAATACGGGCCATAAAAATTAGGCTCGAAGGTTAACTTAAACTCATTTTTTGCTCCAAAGCGTTGTAAAAAATAAGCAACTTTCTCGGCTGCGAACTCAGATACAAACTCCCCGCTTTTGGCTAAGTCAAATAAAACGGCTAATAACATGGCTCTTGCGGGGGTTAGTTTTGCGCGTTCTTCTTTCATGGCCTCTTTAATCACAGCATTAGGTAAGTACACCAGTATATCACTGTCTGTATTCTTTAATGCTGCCTCTATCAGGCTTTGTACCTTGGCCCATTCCAACCCGCCATGCCCGGTGCCTAATGGAGGTATAGCGATAGATTTGAGTTGTTTTTCTTGTATAAGTGACGCTAATCGTTTTAAACCTGTTTCAATATAACTGTACTCCGATGGTTTACGCCAATCTGTTTTTGTAGGCAGGTCAATAATTATTTTTTTGCCATACAGCAGCGAATCATCTTCAGTAACTATCAAATCGCCTATTTTGAAGCTTTTGCTCTTACATGCTTGTTGATAAACCTTGAAATTGTGAGGAAATTCTTTTTTAAACTGCAAAGCCAAACCTTTTCCCATAACCCCAACAGTGTTTACAGTGTTTACCAAAGCATCAGCTTCACTTTCTAATATATTACCTTCGGTATATCTGATCATTCTTTCAAAAATAGTAACTTGGTTTAACCGCTATTTTACCTTTATCAATGCCCAGTTTCAATAACTTTTGCTCTACATTTTCATTATAAACAACAAAGCCTAATATGGCACTTGCAGGTATATCTCCTAATACCAAAAACTCAGCTTCCTTTCTTCTTTTTAAATCAAGATCATTTTCATCTCGCCAATAACGTGCATTTACTGCCTGCATATCAATTATTTCGGCGATACTACCAACATCTGTTCCATCAAAAAAATCGGTCAGATCACTTACCGCATGTCCATTCGAAAATACAAACTCAAGTTGATGTTCAAGTATCTGCTCAACGCTCGTGATACAATATATAACATCTTCTGATGATGTTTGCTTTAAATTATATAACACACTTTGCGCACCAAGTTTTATTACATAAAGCATTGGCATTCTTGGACCGAAATAAAATGGAATGTAATCTCCCAAAGTATTGCCGTTTGACAAAAAAACATTTTCTCTTTTTGATATTAAGCCACCGGCACCGATCGAAACATAATTTTCATTGCTATTTTGCTGAACGTTGATGAGTTATTCCGTTTGCAAGAATATGCGGAATATTCCCAACATGCGTCATTCTATATAAATATATCTTTTTCAGCGTCTTTTGGTAAGTACTGAAAAATATACTCAATACCTTGAAAACGCAACTCGAACTCAACAAAAAAGCCTCAGATTTTTCAACCCAAGGCTTTTTACTTTGTAGCGGGAGCAGGACTCGAACCTACGACCTTCGGGTTATGAGCCCGACGAGCTACCAACTGCTCCATCCCGCACTGTATTAATGTGCTATATATTTTAAGATCCGGCCATAACCCCGGAAAGGTCCTTCCAATTATCAAAATGCAAATTTGCACTCCGTTTTAATTGGACTGCAAAGATATAATTCGTTTCTTTGCAGTCCAAATATATTTTTAATTATTTTTTATGGCTCATCAGGCAGGTTTTGTAAGTATAATAGGTAAGCCCAACGCGGGGAAATCAACCCTTATGAATGCGCTGGTGGGCGAAAAAATGTCAATTATCACCCCTAAAGCACAAACTACGCGTCACCGTATTTTGGGAATTGTGAATGATGAAAACTACCAGATCGTATTTTCGGATACGCCGGGTGTGATCAAACCGCACTATGCTTTGCACGAAAGCATGATGCACCAGGTGGATGGCTCGATTGTGGATGCCGACCTGATCCTCCTCGTTACCGATATCTACGAAGAATACGACGAAGCCGACGTATTGCGAAAACTTGAAAAATCTGATGCACCTCTCGCCATCCTCATCAACAAAATTGACCAAAGCGATGAGGAAACCGTTAAAAAGAAAGTTGAATTTTGGCAGGAAAAACTGAACCCGAAAGCCATTTTCGCTATCTCGGCTTTGCATGGTCACAATATCAAAGCCATTATGGATTTTGTGATCGAGAACCTTCCCGAGCACCCGGCCTATTACGAAAAAGATGCATTGACTGATCGTAACGACCGTTTCTTCGCTTCGGAGATGATCCGCGAGCAGGTGTTTAAGCAATACAAAAAAGAAATTCCTTATAGCACCGAGGTTATCGTTACTTCATTTTTAGAAGGCGAAAAACTTTACCGCATCAGTGCAGAGATCATTGTTGAGCGCGAATCACAAAAAAATATCCTCATCGGTAAAAACGGCGAAATGCTGAAGATTGTGGGCACCTACGCCCGCCGATCGATGGAAGACTTTTTCCAACGCAAAATTTTCCTCGAAACTTTCGTGAAAGTAATTCCCGATTGGCGCGACAAGAAAAACTACCTGAAACAATTCGGGTACGAATAAGAAGGATAGAATCAAGACTTTTAGAATCAGGATGCAGGATTGTTCCGGTATCTTGATCTACCATTAATAAAAATTTAAAATTTCGTAGAAGCAGCGGTTAAGTTAAATAGATTTGTATTCCTGAATCTTGATTTCTTGCATCCTGACTCTTAACAAAAAAATATGAGTAACATAGTAGCCATTGTGGGCAGGCCCAACGTAGGCAAATCAACATTATATAACCGCTTAACCGAAAGCCGTAAAGCTATTGTAGACGACTTTAGCGGTGTTACCCGCGACAGGCATTACGGCCTGGCCGAGTGGCTTAACCATAATTTTACCGTTATTGATACCGGAGGCTACGTAGCCAACTCCGACGATGTTTTTGAAGCCGCCATTCGCGAGCAGGTAGATATCGCCATTGAAGAAGCTACCGTGGTGTTGTTTGTGGTTGATGTAACTACCGGCATTACCGATCTGGATGATGATATTGCCAACCGTCTGCGCAAAAGCAAAAAGCCTGTTTTTGTGGTGGTAAATAAACTGGATAACAACAACCAGGTTGCCGATGCCATGGTATTTTACAGCCTTGGCCTTGGTGAGATTTTCACTATCTCATCTATGACAGGCTCTGGCACCGGCGAGCTTCTGGACGAAGTGGTAAAACACTTTGAAGAAGAAGAGCTGGAAGAAAATACCCGCCCTAAATACGCCATTGTTGGCCGTCCTAACGTGGGTAAATCATCTATCATCAATGCCCTGATAGGTAAAGACCGTAACATAGTTACCCCAATTGCAGGTACTACCCGCGATTCGATCCATATCCACTATAACCAGTACGGACATGATTTTATGCTGGTTGATACCGCCGGTTTGCGTAAAAAAACCAAGGTGAAGGAAAACATCGAGTTTTACTCGGTAATGCGTACCATCAAAGCCCTGGAAGAAGCCGATGTAGTGATTTTGATGATCGACGCTGTTGAAGGTTTTGAATCGCAGGATATCAACATCTTCCACCTGGCCGAGAAGAATAAAAAAGGCATCGTTATCGTGGTGAACAAATGGGATCTGATCGAGAAAAACAGCAAAACCATTAAAGTTTTTGAAGAGCAGATCCGCGATAAAATTGCTCCTTTTACCGATGTGCCTATCGTGTTTACTTCGGTAACCGAAAAACAAAGGGTATTAAAAGTGATTGATGTAGCCAACCAGGTTTACCAAAACCGCGCCCGCAAAATCCCTACTTCAAAACTGAACGAGGTGATGTTGCCTATTATCGAAAACTATCCCCCACCATCAATAAAAGGCAAATACGTTAAAATTAAATACATTACCCAAATTGCAGGCACGTCGCCAATGTTCGCGTTTTTCTGCAATTTGCCGCAGTATGTAAAAGAGCCGTACTACCGTTTTATTGAAAATAAACTGCGCGAACATTTCGATTTTTCGGGTGCGCCGGTACAGGTTTGGTTTAGGCAGAAGTAATAAACGGTCTCCATACGTCATTGCGAGGTACGAAGCAATCCCCTATTTGCAGGTCCGCCCTGTATAGTTCACGATTGCTTCGTTCCTACCCATGACAAGTTAAAAAACGTTGTCATCCTGAGCGATAGCGAAGGATCTTCTTCAACAAGCATGGCCGCTATACAGAGCGAAGAAGATGCTTCGTTCATCAGGATGACAAAATGGTGATGCCATATCTCCTTCAGATGCCTCGGCGTTTACTTACTCACAATGACATGTTGTAAGAATTTACCACCTCCCTGTTACACATCCCTCTCACTTTGCGTAATACACTCTAAACCTCAATACTTTACGCTTCATGAAAAAGTTTTACTGTTTAGTGCTACTGGCATTAATGACCTTTGCTTCGTGCAAAAAAGGCGAACTTTCGGGTAATTATGGCGAAGATAACGGCTGCATCAACCGCGTTAAACGCGATTACAGCGATAGCAATAAAACCGAGCTGGCAGCGGCGGTAAGCCTGCTGCAAAAAAATAACATTTCGCTTAATGGACTGGTGATAACCCGCGTTATTTTAAACGACAGTATTACCACCAATGGCCCGCTTACCATATACC
Organism: Mucilaginibacter celer; assembly: GCF_003576455.2. Taxonomy (NCBI): domain Bacteria; kingdom Pseudomonadati; phylum Bacteroidota; class Sphingobacteriia; order Sphingobacteriales; family Sphingobacteriaceae; genus Mucilaginibacter; species Mucilaginibacter celer. Next base: position 5,537,330 of record NZ_CP032869.1, read on the forward strand.
AACATGTTGTTGCTTCCGAAGAAAGCAAAGGTTTACCAATCTTTAACTCCGGAATGGGCTATCATTTCAGGGATGGCACTTATTATCTGCTTAGCGGCAGGCGCTACGGCACGCTTAACCTCGATACAAAAGCTTCGGCTACCTTACCGCAGATCCGCAAGATCTTTATTGATGCTTTTAATAAAGATGGTTACAAAGATGGCCATGTAGACGCTTCATCATGTGTACGTGCCGAATTTGGGTATTACAACTTGGCACAGGATACACCCGATCAGCCTCACTTTGTAAAAGCATGGAAAATTACTTTTAACAACTGGGATTATCCGGAAGCCTATATCCAGGATGATAACCGTAAACTACTATCGTACTTTAATGGTATTATGACAGTGGTTAACGCTAATAAATGGTGATATCATAACCACTCGTTCTTTGTCACATCAAAAACACAAAATGCAACTAAGTTGCATTTTGTGTTTTTACCATATACTTTTACCAGCATTATAAACTCCAATTGTATATGAAGGATTTTGATGTGATCATTATAGGCGGCAGCAGCGCAGGTTTATCGGCAGGAATGGCTTTGGGACGTGCCGCAAGGAACGTGTTAATTATTGATAGCGGCAAACCCTGCAACCAGCCAACGCCACACTCCCACAACTTTTTCACTCGCGATGGTCAAACTCCACAGGAAATTTTAAGCATAGCCCGCGAACAAACTTTGAAATATCCCAGTATTAGATTGCTCAATGGTGAGGCAATCCAAGCTAAAACGAGCGAAGAAGGCTTCGAAATAAAAATTGCTTCAGGAGAGATATTTAAAGCTAAAAAGTTAATTCTTGCGTATGGCATTAAAGATCAGCTGCCCAGTATTCCGGGCTTTGCCAAATGCTGGGGCGTATCGGTTATCCATTGCCCCTATTGCCATGGTTACGAATACAAAGATCAACCAACAGGTATATTCGCTAACGGCGAGATAGGTTTTGAACTGGCTAAACTCATCTCTAACTGGACAAAAAATCTTACTGTTTTCACCAATGGCAAATTTACCATTAGTGCCGAACAGGAAAAGATCATCCGCGACAACAACATCAATATTATTGAAGATGAGATCACTGCGTTTGCTCACACTAACGGCTACCTCAACAGCATTCGCCTAAAAAATGGCGAGGAAATAAAATTGAATGCCTTGTACGCAAGGGTTCCGTTTGTGCAGCATAGCGACATTGCACAGCAATTAGGTTGTGAAGTAAACAAGCCGGGTTATATAGTGGTTGAGGGTAAACAGAAAACCACTGTTTCCGGAGTTTTCGCCTGCGGTGATAACTCATCGGGAATTCGCTCAATTGCTAACGCTGTTAACAGTGGTACACTGGCTGGAGTTATGGCTAATTTGGAATTGACTGAAGAGGTTTTCCTGACCAGGAGGTAGACTTACAAAAGATAGCCTTACGAAGTTTTGAAAACTTCGTAAGGCTGAAAAGCTGTTATCCCGCTACTGCTCCAAGCCCTTCTTAAACGTCACGTCATCAGCATTAACCACTTTAAAGTAAGCATTATCGCCCCATTTAAAGCGGGCGGTGTGTGCTTTAAGAATAGTTTTTATTGGCTCGCGCGATATCATTACTTCGTGCGAATCCATTTCTTTGATGGTTTGCGATGCATACAGGATAAACCTGTCTACATCATCGTTGGTAACGGTATACTGTTTTAAAAAAGCGTCTTCAGTAGGATATTCTTTCAATAATTGCTGCTGCCTGTCAATCACATAAGCGGTAAACAATTGCTGCTGGCTCAAATCCTGAATCAGCATGGTGCTCCGGGTAGTATCGGCAGGTACAAAAACGTCGGGCATAATACCGCCGCCGCTAAAAACCTTACGCCCGCTTGAGGTATGATAGTTGGATGGTGATTTGAAAATGCTATCGTTCAGGTTGCTTTGCTCTGAAAAAAGCTCGCCTTTTTGCATGCGTTGGGCAAGCTCGCTCCGGTAGCTGTCTACACCGTTTTTGTATGATTTTTGGATGGAACGCCCCGATGGCGTATAATACCTGGCCACAGTAAGATTCACTGCCGACCCATCTTCAAAACCAAACTGTTGCTGCACAAGGCCTTTACCAAATGAACGGCGACCAACAATGGTTGCCCTGTCCAGATCCTGCAGCGCGCCAGCCAATATTTCGCTGGCAGAAGCCGAATACTCGTCTATCAGTACCACAACTTTACCATTCTGAAACATGCCCGAATCTGTAGCGAAATAATCGGTACGCGGTTCATGAATGCCTTTAGTATAAACTATCAGCTTTTTACCGGTTAAAAACTCATCGGCCAATGATGTAGCTGCATTAAGATAGCCTCCGCCGTTACCGCGCAGGTCGAGCATTAGCTTATCCATCCCGTCAACTTTCAGGTTGGTTAGCGCTTTTCTGAAATCAACATCGGTAGTGGCCGAAAACTTGCTGATTTTGATATAGCCGGTTTTGGCATCGGCCATGTAAGCTGCGTCAACGCTGCTCAGGTCAACGTGGCCGCGTTTAATATCTATCACTTTAGGTTTGGTGCTTAGCGGTAGAATCACACCAAGTTTCAAGGCCGAATCAGCATCGCCCCTGAAAACCTTATTGATCCTTTTGGTGGTAATGTTTGTTCCCGAAAACTTCTCGCCATCTACACTCACCACTTTGCTGCCAACCAGTAATCCGGCTTTTTCGGCAGGGCCTCCGGCATATACCTGGGTGATAATCAGCGTATCTCGCAGCACCTGATATTCAATGCCTATGCCGTTAAAACCACCGTCCAAACGTTCGTTAATGGATTGTGCCTGCTGTTGCGGTAAGTAAAGCGAATGCGGATCGAGGTTCTGGAGCAGGTTGTTTACCGATACACCCTCGATGCTGTCAATGTTAACGCTATCAACATAGTTACGATCAACCAGTTGCAGCACTTTGGCTATTTTGCTGTTGTTGGCAAATGAAAGGCCGAGGTTATGGGTAGCAAAATCCCTGTTAAGCAATAAGCCTATCATGATCCCCAAAAATAGCAGGATTGTTGTCCGGAAAATTACACCCGCGGTCCTCTTCATAGTTATGATACAAAGTTAACAAATGCAGGGCCAATAATTTTTGCCTGCGCCTTTGCATTTGATGTTTTTTACCGAATTTTGTTATAAATTATTTGAAAATAGCCTATGGAAACCACCACCGAAAGGGAATCGCACTATAAAAACCTCGAAAAACAAACCGTAAGGGAAATTTTAGAGAACATTAATAATGAGGATAAAACCGTTCCGCTGGCTGTAGAAAAGTCGTTACCGCAGATAGAAGCACTCGCTTCCATTACTGCCGAAAAGATGAAAGCCGGAGGCCGGTTGTTTTACATAGGCGCAGGTACCAGTGGCCGTTTGGGTGTGGTTGACGCTTCAGAATGCCCGCCAACTTTTGGTGTTCCGTTTGATATGGTGGTAGGATTAATCGCCGGCGGCGATGGTGCTATCCGCAAGGCTGTTGAATTTGCCGAGGATGATACTGTACAGGCCTGGGCCGATTTGCAGGCTTATGATGTTAATAATAAAGATGTGGTGGTAGGCATAGCGGCATCGGGCACTACACCTTACGTTATCGGTGGTTTAAAAACCGCTAATGAGCACAATATAGTTACCGGCTGCATTGTTTGTAATAGCGGCAGCCCGGTGGCGGCCGCGGCGCAGTACCCGGTTGAGGTGGTAACCGGCCCGGAGTTTTTAACCGGATCAACCCGGATGAAGGCCGGTACCGCGCAAAAATTGGTTTTAAATATGCTGAGCACAAGCGTAATGATCCAGCTTGGCCGCGTAAAAGGGAACAGGATGGTTGATATGCAGCTCAGCAACAACAAACTGGTGAACAGGGGCACCCACATGGTAATGGAAGCAACCGGCCTAAGCGAAGAAGATGCAGCCGGACTACTGAAACAATACGGCAGCGTACGGAGCGCTGTTGATCATTATTTTAAAAAATAGTTTCGATGTGCGAATGTGCAAATTTCAGATGTGCAGATGATTTTGATTTGCATATGCCAATTTGCACATCTGCACATTTGAAATCTGAAATCGAATAAAAACAATGCACGAGATTGAACCATATTACCGCTGGAGAGACGATTACGTAGCATCGGAAGATGAATTTTCGCCTTTTTACGCTACAGAATACAGCGAGTTTGAATTTGATAAGCAGGTATACAACTACCTGCTGCACCCTCAATGGGATTCGTTCGGCTCTAATACCCTTTATTTAAAAGTGCTTTTTGCCGATTATGAAAAAGGTTACACCATTATTGAACTGATTGGCGAATGGAACGATGCCATCAACAACGATATCATGCTGCTAAAGCGCGAATTGTTAGACCTGATGATAGATAACGGCATCAGCCATTTTATCCTGATAGGCGAAAACGTGCTCAACTTCCACTCAAGCGACGACTGTTACTACGAAGAGTGGTTTCAGGATGTGGAAGATGGCTGGATAGCCGGAATCAACTTCCGAGAACACGTGATAGAGGAATTTAAACGCAATAACATCGATTACTACATCAACTTTGGCGGCGAGCTGGATAATCTGGGCTGGCGCACTTTGAAACCTATACAGGTTTTTAAAAAGGTGGAAGAGCAGTTGATGCGTCGTTTAAACTAACGCATCCAAAAGCGTTTCCCCACCACGTCATTGCGAGGCACGAAGCAATCCCCGATTAGCAGGTCCGCCCTGTATAGTTCGCGATTGCTTCGTTCCACGCAATGACGTGGCGGAGAAGCAGCCTCGCATCTTCACCCTACATTCACCTTTTATTTATATATTCGTACTATAATTTTTAACACAAAATGGAATTTAAAGATTCAAAATACAACTACGATAACATTATCGAAGTTCAGGATCAATCAGAAGTTGATTCACGTAGGTTTATGGCCGGCGTTTTCAGCTGGATGGGCGTGGCGCTTGGTGTTTCGGCAATCACGGTATACCTGTTTTTAAACATGGGCCTGATTAGCCTTATCGTTGCACCAACAGGCGGCTTAACAGGTTTCGGTTTGTTCGCCATTTTTTCGCCGCTTGCATTTTCGCTGGTGATGCAGTTTGGTTACAACCGCATATCTTACCCAATTTTGGTATTGCTTTTTGTGGCTTACGCTACGCTGATCGGTATTAGCTTAAGCCTCATATTTCTGGTTTATACATCAGCTTCAATATTAGGCGTTTTCATTACAGCAGCAGTAACTTTTGGTATTATGGCTGTTGCCGGTTATAACACTAATATGGATTTAACCCGTTTCGGCTCGATCATGTATATCCTGTTTGTCGGCATATTCGTAGCTTCATTAGCTAACTTCTTTATGCACAGCGAGCAAATGAGCTACATCATCAGCTACATTGGCATAGCGGTATTTACCGGCTTAACTGCCTACTACATGCAAATGCTTAAACGCATTGGCGCAGGTATTGAGTACGGAGATGCAAGCTCTAAAAAACTGGCGCTGATGGGTGCATTAACATTGTACATCACCCTAATCAACCTGTTTTTCATGATCCTCCGTGTATTCGGCAGAAGAAGATAATTTCGCAAAGAAACCCAATCAAAAGCTGCCTCCAAAAAAGGCGGCTTTTTTTGTTTAACAATGTGGCTTAGCTATGATACAAGCCCGGTGTTATACACTTGCAAATGACAACTTTATTGCGCAACTTTGCGGTGCTTATGGAGAAAGACGGAGGGATTAGACCCTGCGATGTCTTAGCAACCTGTGGCTTTCACAAGGTGCTACATTCTACCAGGCAGCAATTTGCGCCCGGACAGATAAGCGAAAGTCATGATAACACCCGACTTTTCGAGATAAGCTTTTTATTTATTAGTGATTAGAGTGATTTTTTTGATTACACTGATTTGATACACATTGGCCGACTATTTCCGTAACCAGATAATAGTTCCCTGTCCATAAATCAATCATCTAAATCAAAAAAACCAGTGAAATCATCAATAAAAAAATCGGTGAAATCAAAAAATGGACATTAGAAAAGAATTACAGAAGCGCATCCTGGTGATTGACGGAGCAATGGGTACCATGATCCAAAGGTACCAGCTCACGGAGAAGGATTTTCGTGGCGAGCGTTTCCGCGATCATGGTACAGATTTGCAGGGTAACAACGACCTGCTTAACATTACACGCCCCGATGTAATTAAGGCTATCCATGCCGAATACCTGGATGCCGGAGCTGATATCATCGAAACCAATACTTTCAGCACACAGGTAATTTCGCTTGCTGATTATAAGCTGGAAGAACTTGCCTACGAACTAAGCTACGAAGGCGCGCGCATTGCCCGCGAAGTAGCCGACGAATATACCCAACGCAACCCCGATAAACCACGCTTTGTTGCCGGTGCTATCGGCCCTACAAACCGTACAGCCTCTTTATCGCCCGATGTTAACGATCCGGGATATCGTGCAGTTACCTTTGATGATTTGGCTGATGCTTATTATGACCAGGTTAGGGGTTTGGTTGACGGTGGTTCACACCTGCTATTGGTTGAAACCATATTTGATACGCTGAATGCCAAAGCGGCACTCTTCGCTATTAAACGTTACGAAGATGAATGCAAAGCTGCCGGTAAAGATTTTCCTGCTTTCAGGGATTCGGGCGGCATCATGATCTCGGGTACCATTACCGATGCTTCGGGCCGTACCCTTTCGGGGCAAACGGTTGAGGCTTTCTGGAACTCGATAAGCCATGCCAACCTGCTTTCGGTAGGTTTAAACTGTGCTTTGGGTGCACGTGAAATGCGCCCCCACTTAGCCGAGCTTTCTGAAAAAGCAGGCGTATATATTTCGGCCTATCCAAACGCGGGTTTACCAAACGAGTTTGGCCAATACGACGAAACCCCGCACGAAACCGCCCACCAGGTTGATGATTTTATTAAAGCCGGACTGGTAAACATAGTTGGCGGCTGCTGCGGCACCACGCCCGATCACATTAAATGTATTGCCGATAAAGCGGCTGCATTCCCTCCCCGCCCTATCCCGCAAATTGAGCCGGATATGCGCCTGAGCGGTCTGGAAGCAGTTACTATAAAACCCGAAAGCATTTTTGTAAACGTGGGCGAGCGTACCAATATCACCGGTTCGCCTAAGTTTTCCAAATTGATACTGGCCGAAGACTACGAGGCCGCTTTATCCGTTGCCCTGCAACAGGTTGAAGGCGGAGCCCAGGTTATCGACATCAATATGGACGAAGGCATGATCGATTCGGAAGCCGTAATGGTTAAATTCCTTAACCTGGTAGCCTCCGAGCCGGATATTGCCAAACTGCCTATCATGATCGATTCGTCGAAATGGTCGGTGATCGAGGCCGGTTTAAAATGTGTTCAGGGGAAAGGTATCGTAAACTCCATCTCACTGAAAGAGGGCGAAGAGAAATTTAAAGAACACGCCCGCAAAATATTAAGTTATGGCGCCGCCACCGTGGTGATGGCTTTTGACGAGACCGGCCAGGCTGATTCGTATGAGCGCCGCATCGAGATCTGTAAAAGATCATACGATATATTGGTGAACGAAGTGGGCTTCCCTCCGCAGGATATCATTTTCGATCCTAACATCCTTACCGTAGCTACCGGTTTGGAAGAGCATAATAACTACGCTGTTGATTTTATCGAGGCCACCCGCTGGATCAAACAAAACCTGCCGCATGCTAAAGTGAGCGGTGGCGTAAGTAATATTTCCTTCTCGTTCAGGGGTAATAATACCGTGCGCGAGGCTATGCACTCGGCATTCCTGTACCATGCCATCAAAGCAGGTATGGATATGGGAATTGTAAACGCCGGTATGCTGGAGGTTTACGAAGAGATCCCTAAAAACCTGTTAGAGCTGGTTGAAGATGTACTGTTAAACCGTCGCCCGGATGCTACCGAGCGTTTGGTTGAATTTGCAGATACCATCAAAAGCAAAGGCAAAGAGGTTACACGCGATGAAGAATGGCGCAAAGGTACCGTTCAGGAGCGCCTCTCCCATTCGCTGGTAAAAGGTATTGTTGAATACCTGGATAATGACGTAGAAGAAGCCCGCCAGGCCTACAGCAAACCGCTTGAAGTTATTGAAGGCCCGCTGATGGACGGTATGAACATCGTAGGCGATTTATTCGGTGCCGGTAAAATGTTTTTGCCACAGGTAGTAAAATCGGCACGTGTAATGAAAAAGGCCGTGGCTTACTTGTTGCCATTTATCGAAGAAGAAAAAAAGAACAACGTAAATGCCGATCAGCGCGCCAATTCCGGTAAGGTTTTAATGGCTACCGTAAAAGGCGACGTGCACGATATCGGCAAAAATATAGTTGGCGTAGTACTGGCCTGTAACAACTTCGAGGTGATCGATCTTGGGGTAATGGTACCGGCACAACGCATTATTGAAGAAGCTAAAAAGCAACAGGTAGATATTATTGGCCTTAGCGGTTTGATCACCCCATCGCTTGATGAAATGGTTCATTTTGCCAAAGAGATGGAGCGTGAAAACTTCACTATTCCGCTTATTGTTGGTGGGGCTACAACTTCACGTATCCATGCCGCAGTGAAAATCGCGCCGCAATATTCGGGGGCTGCCATCCATGTGCTGGATGCATCACGTAGTGTTACCGTATGCAGCAGCTTGATGAGCAAGGATAATCGCGATGCTTACATCCAGGGCATTAAGGATGAGTATGCCAAAGCCCGCGAGGCCCACGCCAATAAAAAATCGGACAAGCGTTTTGTAACCATCGATGAAGCCCGCGCAGGCAAATTCCAGATCAGCCTTGATGGCGATGTAGCACCGAAACCTGCATTTACCGGCACCAAAGTGTTTGATGGTTTCCCCTTAGAGGAATTGCTTCCGTATATCGACTGGACGCCGTTTTTCCACACCTGGGAACTCCGCGGCAGCTACCCTAAAATATTTGAAGATAAATACGTGGGCGACGAAGCCAAAAAGCTGTTTGATGATGCCCAGGTATTGATGAAACGCATTGTTAATGAAAAGCTGTTCACTGCCAAAGGTGTGATCGGTTTCTGGCCGGCCAATGCCGTGGGCGATGATATTGAATTGTACACCGACGAAAGCCGCACTACAGTACTAAACCGTATCCACACCCTACGCCAGCAGGCCGAAAAGGTAAAGAACGATCCATACTATGCCCTGTCGGATTTCGTAGCGCCGAAAGAAAGCGGCGTACCCGACTATTTCGGCGGTTTCGCGGTAACCACCGGCTTAGGCTGCGACGAACTGGTAGCAGAATTTGAACGCGACCACGACGATTACAACAGCATCATGGCCAAAGCCCTCGCCGATCGTCTCGCCGAAGCTTTTGCCGAAAAAATGCACGAACTGGTACGTAAAGAATACTGGGGTTACGCTAAAGACGAGCATTTGACTAACGTTGATTTGATCAAAGAACAATACCAGGGCATACGTCCGGCACCGGGCTATCCGGCCTGCCCGGACCATACCGAAAAAACCACATTGTTCGAGCTGCTGAAGGCCGAAGATAACGCCAACATGCAACTAACCGAAAGCCTGGCCATGTTACCGGCCGCATCGGTAAGCGGTTTCTACTTCGCACACCCGCAGGCAAGGTATTTTGGTTTGGGTAAGATCAGTAAGGATCAGGTAGAAGATTACGCTCAGCGTAAGCAGATGCCGCTTGAAGATGTTGAGCGCTGGTTAGGCCCTAATATTAACTATTAAACTCAATGATATAAACCACGTCATTGCGAGGTACGAAGCAATCCCCAAAAGGCAGAGGCGCTATGCAAATCCGCCCTGTACAGTTAGGGATTGCTTCGTACCTCGCAATGACGGATAAGAGATAAATTACGCACCTAAAACGGTCATGAAAATACCTGAACACATAGTCAACGCAAACGGCAAAACACTTTTTTCGTTCGAATTGATCCCGCCTTTAAAAGGGCAAAGCATCCAGGGCATTTATGATGCCATTGATCCGCTGATGGAGTTTAAGCCTCCGTTTATTGATGTTACTACCCTGCGCGAAGATTTTATTTACAAGCAGCACCCAAGCGGTCTGCTCGAAAAATTATCGTACCGCAAGCGCCCGGGTACCATCGCCATTTGCGCGGCTATCATGAACAAGTATAAGGTTGATACCGTGCCACACCTGCTTTGCGGTGGTTTTACCAAAGATGAAACCGAGAACGCCCTCATCGAACTGGAGTTTTTAGGTATCGAAAACGTATTGGTATTACGCGGTGATGCCCGCCTTGGCGATTCATCATTTGTGCCAACGCCTAACGGCCATTGCTACGCCACCGAGTTATTGCAACAGGTAGTAAACCTGAACAACGGCATTTACCTGCACGAGGATCATGGCAATACCGCCAAAACGAACTTTTGCATTGGTGTGGCCGGTTATCCCGAAAAACACTTTGAGGCCCCTAATCTGAAAACCGATTTCAAATACTTGAAACAAAAGGTTGATATGGGCGCGCAGTTCATCGTAACCCAAATGTTTTTTGATATTGAGAAGTACAAAGAGTTTGTGAACGGCTGCCGTGCCAATGGCATTACAGTTCCTATTATTCCGGGCTTGAAACCGATCACTTCGTCAAAACAATTAGTTACGCTGTCAAAAACATTCCATATCGATCTTCCTGAAGATTTGACTGATGCTATCCACGCTTGCGCTAACGAAAAAGCGGTTAAAGAAGTGGGTATTGAATGGATGATAAACCAGTGTAAAGAACTGATGGCCTTTGGCGCGCCGGTACTGCATTTTTATACCATGAGTAATGCCGGGCCGACTAAGAGGATTGCTGAGGCGATATTTTAAACAACACACAATAAGCTGATTCAAAAGAGTTAATCTTTAAGAGCAAAGATTGGATGAACACGATTGCCAATTTTTCCTCCTTTTTTGCCCATATTATCCTAACATGAAACAAGAACTATCTGCATTACTAACAGATCTGAAAGAAAATAAGAAGATATTCAGCGAAGTGATCGCTTTTATTGAAACCTATTATCAGCACCAGCCAACGGCTTTTAAAAACGGCGATACCTACAACGAGGCTACCCAAAACCAGGGCAGCGCAAAGGTTTTATCCTTCGCCAAAATAAACGGACTGGGTGCCGAAGATACCTTGCTTTTATTTGCCGAGCACTATCAATCGGTACTGGCCCATCCCGATGCTACCGATCACCAAAACATCAGGCAGTTTATGGCGCATGGATGGACAGGCGTTGTTTTTGAGGGCGAGGCTTTGGTTGCTAAAAATTAAAATCACATACAGGCATTTAAAACCTGTGCTAACTTAGTCCGGTTTTAAATGTTGGATTTTTTTGCATGTGCTGAAAGTGCTCATTATCACTATTGCGCCTAACTTTATACACGTCATCCACCTTGTTGAACATAACGGTAACGATGTGTTTCAAATTCAGATAATCGCGTTTTTCTATAGCTTTCTGCCCTGCTTCCGACAGTTCGGCCAGGTTGGAGATATCGGCATAATAAAACTCGGGCAGCGAGTTTAACTGCCAGAACAAGCTGATAAAAGCCTCATCATTTTGCAGGAATATTTTATCGTTTAAGCTTTCCAGTTCTTGTGTAGCCCGCTTTATCAAATGCTTATCGCCCGATTGCAGCAGCTCCTTTTCGCCATCAAAAATCTTTTTCAGCGCGGCTTTTTGTACAGCCGTTGCATACTTTTCCTGGGCCAGGTAGCGCTCTTTTTCTTTTTTATATAACGAAGTTGCCATAAACACATCCCGCGAACGGGTAAGGCTGTCCAATTCGCTCAACAGTTTCCGTTTGGTATCATCCAGGCGATAGCGCTCTTCGGTTACTTTATCATTTTTTGTTTCGTGGATTTTTTGCTTCAACAACTGCAGTTCTTCCTTTATCCGCTGAAACATCGCCGAAAGCTCATAAGCTTCGCTCTTACTGCTTTCTGCTATTTCGGCATCCAGGGTATTTTCGGCAGCTGCAATATCAAGCAGCATCTTTTCTAAATTAACCTCTTTGGCCGAGATGTGGAAGCTTTGACTGATTTGTTGGCCTGTAGAGGGAATATAAACATCAACCTTTAATCCCCTCGATTCGTCGATATCCAGTTGGATCTCCACATCGGTGCCTTGTATCAGATCGCCCTGCAGATCGCTGCCCTCAATGGCTATATACCCGATACTGAGGTTGGAGCCCGGCAGGGTGCCGCTTTTCCCCTCAACCACATTAATGATCAGCTTATCAGTCGAGTTTTTAATAATCGACCGGGAAAAAGTTTTATAAAGCGTTTTGCTGAGCGGCAAAATATTGTTGCGTTTAAAAATCACCTCAAGGTAGGTGTTATCTTCCTTGCTATCCAGCTCAATACAAATATCCTCGGGCAATAACTGGCCGGCCACGCCGTACAGGCCATGCGATATGGTAATAGCCGTGGTTTCAAAAACCGGTTGCTGCCCGTTGTTATAAATGCTCAGCTTAAAGTTGTTTTTAGCTTTTGGCAGCAAGGTTACAAACTCGTTAGCTGTTTGATTAAACTGTAGTAAACCGGTGTCAAACCCGCCATCTGCCCGGGTAATGCGGTAATGGCCCGCAAAGCCATCAGTTGCTTTAAAAGCAATAAGTTCTTCCAGGTCGTTCGAGTAAGTTTCGTATGATAGTTTTACATCAATCTTGTTTACCACGTGCGCTGCTGGATTATCATCTACTCCTTCGCTTTGCTGGTGCGCACCGGCAAAATATGCCGCGCCGGTAATAACGGCGGTAGTTGGGTCGATACTGTCATCCACCTTAACGCCCAGCCCACGCAAAGCATCTTTAATAAAAGGAATATAAGTTGTGCCGCCTACCAGTATCACACGTTCAATATCCTTAAACGTGAGGTTGTTTTCTGCCAGCAATTCGATAACAAACTTTTCCGACTCCTTGTATTTGGGTTTTACAGCGCTATTGATAGCGTCGCGGCTCAGTTCGATATCGGTTAGGATCTCAAGCTCCGGAAAATCTATTTCCATCCAGGTGGTTTGCGATACCGATAGCTCTTTCTTGGCTTCCTCGGCCTTATAACCAAGATAATACCAAAGTTTTTCATAAGCGCCATCCTTGCTAACCAGCTTGTTCCACATATCGCTGTCGCCGGTAATGGTGCTTAATTTAGGCACTACGGTACCTGCCAAAAAAGCGTGGTCAATATCAACACCGCCTAAAAAATTATTGCCGCGGTTATCCAATACCCTTAACTCGCGTTTATTGATATATACCAGGGCCACGTCAAAGGTACCTCCGCCAAAATCATATACCAGCCATTTTTGCTCGTCTTCGATATTTAAATTACTCAGGTTGGCGTAAGCCAGGCAGGCGGCTATAGGCTCCTGCAATAAAACAACCTCTTTAAACCCGGCCTGGTAACCGGCCTGCTTGGTAGCGTTTGATTGTATGGTATCAAAAGATGCCGGTATGGTGATCACCGCTGCTTCAATGCTGGTACCCGGCACATAATTTTTAAGCTCTTTGAGTATGTATGCCGATAAATCAACCGGCGACAATTGGGTTACCCCTTCCGCGCTGGTTACAGCATAGTTTTCGGCAGTGCCCATTTTTCGTTTAAAGGCACCAAAAACATTGCCTGCGTTGGTAAGGTATTGCTCACGGGCTTTGTTGCCAACAAGGGTACGTCCCCGGTAAAATGACACTACAGATGGTAAAATTTCGCCCAACCCAACAGGGTTTTTAAGTACCTGTACCTTACCGTTTTCGTACCGGCCAATGCCCGAGTTGGTTGTACCCAGATCAATCCCAAAATCAATATTCTTCATTATTTCTGTTCTCCTTCTGCAATAACTATCCCTTTTTGTACCAGCAGGGGCTGTAACCCGCTGTCGGCCTGGTATATGATCGGTTTCAATACTCTTGTTATTTTCATGCCGGTGCTTAGCCCACCCGACAGCGTTGCTTCAATATCGGTATCAGTTTCTTTATAATCCCGGCCGGCAGGGTCAATAACGTTATAGCCCAGGGTTTCAAACTCGTGGTATATGCGTTTAAAATTCCTGTCGGCTATGGTATCGCCGCGTTGCTGCAGTTTTTGCTGAATTTCAAATACCTGGTTTATGATTGCAATCATTTGTGATATTGGTTGTGTTTACGCAAAATTATATGGTTTTTTTGTTTTATTTTCAGGTATAATTATTTATACATCTGTTGTGCCATTTTTTAAATCATTAGTAAGTATAGGTGTTACCCGCACCGAACTTAAAAATATTAATGAACAAAGCCTTATCCGCATTGAAAAACGCCTTCTTGCCGAGCAGCGGCTTGGCGGAACTGTTTCAAAAAACGATATAGACCAGGTTTTTAACGCCATCCGGAAGTACCCGGATGTATTCAGGATTTTTGCAGGCTACGATTGCTTTTACGGGATCCTTACCGGGTATGACGCCGAACGGCTTGACCGGATAGAACGATTTGATAATGAAACGATGGAGCGTATCCGGTTTGTGATAGCCGAATATTTGCAGGATGAGATTTATCAATATATAAACCAGGCCCTTAATAACAACAACTGGAACGATGTAAGGGTATTATTGCATTACCGCACTTTTTTTACCCCGGCCGTTTTCAATATTATTTTAAGCAGGTTTAACAGTAAAATTGCCGGTGCGCTGGCCTTAATGAAAACAAAGCCCAAACACCAGGATTTAGAAGCAAGGCTTGCGTTTTTGACTGATGCTGATTTTTATCTGACCCTTAACGAGGCAGACAGCCGGTATTTTACCGAAAACATTAATACAATTATTGATTTTATAACAACGAACAGACCCTATACCCATCGCCGGGCATTTTTCAGGAAGCTGTTGAAGGCTATGTTACATTTTGATAACATCAATTACGCTTTAACCCGGCGCATTAACCAAACTTACTTTGATTACGGCAGAACCCATAACATAGGCTATGGCCTACTCATAGGCGGCATTTTGCTTTTTATATTTTTTCTGATTCGCATCAGCTCGGGGCCAACAACCTATCAGCCCCGGCAAAACAGGTGGGCTTCCGAATCGGAAAGCGTGTTAGGCGAGAGGCCTTACCAGGCCGAACAGATGCATATTGATATGCAAAACTTTGTAGAGGCCCGCCTGTATCCCTTAAATTACCCTGTTAACAGCTGGAACAACGAAACCCTGCTTTATAAGTATCGTAACCCCTTCGATCTGCCCCTGTTTTCGGGCGATTTTCAAAGCATTAAGCACAGTGACAAAAAATCGATCAGCATTTTTAATAACACCCTGAACGATTGTATCGCTATCCTTTATTTCGATCAGCATTATAACAGATACACCAACAAATATAACTTGCTTGATCGCGACAATCCTGTTCATATCCACGCGTTGTATATTCCACCGCATGATAGCATTAAGGTAGATTTCAGTATGTATTTGATAAGGTTTTATATGGGCAAACGCCCCGCCAGGTTTAATGCTTACCGGCATTATGTTTATCCCGATTCGGCAGATACTAAATTCAGCAAATTCACATCTGTCGATTCACTGCTTTTTAGCCGGGGGATTGTGTTTAGCCGAAGAGACGATAACAAGGAACCTAACCAGGATTTGATCATTACGCAGCCCAATTCCACTGCCTATAAGCTTAGCTGGACAGGAATGTTCCCGTTTTATCTGAGCAGAAACTGGACCGAGGAAATAGACCGCAGGATGCCCGATAGCTCTACTGTGAATAAAGCATTGATACTTGATTTAAAACGATATAACAATAATGTAGACCTATCGGCAGACGGTGACCGCCAGATCAGAACGTTTTTGCCCGGTTATGATTGATTGGTTTTATTTGATCCGATAGTTAGTCTCAATTGAATGATTTCCTGAACCCGAGCGGCGAAAGCCGGGTTTTTGTTTTGAAAAACTTACTGAATGACTGCGGATGTTCAAATCCCAGCTGATATGCTACTTCGCTTACCGATAACTCCGTAGCCGAAAGTTTTTCCTTAGCCTTTTCTACCAGTTTGCTGTGGATATGCTGTTGTGCATTTTGCCCGGTTAATGAGCGCAGCATATCGCTTAAATAACCGGGTGATACACTAAGATTGTCGGCAAGGTATTGAACAGTAGGGATGCCCTTGCTTAACGATTCTTCATTGCCAAAATATGCATCCAAAAGTTCTTCTAATTTTTGCAGCAGGGTGCTGTTTATTGCTTTGCGGGTGATAAACTGCCGTTTGTAAAACCGGTTGGCATAGGTAAGCAGCAGCTCAATTTGCGAAATAATTACATCCTGGCTAAAATCATCAATCCTGCTGTTTAGCTCCTCTTCAATATTTTTAAAAATAGATATGATGATGTTTTTTTCCTTTTCCGAAAGATGCAATGCTTCGTTGGCCGAATATGAAAAGAAACCATACTGTTTGATTTTTTTAGCCAGCGGATAGTTCCACAAAAAATCGGGGTGGATAAGTAAAGCGTACTCCGAACATTCACGCGGCTCATCATCACCATGATTGCCAATTACCTGGCCCGGAGCGGCGAACAGCAGGCCTCCCTCGTCAAAATCATAATAATCCTGCCCGTATTTTAGCTTAGGGCTTAATTTAGGCCGATAGGATATTTTGTAGAAATTGAGTACATGCGTGCCCGATGGCGGGCGGGTTGAAATACCTGGATATGAAGTAGCACTTAGTAAACTAATGAGAGGATGCACCGGTGCAGGCAGGCCCATGGCGCGGTGCGCAGCAGATAAAGAATCAAACAAATGGGTGATCTTTTCGTCCTTTTTCATATCAAATAAATATAACAATAACCGGTAATGTTTTATTACCGGTTATCATAAACCCGAATATTACTTTTAATTGCCTTGTGCCGCATTCGAAACCGTTTCCCAGGCCTCCCAGGTTGCCAGCCGTTCGGCATAAGCCTTACGTACCCACGGCAGGTTGTGGCTACCTAAAAAGAAACGCAGCGGCGGGTTTTCGGCATCCACAATTTTAAAAACAGCTTCGGGCGTAGCTTCAGGATCACCCCTTTCGGAAGTTCTCAATCGTTCAAAAAACTGATTTTTAAAATCCGTGTAAAGATCCATACCAGCTGCAAATTTTAACGATTCCTGGCTGCCGAATTCGGTGGCATAAGCCCCGGGTTCGATAATTGTTACCTTGATATTAAATGCTGCAACCTCGGCCGCCAAACTTTCGTAAATGGCTTCAAAAGCCCATTTTGATGAGCAATAGTAGCCAATTACCGGCAGGGTAACGTGGCCAAGCCCACTCGAAGTGCCTAATATATGCCCGCCGCCCTGTTGGCGTAATAAAGGCAGGGCAGCCTGGATAACGGCCAATGGTCCGAGGATATTTGTTTCATAAAGCGCCCTCACATCATCAGCGGCGGCTTCTTCAATAGTGCCTACAAGCGAGTATCCTGCGTTGTTAAGCACTACGTCCAGCCGGCCAAAATGTGCATGGGCTTGCTCTACGGCTGTTTTAACCTGGTCTGGTTTTGTTACATCGAGTTCAAGGATAAGTACATCATCGCCGTATTGTTGTTTTAAACCGGCAATGCTTTCCAGTTTGCGTGCGGTTGCTGCAACCTTATCGCCGCGTTTTAGCGCCGCTTCGGTCCACACCCGGCCAAACCCGCGGGATGCGCCGGTAATAAACCATACTTTATTATTTTCAACTGGCTTTGACTGAGTACCAGCACCTGCTATTTCATTTTGATGTATCATAATCTAATTTTCTTGATGCATCAAAATTGAAGAGATATGCCCGGTTATAAGTAGCCTGATTGAGGGAGTTTGTAGCTGAATTGAAGATGCCAAAATCAACTATAATACTACGCTGGTTGTTATGTTATCATTTTAAACCCCATCAGGCATAACCTGCATCTCATTTCCGCTGCGGGCTTTTGATGCATTGACCATCCCTGTTAACGAAAACCCGAAAAGCATAACAGAAGGAACAACAACTGCGCCTATTCCGAAAATTTTTGCTCCGAGGGTGCCCGCCAGTGCTCCGGATAAAAACCCCGAAACTGTTATGAGATTTTGCTTAAGACTTTTTAAATGTTCGCTGTCGCCCGGTTTCAGAAAAAGGCAGTGCACCAGGTCTAACGAAAGCTGGGCAACATTCCCGGTCATTACCGTGGTGGCACCGTACAGGTTTTTACTGAAAACTTTTCCGAAGGCGTTTTGCAAACCCATGGCAAAAACTATACACAAAGCCAGCAGGTAGTTTTGCCGTGGTGTTTGGTAGTGATAAAACCATCCCAAAAAACTGAGCAGGGCACAAAATGCCAAAATCACCGCTTCGGTAATAAGTACCTTAAACGGTTTGGTACCTACGGCCAGCATGGCACCGCCAATCATAACGGCTATCACAAAAACGGGGAATACCAGCAATTTAGACCAGGCCTCATTATCGGCTCCCAAAATAAGGCTGCCCGAAAACTCGATAAAGTTCCCGGTTACATGGACCGAAAACATTTCGGTAACCATTACAAAGGTTACGGCATCGCAAAAGCCGCCTGCAAATGAGAGGCAAAGGCTGCCGTAATTGGTATTAAAAACCTGGCTCATGGTGGTTATATTTAAGCATTAAACCTTTGTCTTTCTATCCGCATATTATTTGTACTTAAAGGTAACAGCGCAGTACCCGGTAAAAAAATCACTTACATTATAGGTGTTATCACAATATTGATAAGTAAACCAGTTTTAGTATAACGCCGGCATTAATTTGTCCGTTAACATATTACTGATTAGTATTTTGCTAATTTGGATGAGTAATTAACCAATTCCAGGCTTGAGATCGTACACACTCCATATCAGCTTTTTTGATGCTGCTTTCTTCGGCATGCTGTTTACCGCCGTCACCTTTATTTTGCTGTTATTGTTCGGCAGGAAAGAAACTCGTGCAGCAAACCGGTTTTTAGCTGCAGCGCTGGCTATTGCTGTTTTATGGATAGCCCGGATCCTGGCTATTGATATTCAGTTAGAAAGCTATGTTCGGTTATGGAGTTTGTTACCGATGCAGTTTTCGCTCGCTCTCGGGCCGTTTGTCTTTTTTTATGTGCTTAAAACAACACAGCCCGAATATCAATTCCGGCGGGCAGATCTGTTGCACTTCGGCCCTCTATTATTGGAACTGAGCGTATACGTGATGGCAGCTGTGGAAAATATAAAAACAGGTGTACCCGCTTATCGTACTCAAATATTTCAGCAATTAAATCCCGTATTGCAACTGCTGGCATTTATCTCGGTTGCTATTTATTTGTATCGTAGCCGTACGCAAATCGAACTCTTTTACAGGCAACAAAAATTTACCGGAAGTGACCGGCTCCGGTACGGAATGCGCTGGCTGCATAATTTAATTACAGGCCTCGGGCTATTGTGGTTGTTGTGGATTCCGCTTACAGCTGCCGACTATTTTTATTATCATCACACATTAATCCAACAGGCTTATTTCCTTATATATTTTCTTTTATTACTGATGATGATCTGGATGGCGGCAAATACCTTTTTAAGGCCGGAGCTTAGTACAGAACCAAATGCGATACCCGTTTTAAAACCCTTGCTTCCTGCCGGATTAAAGGAAAAAGCAGTGTGGCTGAAGAGGATGGTTAAAGACAACCGGTACTATGAAGATCCTGAATTAAGCCTAAGCTCATTGGCCCAAAAACTTGATGTACATACGCATGAGTTATCGCGCATCATCAACACCGTACTAAAAAAAAACTTTAACGATTTTATTAACGAGTACCGGGTACAGACAGCTGCCCGCAAAATGCAGGATCCGGCAAATGATCATATTACCCTGTTAGGCATAGCCTTCGAATCTGGCTTTAATTCGCAAAGCAGTTTTAACCGTATTTTTAAGCAAATAGCAGGGAAAAGCCCGCAGGAGTATAAAAATGATCTGAAAAAACAGCAATCAACTTATAATATGGGCATCCGGGGCCAGGCTGCGCCGGTAATTTTAAATCGTGAAAACCCTTCAAAATGGTATCACGATAAATTAACCCGCAATTATATGTTTAAAAATTATTTCAAAATAGCCTGGCGCAACCTGGTGCGCCATAAAAGCTATACCGCTATTAATATTGCCGGCCTTGCCGTTGGTATTGCCATTTGTATGGTGATCTTTATCATTATCCAATACCAAACCAGCTTTGATAATTTTCACCCCGCTAAAGAACGCACCTACCGCTTGTTAACCGAATATCATCGTGCATCATCAGCCGATATTTCGTACGGAAAAGATCTGGCCTTCCCTATCCCTTTGGGATTGAAAACAACTTTCCCCGAAATAGAACAGATAGCCCCAGTGTATGCCAGCCAAAGCGATCAGTTGCTGATATTGGATAATAACGGAAAAACGGAGAAGGTATTTAAAGAGCAAAGAGGCCTGTTTTACACCGATCCGGCATTTTTTAAGATCTTCAACTTCCCGCTGCTTGCCGGATCATATGCCTCCTTAACCGAACCCAACAACGTATTACTTACCAAAGAGATTGCCGAAAAATACTTTGGCGACTGGAAAACCGCTATAGGCAAAACCATTAAACTGCAGGCAGGAGGCTTTATGTTTAGCCACAGCACCGATGTGCTGAAGGTTACAGGCATTTTGGCCACCATCCCTCCTAATACCGATTTCCGGATAAAACTTGCAGTATCCTACCAAACCTTTTATTCGGACTATGTAGAGAAAGCCACCGATTGGAACCGAACCGAGGCCGATTTTGGCTGCTATGTTTTATTGCCGCCCAATGTTAATGCCGATAGCTTTAACCAACAGCTAAAAGCCTACTCGCAAAAAGTACTGTCTCCTGATAATCACGACCGCCATGTTATACAACCCTTAAGCGATGTACATTATGATACCCGCATAGGCAATTACAGTAACCAAACCATCAGCCATCAGCTTATTAACGTATTGTGGCTTATTGCGGCATTTATCCTGTTAATTGCCTGCGTTAACTTCATCAACCTCTCTACTGCGCAGGCTGTTAACCGATCAAAAGAGGTGGGCGTACGAAAAGTTTTGGGGAGCAGTAAAACTCAGTTACAGATCCAGTTTATTATCGAAACATTTTTAATAGTTGCAGCTTCGGTAAGCTTTGCAACCATTGTTACCATTTTTACATTGCCTTTTGTTAACCGGCTGCTGGAGCTTTCGCTAACCTTCAACATCATTAATAATCCGGCAATTATCCTGTTTCTTTTAACGGTAACCATCACTGTAACTGCACTTGCAGGTTTTTATCCATCAATAGTTTTATCCCGCTTTAACCCGGTTAATGCTTTAAAAAGTAAACTCACATCAAATAACTCGCAGGGAATTTCACTGAGAAGAGGCCTGGTGGTTTTCCAGTTTATTATTGCGCAGGCACTTATTATAGGCACGCTGGTTATAGTAAGGCAGATGAATTATTTTATGGATCAGCCCCTGGGTTTTGATAAAGATGCCATTGTAAATATCCCCTTCCGGGTGGATAGCCTCCGGATCAGCCGGCTTGATTACTTAAAGCGGCAATTACTATCGACAGGCGGCGTACAGGAGGTAAGTTACAGTTCAAACACGCCCGTTGAGGCCGGTAACGACCAGTGGAGCACCCTGCGGTTTGATCATGCTCAAAAGGATGCAGATTTTAAGGCAATTACCAAATTTGCCGACGATGAATATGTAGCGGCCTATAAATTGCCGCTGATAGCCGGACGGAATTTGCAGCCTTCCAAAATGACGAGAGAATTCCTGGTGAACGAGGCGTTTGTAAAAAGTTTAGGCCTTAAAAAACCCGAAGAGATCCTGAAAGAAATCAGCATCTGGAACGGCCAGATTAAATGCCCGGTTGTTGGCGTTTTGAAAGATTTTAATAACCGCTCGTTTCGTAACTATGTTGCCCCTTTGTTAATTACCACCAACGTTACCATGTATAACCAGGCCGGGATCAAGCTGGCAACCACGCATATGGCCTCAACCATGCAATCAGTTAAAGAAATATTTGAGCAAAACTTTCCGGATTTTGTTTACGAATACCAGTTTCTGGATGATAAAATTGCGGGTTTTTACAAACAGGAAAGCCAATTGGCGCAGCTGTATAAGATATTTTCGGCAGTGGCTATTTTACTAAGCTGTTTAGGTTTGTACGGGCTGGCATCCTTTATGGCCGTGCAGCGCGTAAAGGAGGTGGGCATCCGTAAGGTACTCGGCGCAACGGCAGGCAGTATTGTTTACCTGTTTTCTAAAGAGTTTATTATACTTATTGCCATTGCCTTTGCCATAGCTACTCCCATAGCCTGGTATTATATGCATCAATGGCTGCAGGCTTATGTTTATCGTATCAACATTAGCTGGTGGTTGTTTGCCGCCGGGGGGATCTCGGCAATAATTATTGCGCTTACAACCATAAGCTTCCAGGCAGTAAAAGCAGCAAGGGTAAACCCGGTTAAAAGTTTGCGATCGGAGTAAGACCGATTTACCATCGCTCAAAAACACACAACCCGCTTTGCATCAACAAAGCGGGTTGTGTGTTTTTTATAAGATATATTCATTCACTTCGCCTTCAGAATATCATTATAAAACTGCCACCGGTAAACCAGGTAAAACTATTTCAAAATAAATTTGCGCAACTCAAAAGTTGCATATATATTTACGCAACTCAAAAGTTGCACGTTTAAGATGAAGCAAGATATATTCCAGGCCATAGCCGATCCTACACGCAGGGCAATTTTAACTTTAATTGCCATCCAGGCGTTAACACCCAATGCCATGGCCGAAAAGTTTGATATGACCCGGCAAGCCGTATCAAAACATATTAAAGTATTACACGAATGCGATTTAATCAGGCCCGAGCCATCAGGCAGGGAAATTTATTATCACTTTAACGCCAAAAAGATGCAGGAATTTGACCACTGGCTGGCCCAGTTCAGGGAAAGCTGGAAAACCCAATTTAATCAACTGGATAAAGTACTCTCAACACTTAAACAACAGAAATAATGAAAAACGATTTGCTATTTGATTTTAATGTTGACAAAGCAGCCAAAACGGTATATATAACCCGCGAGTTTGATGCCGGGCTCGATTTGGTATGGGATGCCTTTACCAAAGCCGAAATATTGGATCAGTGGGCAGCCCCGGCACCCATGCGCGCCAAAACAAAGTATATGGATTTTACAGTTGGCGGCAAAAGGTTTTACGCCATGATCAGTCCCGACGGAGAGGAGCGCTGGGCGCTTCAAAAATATACTTCCATCACCCCGAAAACCAATTTTAAGCTCTATAACGCTTTTGCCGATAAAGATGAAAATCCCGAACCGGCTGGTTCTGAATGGGATTACAACTTTAGCGAAGAAAACGATATAACCAAAGTGTATATAACCATTTATAACGAATCGTTGGAACGGATGGAGCGCATAATGGAGGGTTTCAGAATCGGATTTGCAATGACCCTGAAAAACCTCGACGAGCTGCTTGCGGCATCAAAACAAAACTAACCGAAACAAAATCAACTAAAAATAACAATCATGAGAACAATCAATCCATGGATCAACTTCAACGGCAATGCCGAAGAGGCATTCACCTTTTACAAATCAGTTTTTGGCGGCGAGTTCAGCAAGATAGTCCGTTTTAAAGACCTGGCAAGTGATGAATTTCAGGTCCCTGAACATGAAGCTGAGAAAGTAATGCACATTGCCCTGCCAATTGGCAAACACAATGTATTGGTAGCCAATGATGTTCCGGAGTTTATGGGCCGGGTGAGCGAGAACGAAAACCGCTCAAAAATTTATGTGGTTGCCGAAAGCCGTGAAGAGGCCGATCATGTTTTTAACGGCCTGTCGGCAGGCGGAGAAGTGGAAGGGCCGATAGGTGATAGCCCCTGGGGTACTTATGCCGGTATGTTCAGGGATAAATATGGTATTGAGTGGATTGTGGAGTTTGATGCGAATTTATAACTAATACGTTTTAGGTAGTTAAAGCCGACTTGCAGGGTAAGTCGGCTTTGTGGTTTAATTTGGATTGATCTTTATTTTTAACGAGTTTGTTAAACAATTAAACCAAGCCCCGTAATATTGCCAACCTGTTATCTGGCGCGTCGGGAGATAAGAAGTCTGGAATAGTATTTGAAGTTCTCCTCGGACGATTAAGGAACTCGACATCCCATTCTGTAATCCGTTGTTTTTTAATATGAATATACTTGTTGGGTTCTGGCTCGTCTAAATATTCTTCTTGTAAAATAAGGGCCAGAGGTTCTTCGGAGCCTTGATTTTCGTTTGAAAATTCAAGGGCATCTTCATAGTTGTCAAAAAAATAGCAATAATCATCTCCGTTAAAAAGATCGGGGGCGCCGTCGTGTGGGTGTAGCCAAACCCGGTATTCCAAAACAGCATCCCAAACATAGCCCCCTCCAGAATTGACAGACGCAGGATAAGTACCTACTAACTCTATGTTTTTAACTTTTGGATATCTTGACATTGTTATCTATGATAAATCACAAAATTAAAATGAAACCACAAATTTAAAGCTTGCAAATAGTCCTAAGCAACAATTTAAACTTAAGAATTAACCTCCAGCTTATACCCCTTACCACGTACAACAACAATGTTTACTTCCGGATCAGGTTCAAGCTTTTTTCTAAGCTTTGATATGAACATATCCAGACTTCGACCCACAATAACACCTTCATCTTCCCAGATCTCTTTTTGCAGCCGGCTTCTTGCTATAGTTTCGTTAGGTGACAACGCGAAAATTAGCAACAGGCGTGTTTCGGTCGCGGTGAGGTCTGTGGCATTATTGTTTATTACCAGTTGCCGTTGCTGTGCATCAAACAAAACCGTACCCAGGGAGAATATTTGGGTAGATTGATTTTTAGATAAAGTTGTCCGGGGCTTAACAGAGCGCAAAAAAAGGAAACCAACAAATGCTAAAACCGGCAGGCTGCCCAGCAGATACCGGCTCTTTGTTTTATCTGTTCCTGTGGGTTTAAATTTAATACTGATCGTATAACAAGCGCTGGGTTGTTTCCTTTCCCTGCATGTTATAATATCATTTTTTTTATCGCCGGATATGGCAAACCCATAGGCTATAGTGGCGTTTCCGCAGTTCAGAACGTTAACAATATAATCACGTGCCAACGGATCTTCGGCCAACAGATGCCGGATAGTATTTACCAGGGAATCTGGTTTAAAAGTAAGTTCGTTCTCAAACCTGATCTGGTATTCATCGTCTGCGATCTTTTCTACCGGAAGCACTCTCGATGTAACGTCGCCCGATTGTAAGAGCAGTTCATCCCCGATCTTGCGGAGCAAAACTTCCCTTCTGGCCATATCAAAGTTATTGCTGCTGCCCATACTGAAAGCCACGCAGGTTACAGAGACAAATAAGAGTAAAGTTATCCCTAACAGGTATTTGCGCTTCGCGATGAGGATATTTAGGCTATCAGCCATCATATTGACGTTTTATTTACAAAGTTTACATTTTAATTTACAATTCTGATTTCCAGGGCCAAAAAATATCAAAGTAATTTCGCTGTACAAACTTTGATAGCATATGAAAAATAAAAGAAACGTTTTGTTCTGCCTCATTATTCTGTTGGCCGGAGTGATTTATTTTCCTGTTAAGGCTCAGCAAAAAGACGCCGGAAATACGGCCCTTTCTGCCGGACCAAACCGGATCACCAGGAATATTATACAAGATAGAAAAGGTAATATCTGGCTTGCTGCATTTGATGGTATTTTTAAATATGATGGAAAATCTTTTACCAACGTTACCGATAATGTAAGTAAGGCGCGCTTCTTTTCTGTTTTGGAGGATAGGAAAGGCAACCTGTGGTTCGGCTCTATTGGCTCTGGTGTTTTTCGTTACGATGGAAAATCTTTTAAAAATTTTACGATTAAGGATGGCCTTCTCAATAATGATGTTGTAAGTATTTATGAAGATAAAAAGGGCGACATCTGGTTTGGCGTTTGGGGCGGAACAAGCCGTTATGACGGGATCTCATTTCGCAACTATATCATCAATGGAAACGGGATGAATGAAGACCCGACGGGGAAAACTATTCCGGGTAGAGCCTCTTATGAAGTTAATGCTATTATAGAAGACAAAACCGGACGGTTTTGGCTGGCTACACGAGGCAACACCTTTGTGTATGATGGCAAAGTATTTACAGCTTTTACCCACGATGGTAAACCATTTACCAATGTGCGTACTGTAATTGAAGACAAGAAAGGCAATATCTGGCTCGGTGGCAGGGATGGCCTTTGGCGTTATGACGGCCGTACATTTACCAATTTCGCGCACGCGTTTGTTGGCCATATAATGGAGGATACAAAAGGCAATATCTGGACCAGCTCAGACGTTGCTAACGACTTGAAGAAGATACTTTTTGGTTATGGCGCTAACTCTGCGGCCTGGGCGCTATCCCGCTACGATGAAAAATCGTTATCTGATAAAAATCCAACGGCAACCGAAATAGCTTATAAAGGAATGGTTTTTGGAATTTTAGAAGACAATAAAGAAAATATCTGGTTTGGGGCTTTAGATGGCGTGTACAGGTATGATGGAAAGAAGGTAAGTGATTTTAAGGGTAAAGAGAATATGAAATAATGTAATGCACTTATCTAAAGATGTAGCTGTTTTTATAAAATAACTCTTATCAGAAAGGGAGCAGACAAAAAGCCCTTACAATTTCATCCAAAGGCTTTTGTTGTAATTTAAAGGTGTTGTAATCCAAATCCTTGTTTTTCAAAATAGCAATTCTTTCCTTGCATGGTTTTCTGCGCCGGATTCTGAAGATAAGGGTAAGATATTTTGTCAGCAAAAAAGCCTTCCAGATTGTATCTGAAAGGCTTTAATTTTCTTTCGTAGTCCATAGGGGAATCGAACCCCTGTTTGAAGAATGAAAATCTCCTGTCCTAACCCCTAGACGAATGGACCGTTTTTCGGGTTCGGCGATCGGCATAAAGCCATCTCGCCGGTAATTAACTATAATAAAAAAACGCCCTGTTTGGCAGAGCGCTTTTGGTAGTCCATAGGGGAATCGAACCCCTGTTTGAAGAATGAAAATCTCCTGTCCTAACCCCTAGACGAATGGACCAACTTTTACTTAAAGTACCCCGTGGTTTGGGATTGCAAAGATAGGTATTGGATGAGAAAATCAAAATGTTTTTTTAAAAAAATAAATATACCTCATGAAAGTTTCTGTTTTTCAGGCTGATAAATTAAATTTAGCTATACGGTATTGCATTTTGTATCTGCTTACAGCTATCTTTATTCCATAAAACAATCCAACTATTTATGAAAGCCATCTGGAATAACCAGGTCATTGCCGAAAGCAATGACACCATTGTTGTTGAAAATAACCATTATTTCCCTAAAGAAAGCGTTAAGGCCGAGTACCTTAAAGAAACCGACGTGCACACCACCTGCCCCTGGAAAGGCAAGGCATCATATTATACTCTGTTAGTTGACGGCAAGGAAAACCAGGACGCTGCCTGGTATTATCCCGAGCCTAAAGAGGCTGCAACAAACATTACCAACTATGTAGCGTTTTGGAAAGGTGTTAAAATAACCGAATAACTATGAAAACTTACGATGCTATTGTGATAGGTGCAGGCCAGGCAGGTGCGCCACTGGCTAAACGACTGGCCAACGCCGGTTTAAAAACCGTTATTATTGAAAAACGGTTTTACGGCGGCACCTGCGTTAATGACGGTTGCACGCCTACCAAAACCATGATAGCATCGGCTAAGGCCGCCTATATGGCCACAAAAAGCCATGAACTGGGTGTGCCGGTAAAAAAGTTTTCGGTTGATATGGCTGTGGTTAAAAAGCGCAAGGATGAGATTGTGCTGCGTTCCCGCAACGGCGGACTGAAAGCTGCCGAAAAAACACGTAACCTTGATGTAGTTTTCGGTGAAGCAAGTTTCACCGGCGAAAAAACTGTTGAGGTAAAACTGAACAGCGGCAAAGTTCAAACATTTAAGGCTGATAAGGTTTTTCTAAACCCTGGCGCATCTCCGGCTATCCCGGAGATAGAAGGGCTGAGCGAAGTTCAATACCTCACCTCAACCACTATTCTTGACCTTGATTATGTGCCGGAGCATCTTGTTGTGCTTGGCGGTAATTATATCGGTTTGGAGTTTGGGCAAATGTTCAGGAGGTTTGGCTGCAAGGTTACCATCCTCGAAAAATCGGCAAGGATAGTGGCCCATGAGGATGAGGATATTTCGGCCGAAATGCAGAATATCCTCGAACTGGAAAAGATTGACATCCTCACTAATACCCATGCGGTAAAGTTTAAGCAGAAAACCGGAGGAAAAATCACCGTTACTATAGATGAGAAAGGCGAGGAACGAAAAATTAAATGCACCCACGTGTTGGTGGCTATAGGCCGTAAACCGCAAACCGAAGCATTGAATCTGCTATCAGCAGGGATAGAAACTGATGAGGATGGCCATATTAAAGTGAATGATAAACTGGAAACCTCGACGGAGGGTGTTTATGCCTTGGGCGATGCAAAAGGCGGCCCGGCGTTTACCCATATCTCTTATAACGATTATACCATTGTTTACCGCAACCTTATCGAAAAAGCCAATTTCAATATCAATGATCGCCCGGTCCCATACTGTATGTTTACCGATCCGCAACTGGGCCGCATAGGTATCGACGAAACTGAAGCCAAAAAACAAGGCATCAAATACAAAGTAGCCAAACTACCCATGGCCCACGTGGCCCGTGCCATTGAAACCGGCGATACGCGCGGCTTTATGAAAGCCGTTGTTGATCCGGATACAAAAAAAATATTAGGCGCTACGGTATTGGGCCCCGAAGGCGGCGAGATTATGACTGTGCTGCAGATGGCGATGGAAGGCGGCATTACCTATGATAGAATAAGGTATTGCGTTTTTGCGCACCCGCTGTATTCCGAATCATTAAACAACCTGTTCATGACCCTGGGCGATTAAACCCAAAAAGCCTATGATAAAGGTTGACAATTTAAGCAAGCGTTTTGGGGATGTTAAGGCCGTGGATGGTGTATCGTTCGGGGTGCCCGAACAGGAAACGCTCATTTTGCTGGGTACCAGCGGCTGCGGTAAAACCACCACGCTCAAAATGATTAACCGGTTGATAGAGCCTACAGGTGGCAGCATTTATATCGACGGTAAAAACATCATGGAGCAGCAACCCGAGGTTTTGCGCCGGAGTATTGGCTATGTGCTGCAAAACAATGGTTTATTTCCGCATTATACCGTGGCCGAAAATATTGCGGTTGTACCCAACCTGCTAAAATGGGACAAACAAAAAACAGAAAAACGCATAGCCGAGTTGATGGAAAAACTCCACCTCGATGCGGCTTATCTAAAAGCATATCCTAACGAGCTAAGCGGCGGGCAACAGCAGCGGATCGGCCTGGCAAGAGCATTGGTATCCGATCCGCCGGTGCTGCTGATGGACGAACCATTCGGCGCGCTGGATAACGTTACCCGCTCAAAAATCCATGCCGAATTCAAGGCCCTTGATGAGCTGAAGCGCAAAACCATCATCATGGTAACCCATGATGTGCAGGAAGCTTTTGAACTGGGCGACAGGATCTGCCTGATGGATAAAGGCCGGATCATCCAGGCGGGCACACCGGCCGATCTGCTTTTTAACCCGGTTAACAATTTTGTTAAAGAGTTCCTTGAACATCAACGCTTACAATTGGAGTTTAAAACCATCAAACTAAATGATCTGTGGGAGCTGCTTCCGGAGTTGAACAAGGAAACCAACGCGTCGTCATTTAATATCGACTCAAGTTTATGGGAGGCTTTGGAAAGCTTTAAATTTAATGCCGGCGAAACCATCAATATCAGCAAAGATCAGAATCAAATAAAAACGGCAGGCTTCGAGCAATTAATGTCGGCTTTTTATCAATATAAAAACAAGCAAAGCCATGAATGAGCAGCAGCAAACTTTATGGCAGTTTATGCAGCAGCAATCGGGCAAACTGCAGGAGCAAACTTTGCAGCATATCGGCTTAACATTTATTTCGCTGTGCGTTGCCGTGCTGGTGGGCTTGCCGCTGGGAATCCTCATCTCGCGTAAAAAACAATTATCGGGCATTGTTTTAGGGATAGCGGGCGTGCTGCAAACTATTCCGAGTATTGCTTTGCTGGGCTTCATGATCCCGCTGTTGGGTATCGGCCCCAAACCGGCTATTGTGGCTTTGCTGCTGTATGCCTTGTTGCCTATTATCCGCAATACTTACACCGGTATTTTAGGGGTTGATGCTTCGGTTAAAGAAGCGGCTACCGCCATGGGCATGAGTAAATGGCAAATTCTGTTTAAGGTGGAGCTGCCCTTAGCCATGCCGGTAATTTTTGCTGGTATCCGTACCGCTACGGTAATCAATGTTGGGGTAGCTACTTTAGCGTCATTGATAGCAGCCGGTGGTTTGGGCGAATTTATTTTCGGCGGTATTTCGTTAAATAATACCAATATGATACTGGCGGGTGCTATTCCATCGGCACTGCTCGCTGTTATTTTTGATGTGCTTTTGTCGCTGGTGCAAAAAATCAGCTTTAAAAAAATAAAAAAAGCGCTTTATGTATTACCGGTATTGCTGGTGCTGCTTTGTTTGTTTTACATAGTCCCGGCAAAATCAACCAGTAAGCTTACTGCCGGCTTTACACCGGAGTTTATGGGCCGGCAGGATGGCGATATCGGCCTCAGGAGTAAATACGGGTTAAAGATCCATACCATCGTGATAAGCGATGCGGTAATGTACAAGGCAGCCTTTGAGAAACAGCTGGATGTGATCAGCGGATACTCTACCGATGGCAGGTTGAAAGCGTATAATTTAGTTGTTTTGGATGATGATAAGCACATTTTTCCGCCTTATTATGCCGCCCCGATTGTGCGCGATGATGCCCTGCAAAAATTTCCTGACCTTGAAAAGACATTAAACCTGCTTGCAGGCAAAATAAATGATTCGGTAATGACAGATTTAAATTACCGCACCGACTATCTTCACCAAACGCCCGAACGGGTAGCCAAAGATTTTTTGGTGGCACACCAATTGTGGCGTACCGAACGCGGGGGGAGCAATGGCGTAGTACGCATCGGCTCAAAAATTTTTGGCGAACAATATATACTGGCCAATATGTACAGCATGCTGATAAAAGGATATACGGATTATGATGTATCGACCAAAACAGGCCTCGGCGGCACCAAAATTTGTTTTGATGCCATGACCAATAACCAGATTGATTTTTATCCCGAGTACACCGGTACGGGGCTGTTGGCCATATTACAGGCACCACCCCAAACGGTTAACCGGATAAGTGTAAATAAGGATAGTACATTCAGCTACGTGCAGCAGCAATTTGAAAAACAATACCAGACAAAATGGCTCAGGCCCATCGGTTTTAACAATGCTTATGCCCTAATGATGCGGCAAAAGCAGGCGAATGAACTGGGCATCAAAACAATTTCGAACCTAAAACAGTTTTTGGATAGGAAGTAATTTAAATGGATTTAATAACACGTTACCAGGAGGTGCGCCGCCGTACCGAAAAAATATGTTCGTACCTGCAAACCGAAGATTATGTGGTGCAGCCCGTGGTTGATGTTAGTCCGCCTAAGTGGCATATCGGTCATGTTACCTGGTTTTTTGAAACGTTTATCCTAAAACCCTATTTTATGGGTTACCAGGAGTATAATCCTGATTATAATTACGTTTTTAACAGCTATTACGAAACCGTAGGCAACCGTGTTATCCGTACCGATCGCGGCAACCTGAGCCGCCCTACCGTTATCGAAATTTATAGCTACCGCAAATATGTTGATGAAGCCATGGAGGGTTTTCTTTGCGGTGAGATTAGCGATGAGGTAAAGGAATTGATGATACTTGGTTTTAATCACGAAGAGCAGCACCAGGAATTATTAATGACGGATATTAAATACATCCTCGGCCATAACCCGCTGTTCCCGGCATATAACAGGGCCCATGCGGCTCCTGATATGGAGAAAGTTGTTTCTGATGATTTTATCAGCGTAAATGAAGGTATTTACGAAATAGGTTTTACCGGTGATGGCTTTTGCTTTGACAACGAGCTGAACCGCCACAAGGTTTATCTTAATGCCTACCAGATAAGCCCCAAACTGGTAACCAATGCCGAATACCTTGAGTTTATTAACAGCGGCGGCTATCAAGATTTTCGCCACTGGCATGCCGAGGGTTGGGATTGGGTAAAAACCAACAAGGTAGAAGCCCCCCTATACTGGCACAATATTGATGGCGAATGGCATAACTATACCTACCACGGCCTGGAACAATTGCATTTAAAAGCCCCGGTAACACACATCAGTTATTTTGAGGCTTATGCTTATGCCTCATGGAAAGGCCTGCGCCTGCCTACCGAGTTTGAGTGGGAAGCTGCTGCTACCCAATTTAACTGGGGCCAGCGCTGGGAGTGGACCGAAAGCTCCTACCTCCCCTACCCGGGTTTTGCCAAAGCCCCCGGAGCTATTGGCGAGTACAATGGCAAATTTATGGTAAACCAAAAAGTACTACGCGGAGCATCGGAGGTTACACCGCCGGGGCATAGCCGCATTACATACCGTAACTTTTTTCAAACAAATTTACGCTGGCAGTTTACTGGCATAAGGCTTGCAAAGTAACCGGCACAAACCACCACCATACCTATGAACCCAGTTATTACACCAGAAAAAGCCAACTGTACCATTAGCGAAGAGAACAGGCAGTTTTATGCCGATGTTATAGCGGGCTTAAAATCAGAACCCAAACACCTCGACTCGAAATATTTTTATGATGCCAATGGCGATAAGCTATTCCAGGAGCTGATGAACTGCGACGAGTATTACCCCACCAATTGCGAGTTGGAGATCTTCTCAGAAAAAACAGCCGAGATCTGCGATGCGCTTATTGCCGATGGAGATGCTTTTGATTTGATAGAGCTTGGAGCCGGCGATGCTACCAAATCAAGCTTTCTGCTTAAATACCTGTTGGATAAAAATGCCGATTTTACCTATCTGCCTATCGATATATCTGATAATGTAATATCGTACCTCAATATCACCCTCCCCGTTACCCTGCCCGGAATAAAAATAACCGGCCTTAACGGCGAGTATTTCCAGATGCTGAAAAAAGCTGCCACAATTTCGTCAAGACGCAAGGTGGTGTTGTTTTTAGGATCGAACATAGGCAATATGCCCATTAACGATGCCATCGAATTTTGCCGCGAACTGAGGGGTAATTTATCCGAAGGCGATATGGTACTGATAGGCATGGACCTGAAAAAAGATCCACGTGTTATCCTTGCCGCCTACAATGATAAAGACGGAATTACCCGCGAGTTTAACCTCAACCTGCTGCGCCGCATTAACCGCGAGCTTCATGCTGATTTTAATATAGATCAGTTTGAGCATTATCCAACCTACGATCCCGAATCGGGAGCATGCAAAAGTTACCTCATCAGCCTGCAGGATCAGGAAGTAATGATAGGCCACGAAAAGGTAAGCTTCAAAAAGGATGAATACATTTATATGGAGATCTCACAAAAGTTCACCATTATGCAAACCGACCAGATTGCGATAAACACAGGCTTCCAGCCGGTGGGCCAGTTTTTTGATACCAAGAAATGGTTTATTGATGCGGTGTGGGTGGCAGCGTAACCGTTGATGCTTTTTTGATTACGTTGATTTCGCTGATGGTGTCTGAATCAGAATTTACAGAATTAAAGAATATACAGAATACTAAGC
Organism: Mucilaginibacter celer; assembly: GCF_003576455.2. NCBI lineage: Bacteria > Pseudomonadati > Bacteroidota > Sphingobacteriia > Sphingobacteriales > Sphingobacteriaceae > Mucilaginibacter > Mucilaginibacter celer. Next base: position 5,571,086 of record NZ_CP032869.1, read on the forward strand.
AAATTCGATAAATTCCAATAATTCCCCCAAATTCGAGTTCAGACAAATAAAAATCAACGTAATCACCTCTAATCAACGGTTCAGAGCACCTTCGGGTTTAACTCCGAATCAATTACCTCTCCAATGGGTTTCCCCATTAACCATTTCTCGTGGTCATTTTTTTGCCAGTTGTTTTTGTATGGGGTGATGCGGGCACCATCGGCCACATAAATAACCGTCATAACCTCGCGCATTTTATCCGAGTTATTGCCGGGGGCATTATGAATGGTAAAACCCCGGTGCCAGGTGGCATCGCCGGCGGCCATGGTTTGGGCACGGGTTATTTCAAAGCCTTTTTCCTTTACATATTCATCAAAGGCCGATTCCGATTCGTCCGAAATTTCTGTGTTAAATACGGCGCCGCCCCTGTCCGATCGGGATGCAAATGTGAGCATGCCCATATCCACATCAATATCTACCAACGGCATCCACAAGGTTACGGTGTTATGGGTATCAATAGGCCAGTAATATTGATCCTGGTGCCAGGGGGTAGGGCCGCCACCGGGTTCTTTAAACAGGGCCTGATCATGGTAGATCCTTACGTTTTCAACCCCCATCAGGTCGGCAGCTATTTTGGCCAGGCGTTTTGATAGTACAAAACTCTTTACATCTTCGTCAACCTGCCACAGGTTCATGATCTGTAAAAAGGCTTTGCCGTAGGTGTCGCGATCTTCAAGTTTACGTTTTTCGGTGTTGTATCGGTCGGCTGCGCCAACAATTACGGGGCGGTAAGCATTAATTTCTTCTTTTGTAAGCACTTCGTGCACAAGCGTATGGCCTTTTTCATTAAATTCATTAATATTGTGGTTGGATAGTTTTTTAAAATTATCAAGCCGTGGTAGATGAGCGATCTGTGCATTCATAATTTTTAGGTTTATATCTCAAAGTAAGCTTATCTTTAAGTGAAAAAAAATGAAATGAATGGTGCATTTATGGGTGATTTTATCCGTAATTTAAATAAATATTATTTTCACGCTAAAATATGCAATGATAAAAGCCTCGTACGAAGTTCTTCAGCCCGCAAACAGCCAATCGTTTCTTGTGCGCAAATTTGATAAGCTGGCATTTGATGCCCCTTATCATTTTCACGAGGAATATGAGCTTACCTGTGTTATAAACGGCAGCGGCAAACGCTACGTTGGCAGCCACATGGAAGATTTTAACCAGGGCGACCTGGTTTTGCTTGGCCCCAACCTGCCACATTGCTGGAAACTGGAATCGAACGAGCAAACGCTGCGTACAGCCAGCGCCGTTGTGATCCAGTTTAACGATGCCTTTTTGGGCGAAGAGTTTTTCAATAAGTTTGAGTTACAGCTCATCAAAAAGCTTTTTCAGAAAGCAGGTTGCGGCGTATCATTTTATGGCGAAACGAGCAGGGAGATTAACCAGATGCTGCTTGGCCTGGTTGAAGAAAAAAGCAATTTCAGGATTTTGATAGGTTTACTGGAGATCCTGCACCGCCTGGCCTCATCCGAAGAATATAACCTGCTTGATCAGCACCGCATTATTGCCGAACGATCAATTACCGAGCGCGAACGGATTAACCCGGTGTTTGCCTACCTGGTAGAAAATTTCAGGAAACATGTATCATTGGATAAAGCGGCCAGCATTGCCAACATGACGCCTAATGCTTTTTGTAAGTACTTTAAAAAGGTTACCCGTAAAACTTTTATGGAAACCATTATTGAGTACCGCTTAAATTACGCCATCCAGCAGTTGGTACAAACAGATAAGCCAATATCAGAAATCTCGTACGAGAGTGGTTTTGGCGATGTATCGCACTTTTATAAAATGTTTAAGGCCAAAATGAATTTAAGCCCGTTAAACTACCGTAAAAGATTTGTGCGCAATTTGGCAGGCGATAAAAAGCTGTCGGCTTAGTTTACGTTGATAATACCGCGTTTAATGGCATAAATTACCAGTCCCACTAAATTTTTTGATCCTGTTTTTTCGAATAAACGCGCCCGGTATCCCTCAACCGTGCGTACGCTCAGAAAAATTTTATCGGCAATTTCCTGGTTCGAGCACTCCTGGCATACCAGTTTAAGCACTTCTATCTCGCGCTCATTCAAATCGGTTTTATTGCTGGCAGCCCCTTCGGATGGATCGTTGCCTACCAGTTGTTTGATGAGGGTGATAGACAGGTGTTCGTTAAAGTAAAAGCCCTTGCAGTAAACAGTTGATACGGCTTCGATGATCTCTTCGGGCTCGGCATTTTTAAGCAGGTAGCCCGATGCGCCGGCCTTCATCATATCAACAATATACTTGTCTTCGTTAAACATGGATAGCGCCAGGATCTTGATATCTTTAAAATGCTGATGCACGTAGGTGGCGGTTTGGATGCCATCCATCTCGGGCATTTTAATATCCATCAGGATAACATCGGGCGTTTTGGTGGCCAGCAGGCCCACCAGCTCCTTCCCGTTTGATGCTTCGAGTATAATTTCAAAATCCTCGCAATCTTCAAGGGTAGCCTTTAAACCATTTCTGAAAATTTTATGGTCATCTACTATGCCTAATTTTACCGGACCCATTGCTTAATTCAAACTTTCAAATAATCAATAAATATAGACTATTGCTTTTAACTATGCCACTTTTAATTTAATGATGGTAATGGCCCCGCTTTGGGCCTTGCTGTAGGTATTAAGTTCGCCATTAATAAGTTGCACGCGGCTCTGCAGGTTTTTAAGGCCGAAGCCATGCTTCACATCCGTCATATCGAACCCCTTGCCGTTATCTTTAAACTCCATTACCAGGTACCCGGCATCCATGCTGATGGTAAGGTTAATAATGGTAGCTTCCGAATGTTTTATGGCGTTACCAAACAGTTCCTGTGCTATGCGGTACAATGCCAGTTCAATTTCGTGCGGGAAACGTTTATCAGCAATGTTTTTGGTAAACTTAACTTTGATATGCGTGTTTTGCTCCACCTTGGCACACAAGGCTTCGATGGCGGCCAGTAAACCATAATCGGTAAGGATGGGGGGCAGCACGTTCTGGATGATATTCCTGATCTCCTGGATACACTCATCGGCCAGTTTGCGGGTATCCATCAACAGGGGTTGGCTTACCTCGTTCACACAGTTTTTATCCAGCCTGTGCAGGTTAAGCTTAATGGCCGAAAGCACCTGGCCAACACTATCGTGCAGATCTTCGGCCAGGCGTTTGCGTTCGCTTTCCTGGGTTTCAAAAACGGCATTCATCAGGTCGGTTTGGCGGGCGTCGTGAAGGGCACGTACCTCGGCCTGGTTTTTAAGCATTCTTCGCTGGTAAATGATTACGAAGAAGAACAGGAAAATAATTAATACAACAACCACCAATGTGCCGATGATAAGCACCGGGACAAGGCCGTTTTGAGATACCTGTAATATTGGGGAGTTGTGCATTATTAAATATGTTCAGGCTTAAAGCTACGATGTTTTTTGCGGCTTGCAGAGTAAACCTATCGAATATAATATATTGGCGATAATATTAGAAATGCTATGAATCATGTAAAAGCCGGCTCTGTCATTTTGGGGTATCTGATTCAGTAACATGAAAAGAAATATATTAACAGCTGAGTAAAATAAAATGCCAGCATTGATCCAAAACGGGCCTTGTTTTTCTATATGGACAAACTCTTGTGGATTAAGTAATTGATAGAAGTAGCAAAGGGATAATGTAATAAGAAATACTCCAAGAGCTGTATTTGATACGGATGGATATTCATTCAAGTTGTGATTATAAATCAGCATGATAATCGCGGCAACGCATGAAAATATTATTGTTATATTCTTTAAAAGTTTTTTTTCAAATAGCTTGTGATATATAATGGTATAAAAGATTAGACTTACTACAATATAAACATGAATCACATACATGTCGTTCTTCAGCCCGTCCAGTAGCGCCATCCATAATCCTGCGTCTACAATAAAGGAAAATAGGAATAGGGCAGCGATTATTTTTAACAGGACATTTAGGTTTCGGAAGTTTAATACAGCAGCAGCAATCGGAAGTGCCCCCGATATTACCGAAACGATTTCCAATTGCCGTGAGTAATTAGTAGGCATTTTTTAGACTTTATTATGCTGTTGGTCCAGTGAGCTTGTTTTGAGGACAATTTGCCGAGCCCGGACATGGCATCGATTGTTCTCCTATGATATTAGAGGTTGTTGCAGACATCAACGAGAAAGTTTGTACGCCTTCTGCTGATTTCGCTTTTGAAGTAGTTTCTTCAGGTAGCTGATCCTCACCTGTTTCAAGCACCCCTGTGATGATAAAATGTTTTTGCCCTCCAACATTAGCAATAACAGACAAAAGGAAATTACTTACAGCAACCCAAAATTTTTGCCAGCTGTTAAGCCTTTGATCATTTGCATAGTAAATACGAATGCCCATACAACCGGGCTGATCAAGTATTCTATGTAATATCTCCTGTCCGAAAAATTGAGATATGATATCTTTTGGGTTACGATGCCTGTGGTTTTCTGTCCATTGTGCAGCTAAATCAAGTTCAATCGGTGCGCCTTCCTGGCCGGTGATAGGTGATGTAGGTCTTTTTTCTTGTGTTTCCATTGAAAATAGATAATAAGGGTTTTTAGTTTTTACATAAAACTAATGCTAATACGTAACTATTTCAATTTCGATACAAAGGGAATAGGTAGATGCCTTAGCTTTGATTTATTGCAAGTATCTGATTAACAAATATTTACCTTGAATGAGACTTAATCGCCCTACTATTAATACGTATTTTTACGTATCAAAAACTGTAATCTTACGTGTATGTATTTCTATTGTTTTGAAGCCTGATTAATGCTAAATGCTTTGGTTTATTGTTGATAAAAATATTTCATATATAATATCAGGATGCGATGGTTATTTATTAAATTGCTTTTAATAAAATAATACAAAAACCTTAAACCATTTTTATGAAACAAGAAATGCAAATTTCACAGATCAGCCCTGATCAGGTAGGTGAGTTTATCAGCGAAAGCTTTTACCAGGAGTTAACCGAAAATTTCCAGCAAAAATTTCCAACCGAGGCAAAGTCGGTAATGTTGAGCCGTGCAGCCCTCGAAACTGTTTTAAGTAGCGACAATGTATCCGGCATCAAATTTATGAATGGCCTTGCAGATGCAAATGATCCTTCATCAAGGATACTGGTATTGATCCCTTGTAATTATACCGTAACTGCAACTTTGCCTAATTCAATTATCAACCCGAACGGTTTCATGACCAATACCGGCGAAGTGATTTCGTTAGAAAGAACGTGGCAGGTATTGTTTAATCATGTTTTGAATTATAAAAAACTGGATCCGGAGATGGGATATACCCAAATCAACCGTGGGTAGTTTTTCGGACGGGTACGTTTAACTGAAACTCTTAATGCAGTTGATTGTGATAAATTTATATACCACTTTGGTTTCATTATAGAAGAGAATCTGCCATATAAACCTATTATACAACCGGCTAACGGCATTAAAATGTACACAGAGCAAGCCGTACCCTGTCCTGGTACTGCTGGTTGTCCCGCTGTTACAACATCAAATGATCCCTGCGCTCTCACCCGCATCACCACTACCATGTTAGGTACCCAAGCCGAAGGCCAGCTCAATGTTTTAAGATCGTTCCGCGATAAAATATTAACAGAACACTTTAGCGGTGCAGAGGTTGAAAAATATTATACCATTTCGGCTTCCCTGTTAGAGGGCATTGAGAAAGTTGCTGATAAAGACGCGGTGTTTAAAGATCTGTACAATAAGTACATTGCAACATCAATAAACGCCATCAACCAAAATGATGAGGCTACTGCTTTCGCCCTGTTCCGGGAAGCTATGCAGCACCTTACCGAAATGTATTTGTATCAATAACAACCTAAAATGTGATTTGAAGCGCCTTTCCTGCCCGGAAGGCGCTTTTTTTGTTTCCGTAAATGCCGCGCGTACTTATACGCTGGCAGTCCTTCTACTATTACGCTTACACATTACGTACAACCACAGGCTATAATAGCGTATTGGCAACCTTGTTTGCCGCCCGCTTTAACCCAAACTTTGATCTGCCCGATAAACTGCCCTTCGGTGTTATTGTGCGGAGTATGCTGAAAATCCAATATCAAAGAGTAAGCAGGTTAAAAATCTAACCAAAAACCTATGAATTACATTATTAAAGGAAACCTACGCGGTTTATTATGTTCGGATTGTGAATTGCCTGTTGCGGGCACATCGGTAAAAGTGTATAAAACTGCCGATCAGCAAAACGAAACCCGCCTTGCCGTTGCCGATCCTAAACAAACTTTTCACCAGGTAAGCGATGATGAACTGAAAACCAAAGAGCGCCTGTTCATCACCCAGGCCGACGTGCAGGAAAACGGAGATTTCAGCATCGAGATTGACGGCGCTAAATCCGGCTACGAAGGCGGTAGTGTTGATGTAGACTGGTATTGCGGCAACGAACCTTTCAAAATCCCGCTGCCTAAAAAAGGCCCGGTATTGCAGTTTCATATCACCACGCTGCAACCCTTATACAAAAGCACGCAGGAAAACGCCCAATACGCCAGATTCGATTACCGGATCGATCCCAAATGGTTTTGCCGGATCCTTACGCTGTTGGACATCTGGGTGGTTTGCGGTTATGTTACCGATTGCAAAACCAAAACACCTATTGCCGGTGTTAAGGTGTTTGCCTATGATGTTGATTTATTGCAGGATGACGTTCTGGGTAATGCCTATACCGATAGCAACGGCAAATTCACTATTGTATACCCGGGAGATAATTTCAGGAAAACCTTGTTGCCATGGTTAAACGTTGAATGGCCTGCCGGTCCGGATTATTATTTCCGTGTTGAAAGCTCATCGGGCAATGTATTGCTGGCCGAAGACCGTACCCGCGGCCGCCAGAACGACCGGCACAATGCGCACAACTGTTTCTGTGTGAAGTTTTGTATCGACGGAAGTGTAATTGTTGAAAATAAACCCTGGTTCACGTCATTCGGATATTTTAATATCACTTCGGATATTGATAGCCTTGGTAAAACGGCCCATGCCAAGTATGGAGTTGGAGGAGTAGGCTACGGCTTTTTTGGTGCGGTGAAACTGGTGGGTTATGCGCCAAAAAAGGTTCCTACAGCGCCATCAAGCCCGCTTTATTACCGGTTTCTGTATTCGCTTGATAATGTAAATTTTAGCCCGCTTACCTTGGGGCATACGCCGGTTGGCGGTGTTAAAGTAGCGTCGCGCAAAATAACATGGAACGGTATGGATGCTTTCCAGGATGTGGTTATTGATGGCGCGTTGCCTGCATCAGTACCAGATACGCTTCCACCGGATAATTACCCTGCCGATATTGCACCGCACGTATTGCACCCCGATGCTGATGGCTGGGTAAGGGTTGACCAGGCCTCGATTGACAACGCCTTTAACGGTCCGCTGTTTTACGTAAATACTGCCGCTATTATTGGCGGAGGCGATGCCGGTGCCGGGTTGCTTCCGGGCGATGAGGTATTGCCTGTAAATCAAAAAAATGGTACGCTGTTGTATGTTAAATTTCAAACTACGGATGATCCGGCCAATCCGGGCTCGCCTAATTTAAATACACAGGCACTCATTGGTAAAATTTATGTAAACAACTGGAGCGATGTTAACCTGCTTAAGCTACAGGAGCTGTTTAATGGCGGCAGCAACGGATGTACGCCGGTTCAGGCCGCGGCACATGCTAATTTTACTGCCGATCATGAATTGATGCTTAGCTGGGCATTGGGAGTAAATTCAAACGCCCTTGCCCACGAGGTACACGGGTTACCGCAAGGCAACGCGCCACGTGGCGGTTTTGCCAAGTTCGACCTGGTAAATCCTCCGGCGGGTTATGTTTTAGATCAGCCATTCAGCGCCTGGCCATCTTGTGCTTATAGCCTAACCTTAGGCACCATTCGCAAGCTAACCACAGGCGAAGCTAACGACCAGGGAAGAACAAACCAGGTTATTTTTTGCAAATAACCTACATGTGGAAGGGAGAACGGTACCGCGTTTGGCGGTGCCGTTTTTTGTTTTGAAATACACCCACAACCGTTAACCCGACCTTTATACAACCGAAGGACCCCTGCCAGTTTTGCCGAATCGACGATCGTCTTCGGGAGATAGCTAAGCCAGCTGCTCAGTAAAAAAATCAATAGTTCGTTTCCAGGCCAGTTCGGCCACTGTTTTATCATAACGGGGAGTGGTATCGTTATGGAAACCGTGGTTCACGTTTTCGTAAATAAAAGCCTGGTATTTTTTGCCGTTGGCTTTCAAGGCGGCCTCGTAAGCCGGCCAGCCATCGGTAATGCGGGTATCAAGCGAGGCATAATGCAGCATCAGCGGTGCATTAATCTTAGGAACATCGGCAGCAGCCGGCTGGGCGCCGTAAAAAGGAACGGCTGCGGCAAGTTCGGGTACCCGGACAGCCATGGTATTGGCTATGCCGCCACCAAAGCAAAAGCCAACAACGCCAACTTTACCGCTACAATCCTCATGGTTTTTAAGGTAGTTAAAGGCGGCTATGAAGTCTTCTTCCATTTCGCCTTTATTTCTTTGGGCTTGCAGTTCGCGGCCTTTGTCGTCATTTCCGGGGTAGCCACCCAGCGGTGTTAAGGCATCGGGTGCTAAAGAAACAAAGCCGGCCAGGGCGGCGCGGCGGCCAACATCTTCAATATATGAGTTTAATCCCCGGTTTTCGTGAACCACTATTATACCACCTAATTTCCTTTTTGCATCTGTCGGCTTTGATAGTAAACCTTTAATAGTACCTCCACCTTTTGGCGATGCATAATTGATATAACCCGATTTTAAGCGAGGATCATCGGCCCCAACCTGGATGTTGTTTTTATAATCGGGCATCAAAAAACTCATCAACGCGGGCACAGTTAAGCCGCCAACAGCATACAGCGATAACTTTTGCATAAATGCGCGGCGGTCCAACCGGTTGTGTGCATAATCGTCATACAGATCGAATACGTCCTGGCTGAGATCTTCTTTTTTTATCTGGCTCATAATTAAAGGTTTTATCAAATTTAGGTATCCTGTTAGTAATGGCATTGCAAAATGAATTTGGTTTTGGTAACGGTTGCGTTACATGAAGAAAGAGTGGCTGGCATAGCGCATGGTTTACTCACCCGATCTGCGCTTCGCTGGATCAACCTCTCTCCGGCTGCGCCGCAAAGAGGGTTGGAAAATAAAAATCCCCTCTTTACATGTAATTGCAAAGAGGGGATAACGGGTGTAGCAACGTTAGGCTAAGTAAAAGGTTATTTTACCGGCTTTACCACAAAATCATCAAAAACCACATCAAAGCTTTTTTTGCCCGGCGCTGCGGCTACCACACCAATTTGCGCTTTTACTTTTGGCGGGAAATAAGCCAGGCGCAGCATTTTAAAATCTTTATTATCAAACGAGTATTGAATCTGCACATAATCGCCTTTGCGAAGCAATTTTAACCATACCGATTTAGGGCTATCGGTACGGGGCACAACCGACCAGTCCGAAACCTCGCGGGTAACCACAGCACTTACATTTTGCACGCCATCTACATACTCAATACCGGTTTTTATCCAGTTTTTATAATCGATACGCACCATCAGGCCGGCCTGGTGAAAAAGTTCCTGGTAGTTGCCGGTAACTTTTACCGATGCCTCAAAATCGCCGATAACATCCTCATAATAAAATGGTCCCGAATCGCGAATAAAGCCGTAATGGGTAACACGCCAGTAATCGGTATTGGGATCAACCGTCATGGTAAGCTGTTTGGCGTTACCTTTCCATGCCTTTGGTTTGTTAAACCATTTCATAGTTTGGCTATAGCTCAGCATGGTGCTTAGCAGCAGGGCAAATGTTAATAGATGTTTTTTCATGGCTGCAAAATAAGGTTTATTACCAAAATAGTTAGCATTTTGCAGCGCTGTTTAATGTTAAATTTTATCATCGCCCACAAACGGAAAAAGCCTCCGAACCAGGGGAAGCCTTTCCATTTTTGATACCGGCTTTCGCTCCGGACCAGAGAATTATTTACGCAGCATCCTCTTCGCTCAACAAAAAGCGAAGCGGCGTAATCGGGCCAAGCGGAGTGTAATCAAACTCCATCATGCCGGCCTGGCCTAAGGGTAATTTTTCTAAAAGTTGATGGGCCGTATCAACATCAGCCACGTTCATAATAAATACCACGCCGCTTAAATCGGGTTTTACATACCACATCTCGATGGCGCCGGTTAAATATAAACGTACGGTGGCCGGTACTTCTTTGGTCATAACCGGGAGGCGCGTTTCGGGATTGAGGCCTTTTTCTGTCCAGCGGCCAATGGCCAGTATTTTGGTGGTTGGAGTTGTAAAATCGGGGATATTGTTTTTTTGATTTTCCATGATCTTGTGTTTTATTGTGTAAGCAAAATTGCAGCGTATTTTGCCCGATAATCTTGCCATTTGGCAAGAAAGCACCCTGAGGGTATTTATTTTGCAATATCGCCGTTTTTTGAAAAGTATATAATTATGTTAGCGATATTTAACAATGCGGTTTAATCATCAAATCATGAACAGGGACGCACTTATCGCTTTTTTGCATGGCAGCAATCTGATCTCCATGTCGGCAGCTAAAGAAACAGCCGATCATTTTACCTATAAAACCATTGCCAAAAATCAAATTCAGCTTAGCGAGGGAAGAATATGCGATGAATATCTGTTTTTAGAAAAGGGATATATGCGGGGCTTTGCGCACGATATTGATGGCAATGAGGTAACTACGGCCTTTTGCCAGGCAGGGCAGCTGGCATTCGAGGTATCCTCATTTTTTAACCGCATCCGATCAAAAGAGAACATCCAGGCGCTAACAGATTGTGAAGGCTGGTACATTACCTATCAGCAACTGAACCAGCTATTCCATGCCTCACCCGATTTCAGGGAATTTGGCCGTTCGGTATTGGTAAAAGGCTATACACAACTTAAAACCAGGATGCTGATGCAGATCACCGAAACAGCAGAGGAACGTTACAGCTACCTGCTGACCAACTATCCTCAGATTTTTCAGCATGTGCCGTTAAAACATATAGCCTCGTTTCTGGGTATTACAGATACTTCCCTAAGCCGCATCAGGAAAGAACTATTGAAAAAATAACAACGTATTGATTTCTTGTCAATTGGCAAGAGCCGGGCCTGTTAATTCCACTTCCTTTGTTTTAAAAAAACAAGCAATGGAAAACTTACCCAATTATATCAACATCGTATTTATATTAACTACGCTTTTAACTATGCTGCTGCTGTTTAAAGCCGGCAATTATTCAAAACCATTAATTATCATTACCACATTATGGCTTGCAGTGCAAGCCATTATTGGCCTAAGCGGTTTTTATACCATAAGCAGCGGAGTGCCGCCGCGTTTTATGCTTTTGCTTGCGCCGCCGGTAATTTTAATAACGGTTATCTTCTTTACCAAAAAGGGGAAGGAGCTTATCAATAACTTCAGTTTAAAAACCTTAACGCTGCTGCACATCGTACGCATCCCGGTCGAGCTTGTGCTATATTGGCTTTATCTGCATAAAGCAGTGCCCCAGGTAATGACTTTTGAGGGCCATAACTTTGATATCCTGTGCGGTTTAAGCGCGCCCTTTATATACTATTTTGGCTTTATAAAAAAGGTATTGAGCAAAAGGGTATTGATGGCATGGAATATCATTTGTATGTTGCTGCTTGCCAATATTGTTATTACAGCGGTTTTATCGGCCCCCTTCAGGTTTCAGCAGTTTGGGTTTGAGCAGCCCAATATCGCTTTGTTTTACTTTCCGTTTGTATGGCTTCCTGCTTTTGTTGTTCCGGCTGTGCTGTTTGCACACCTGGTGGCAGTAAGGCGATTGGCAAGATAAAATAAGGGTTTAATTTAGTTAAGCTTAAAAGCTTTTTATGCGATATGCAGCAAGGGGCGGTGTATGCCCCTTGTATTTGTTGATAAATAACAGCATATTTAGCTGCCCGGTATAACCTTGCCCGGCCGTAAGCCAATTAACTTTAAACTTTTTATTAAACCTGTAATGAGCCAGACTCCTGCTTATCTCGAAACAAAAAGCCATTATAAAATTCTTGACGGATTGCGCGGTGTGGCCGCTATTATTGTTGTAATATTTCATGTTTTTGAAGCCTATTCGGGCACGCGATTCAAACAGATTATTAACCACGGGTACCTCGCTGTCGACTTTTTCTTCTTGCTTTCGGGTTTTGTAGTGGCCTATGCTTATGATGACCGCTGGGGTAAGATGACCCAATGGGATTTTTATAAACGCAGGCTCATCCGCCTGCAGCCGATGGTTATTATGGGATCAGTTATCGGTGCTATATTTTTTTATTTGCAGGCCGGTAACTTTTTTCCGCTTGTTGCTGCTACACCCGTTTGGAAAATGCTTTTGGTGATGCTTGTTGGCTGTACCATGATCCCGCTGTTGCCATCAATGGATATCCGTGGCTGGCAGGAAATGCATCCGCTTAACGGACCGGCATGGTCGTTATTTTTTGAATATGTAGCCAATATTCTGTATGCGCTTTTTATCCGCAGATTTTCAAAAACAGCCCTTACCATATTGGTGCTTATATCGGCTGTTTTATTGGTGCGTTACGAAATCTGGGGCCCACAGGGTGATGTAATAGGCGGATGGACTATTGATAAAACCCAGCTTAATATAGGTTTTACCCGCTTGCTTTATCCATTTTTTGGCGGGATACTACTTTGCCGGATGGGAAAACTTATTCATGTTAAATGGGCTTTTACCGTATGTAGCCTGCTGCTCATTATTGTATTATTCATTCCGCGCGTTGGCGGCGAGCAACAACTTTGGATGAATGGTTTGTACGAATCGATCTGTATAATTTTTATTTTTCCGCTTATAGTTTCCATAGGCGCAGGCGCCGAACTTACCGGCAATACCGCGGTTAAAGTTTGTAAGTTTTTTGGTGATATCTCTTATCCCATCTACATTACCCATTATCCGCTTATATACTGGTATACAGCCTGGGTTGTTGATAACAAGGTGCCAATGGGTTATGGAATGATTTGGGGCGCAGTACTTTTTGTATCGAGCGTTGCCATAGCTTACGCTTGCCTTAAACTGTATGATGAACCGGTGAGGGAATGGTTGAGGAAGCGTTATTTGGTGAAGAAGAAAGCTTAAGTAAAATATCTGCTAAAAAAATACAGCCGCATTCCGCCAAAGGACAGCGGCTTTTTTTATCGCAAAACATTCACATTGCCGCTGCGGATGGCGCTGCCGTCCTTCAGATCAATAATGTAATAATATGCCCCTGTGGGTACAGATTGGCCGTTGTAAGTACCATTCCAGGGTTTAGGATAGCCTTTTGATTGAAATACAATTCCGCCGTTACGATCATATACTGTAACCGTTGCGTTTGGATAATTATCCAGGTATTTAATATTCCACACATCGTTAATGCCATCGCCGTTGGGAGTAAATATGTTGGGGATGTCGATATGGATTATCACTTTTACGGTTACATTGCTTTCGGCTTCGCAACCATCTGTTGATATTACTTTAAGTTTGTAGGTGGTGGTTATCTCCGGGCTTGCTACCGGGTGCTCGGCCCCGGCATCGCTAAGGCCTGTGGCAGGCGCCCATAAATAAGCGGCAATGGTACTGCCTGTTACCGTTGGGTTTAGCGTTATACTATTGCCCGCTAAAATTTCTTCATTGGCTTTAAGCATGATAACGGGGACAGGTACAACATTTACTTTAATATCTGTACCGATGTTGGGAATGCCGCAGCCGGTACCTGTTGTAGCTGCACAATTAACTAAATCGCCATCTTTTAAATCGGTTGTTGTAAAAGTATCCTTATTGGGGCCTGTATTAACCCCGTTCACCAGCCATTGATAGGTGGTGCCGGCGTCGCCGTTAACTACATCGGCTTTAAAAGTAACGGGCATACCGGCGCATACTTTAGATGATGCGGTTGAAACCCTAACCGACCGGCCGGGAGGAGCCGCTTCGTATTTAGCGGTAACCGTGAACGAGGCTATAGCTGTGCCTCCCGTTTTATCGATAGCGGTTAAAGTAACCTGCACCGGCACATTATTGTAAATGGGCGAACCCGGCGCGGGGCTTTGCGTTATTTTTACCTGTGCATCGGGGCAGTTATCAGCAATGGCGGCTGCAATGGTATAGTCGGCAAGGTTGGCGCAATCCTGCAAGGTTAGGTTATTATAAGTTGATGTAAAAACCGGCGAACTGTGTACATCAACCGGGATATTTACCGCCGATTGCTGGCAGCTAAAATACCCTATATCACCCGTAAGTTGGGTGCTGCCGCCACCCAATACGGTTGAAACTGTGCCATTAAGGGTAACCTTCCTGATTAGGTTATTAGTTTCATCAATCAGGTAAATATTGCCGCAAAGGTCCATATCCATGGGGCCTAATTGTCCAAACCTTACATCGCTGCCTGTGCCATCTGCATAACCCAGGGTTGTGCTGCCTAAAACGGCTTTTGCTTTGCCGTATTTATCAATTATTTTTAACAGGCCGGCATCACCTATGTACATGTTGCCGGCCCTGTCAAACCTCAGGCCGGTGGGCCCGGCGTTAAATGCGTTATCGGGATCTTTAACATCCGGGCGGTATAACTTACCCGGATCAAAATAGGTGGAAACGGTACCATCCGGGGCGATTTTCTTTATTTTCACCCTGGTTTCCATCAAAAATTCGGTAATACCTACAAAAACATTGCCTGCATCATCTACGTCAATATCATATAAATATTCAAACCGGGCCAGGTTACCGGGCCCGTCCTTATCGCCTTCGGTACTTCCGGCCAGCAGGCTGATTTTACCATCGGGTGTTATTTTATCAACGCGAAAGCCAAGGGGCAACGTAACATATAAATTATGCTGTTTATCAATAGCCAGCGCACCTGGACTTTCAAAAGGGCCTGCAAAATTTGAAACCGTACCATCGGGCATTAATTTTTTTATGTAGCCTGTATCCTCATCAGAAAAATAGATAATTCCCGCATCATCACAAATCATCCCGCCCCGGGGCATTTTGCCAACCGTACCGCCCAAACCCGTAAATACATCCGCCCCGGTGCCGGTTGGACCTCCGGCAAAAATGGTAATCTTACCATCAGGGGTAATTTTCCTGATGAGATGTGATGAAAATCCGCCCAGGTATAAATTACCCGAAGGATCAAAGCAAAGTGCGGCTGCGTCGGTTAAGCGGATATTGCCAGGGGTGGGTGTTGTTGTCAGCCCATCGCTTGCCGCGGTTAGGGTTAGGGTTTGCGGTCCGGTAGTACTGCAATCAAAAAATTCGGGCCTGAACCTTAATTTGGTTGTGGAGTCGGTATTATTAATAACCCTGGCCAGGTCATTAACCAGCACAGGATGATCGCCGGTGGTTTTAAAAGTATATTTGCCCGAAGCATCCGGTTTTAATACAATAGGTTGATTATTGGGAATAATGGTTGGTGCCTGGCCAAAAAGAAAGCTGTGCATGCAAAGGCATAGCACCATGATGGCGGCTCTAATTATTTGATAATTAGTCAAATCTTCCGTAAAGGTTAATTGGTTGGGGTAAAGATAGAACAAATGTGATATGCACAGCAACCTATTGAGGTTTAAATATCAATGTTACAGGTTTAGTCACCAGGTTTTAAAAATCAGCAGCAGCAAAACGAGGTTAACAACAAACGTGAAAAAAAGTTTCTATAATTTTTTACATTTCTCTGGCAATCTGAAAGTTTTTTTCCTATCATTACAACATGCATTTTGCAGTTGGCCCCAAACTCCTTCTTATTGCTTTTTTATCATTTTCGAAGCCGGTAAAACCTGCCGCGCATCACGTATCCAAAAAATATAAAGCTAATAAAACAGCAAAGGCACACAGGCATACACGCGTGAGGCATCATTATGCCGAGGTTGAAGCCAATTATAATACCGGTGAAATTACGCCGGCCGAATTGGTTGAATTTGCACAAACGCTTAAAGGTACCAGGTATTGCTACGGTTCAACCAACCCGGAGCGGGGTTTTGATTGCTCGGGTTTTGTAAATTATGTTTTTACCCACTTTGGTATTTCCATCCCGCGCAGTTCATCAGATTTTGCACCCGTAAAGGGCATCGATATCAGTGAAGCCCGCTTTGGCGATCTGATTTTGTTTACCGGCACCCGCAGCCATAATTACCACAGTGCCGGACACATTGGCATTGTGATATCTCAACCCGGCGAACCTTTGGTATTTATCCACTCTACTTCGGGCGCCGAGAATGGCGTTACCGAAACCGCTATGAATGATCTTTACCAGCGCCGTTATATTAAAACTATCCGGGTATTTAAAGATGAAGCCCCTGCCGTAGAGGAAGAAACCACAGCAGAGGCTACCGAAATGGTGGCCCGTTAATTTACTACAATTTGTTATTGCTCAAGGCAACAGCTTTACATCCGCTATATCATACTCCAGTTTCCACTTTTCAACTATAGGTTGCTCTAATTGAATCTGCCGATATTCGTCGGGAGCCATAATGGGTACGCCGTATACAATTGGGTATTTACGGTTGCAAGCGTTACAGGTGAGAATCCCTTCAATAATATTCTGTTTGGTATCTTTTGCAAGCACCTGTAAGTCGAGGTCACTTTTATCAAAAGGGCAGCAAAGTTTTTTAATTGTTTTGAGTTGCATGTTGGGTAGTGTCGGCGCTTAGCGCGGCTTTAAATTGTTTAACTTGTTGTTCGGGGTTGTCGGCACTCATAATGCCTGATATTACAGCAATGCCATCAAAGGGGGTTAGCTTTTTTAAGCCGATGAGATTTTGTGGCGTGATGCCGCCGGCTACAAAAAAGGGCATCGGGGTGAGTACCCTGGCCCGGGTTACGGTAAGCGGCGTAACGATATCACAACTGCCTGCCGATGCCGAGGGGAACATGGAGCAAAAGGATACATAATCGAGTTTGTTGTCTTCGGCCCAGGCCACCGTATCGAGGCTGCCGGAGCAGGTAATACCACATATAAACGGCCGGTTCACCGCATCTTTTATTTGGAGTAACGAAGCCGGAACAGCATCGAAATGGATGCCATCCAAAGCCGGAACATCGCGAAGCAAGGTCCAATCCTGGTTAATAAGCAAAGGTACCTGGTGCGGTTTACATATAGCTGCTATCTTTTCTATCAGCGCCCGCTTATCGGCCCCCGGTTGCCAATTATTCCAGATCTGAACCACTTTAATCCCACCTGATAAAGCTGATTTTAACTTAGCTAATAGTATAGGCTCGTCAATGGTAGGATTTAACACAAGGTAAACGCCACCATTAATTTTATAAGGTTTATCCATTATTTCCATCCGTTTTTGTATGCGTTAAAAAAAGCGTCCCAATAAGGGTCTTTACTAAAGTAAGGCAGGGGTTTTTCCCGGCCGTTTTCTATCAGCGTACAGCCTTTTTGTTTTTCGGTAAAATGGCCGATAACAGTGGCAGGTATGTTATTTTCATTTAAGCGTTGCATTACGTTTCGGCTCCATTCTTCTTTTACGGCGATGACCATGGCGCCTGCACCGATGCAATAACGCGGATCGATATTGAACAACTGGCAAATCTGACTTTGTACCTCACCTATGGGCAGTAAGCCGCTATCTATAGTTACGCCATTGCCCGATGCTATGGCCATTTCATAAACCGCGCCCAGCACGCCTCCTTCGGTAACATCATGCATGGCCGTTACTTTATTAAAACGTTTTTCTACATCGGCAGCAGTGAGGCCGTCTTTTAACGACGATGTTTGATAAAACAGCTCACAGCCCCGGTTATAAATATCAGTTCCTAACTTGTTTTTAACTGTTTCGGGAAAACTCATAGCCAGTATGGCCGCCGATGACATGGCGCATTGTTTGGTAACAATTATTACATCACCCGGGCGGGCATTTTTACTCAGCAAAATATCGTTAACCGGCGCAGTAAGCAGCATGGTGCCGCCGCCCGCAATGGTTGAGTTTTGCCCTTCAATACTGCCGGTATGCCCGCCGGTAATGGCCACACCAATCTCATCGCAATAACGGTGGATGTGGTCCCAGTATATTATAAAATCATGCTCGCTTAAACCCGGTGGCAGGTTTAATACCATTTGTGCGTATTGTGGCGCAAAACCGGTAGTAGCCATATCATTGGCCATTAAATGCACCGAAAGCCAGGCCGATTCCTGCAAACCCAACGATGGGATAAGTGAAAGCGGATCGCTGGTAAGGGCCAGCCCCAGGCCGCCGGGCAGGTTTATTACGGATACATCAACACCGAAGGCCGGGCCACTTAAAACTTCGTTACGCTGCCGCCCCCGGCGGGGCAGGATGATGTGCTCAAAGCCCTCGCCGGTTATTTTTCCTGATAATGACATCGGCTGGTATTAATCAAGAAATTTAACATACAGGCCAAAAAAATCGCCGGCAGGCACACTCCATTGCTGCACCGGGAACCATGCGGGTAGGCCGGTGCAGGTCCACTCCAGGCTGTACCTGCGGCCTTTTAACGCTTCGTGAATTATTTTGGTAAGCATGGCCGGGGTATAAAAAGTGGCAGTAACGTAAAACGGGTTTTTGCCAAACATCTGCTGTACCCGGCGGCGTAGCACCTTGGGCGAGTTGCGGTTCATCATCCCGAAAGCAATACCGTGCCTGCTCACACGTGCCGCCTCGCGGATCACCTGTACCGGGTCGCGGTAATACTCAAACGTGGTAATAAAGGCAACGGCATCAAAAGTATCATCCTTAAAAGGCATAAAGTGCGAATCGGCGTTTACCAAATCGCCTTTAAAAAGATGCACCGCCTGGCCAAGCATAAAAGGCGAGAGATCGCCGCCGGTGGCGTCGATGCCAATTTCGTGCCACCAACGGGTAAACCGGGTGGTGCCGCAGCCAAACTCCAGTAGTTCTTTAACGCGCGTATCGGTGGCCAGTAATTGGGTCATTACCTTTTTTTGCCATACTTCGGCGCGTTTGTAGCGGCCTTCGTACCATTGCTCGTAGGTATCGGTGTGTTCGCGGTTAAAAAACCACTCTTTGCGCCCCTGCCAGTTACTGAGGCTTTTGGTTACCAGGCCAAAGTTGTTTTGGGTTTCCATGTTTTTAGTTCATTAAATAAAAAAGCCTTGTTAATGCACGGGCGTACCGGTACAGAAACAAGGCCATGTATCAATAAACAGCAAATGCCGAAAACCAACCAATTAAGCCAGTGCATCCCTACGCCGGTATTATCCGTGTCAGGTTGTGCGGGTATTATCTCAGCCTTAACCATGCGGTTAAAGCACCCCGTGCTATATAAAACGAAGGTAGTTTATTTAATGTAAAAACTAATAACACATACAGGATAAAACTAAAAAGTATTTGAAAATGGAATGATGTGGTAATTAATATCAGTTTACCTGAATAATATTATCAATAAATTATTTATATCTTTAAATAAGCAAGCTGCTTTTTAGTTTTCTTCAACATAAGCAACTGTGCATCAAGCCTAAAAACATTATCATGAATACCATAGCCAATAAAACACATGAGCCCAAAAGTCAATCGGCCGCAATAAAACAATCGCCAAAAATTGAGGGAAAATTTGCTTTGCCGCTTATTGATAACCGTGCGACCTCGGTTGCACAGGCAAAAAGACTTGAAAAACAGGTGCCGGTAAACCCTGTTTTGCAACGTGTTTTTGACCCATCGTTGGATATTGCTACTGTTGAGCACTTTGCCGGGCAGTTTGCCGAGCAGCTAAAGGGATTTAAATTTTCAGAAAAAAGTACACTGTTTAATGATATAAAAAAATCGGGCGAGGTTTATAACCGCGAAAACATTATTGCCTGGCTTGAGGCAAAGAAAAAGCCTGAAGCCCCCGCCGTTGGGGTTGCAGTGCCCTTCGCTGTCCCACCCCCTGCTGCAGTTACGCATGCATTAAAAGGAAAAACCATGGCGCGGATGGAGCATCCTGTATGGGCCGATATTGAACCACTATTGGCCGGTTACGGCATTATTACCGATACCGATAAGGAAAAAGTGAAAAATAAAATAGTCTCAACCGAAGCAGATCCGAGGATTCTGATTCGCGGCATACCCGATTTGATTGAAAAAGCAACCGGGGTACAGGCATCAACAACCGCTGCCAATATCCGCGCCACTAATGCAGCAGCTGCGCCCGATATAACTGTGCATCACCAAACGGTAACAGTTGGCCGTGGTGATACCCGCCGTCCGGATGTGATTAAACAACAGGGCGGCTTATACGGCTGGGATCCGGGCGTAGTAACTATCGAACATGCACGCGCCATTGTAAACAAAGTTAGCGCGATGGCTCCCGAGGCACAAAAAGCCTGGGCTAATGCATGGAAACGGCCAACACCACCACCCGAAGAGCGAAACCCATGGGTAGCAACAGGAAAAGGTGATGCCCAAAAAAATGCCGATAGTGTTTATGTGAGTACCATTCCGCTTAAGTTTACACCTATCGGGGGCCACGGCATGCACGTTGGCACCGACACAGGCAGCGTTGGCACAGCAAATGTGATAGGTGTACAGCTCGACCCGCAAGGCAATGGGGCCGGGGATGAGATCCTGGTACTAACAGGGATCCCCTGGAAATACATAAGCACCTGGAATGGCGAGGATAAAGACGTAGCCGCAGCAGCCGAAGCGGCGAAACACTAAAATAAGCCCGATATTGCAGTGTTGTATTGCTGCAATACCGGACTAAAAATCAGGCGGGCCTTACAAACTCTTTGGTTAGCGTAATGGTGCTGTTTACCGTTGTTTCCATCCGCAGTTTTTTAAGCGGGGCATACTCCGGGTCGTTATAAAAAGCCATCGCTTCTTCTTCCGACCGAAACTTCAATATCGCATAGGTGCCGCGGCTTTCGCCTTCCAGGTTTTTACCACCGAAGTCGGCTACCAGCACTTCGGCATGGTGTTTAAGTATTACAGGCATAACGGCTTTGCCATAAGGCGCAAATTGTTCAGCATCAGCTACATCAAAGCTGAATATCATATAAGTGTTCATAGCAGTGTTTTTAAAGTTGAATAAATAATTAAGCTAAATGTGCTAACCCATCCGGAAACATGGCTTTTGCTACTAAAGCCATATCCAAAGCTTCGCGGATCAGTTTGATCTTCCCGTTTTCGGCGACAACACGGCCCATATAAGTTTGCGGATAAGGCCTGCCGGTTGAGTTGGCTATGGCATCCACATCATATTCGCCAAAAGCCTGTTCAGGAGTATCAATATGGATACGGATATTTTGAAAGTGGAAATTGCCGAACGTTTTAGACAGGTTTTTGAGGAAATTGTAGATCACCTCGCGGCCTTTCCATTGCCAGGGTAAACCTAAGCTTGCCAGGTAAGGGAGTTCAAATACGGCATCATCGGCAAAAAGTTCGATAGCTATATCGGGGTTATTCACGTTTTCGAGGTAACCAAGTAATAATTCTTTAGCGGTTTTCATTTTGTTATTTTTTGTAGCTCTGTACGTTCATCGTTCAGAACAATACAAAGGTGCAGCAAGCCGAAAGCCTGTGCATTGATGTTTGGTAAGAAAGAAATTGATATTTATCAATGAAATTAATAACCTAACTGATAGTGTGTTAAGCGAATGTTAAGCAAAGGAGGTCCATTTTTACACTGCGGTGTTATAACTTATTGTACATTTGCAACATCAAAACAGTGCGGGATGGAGCAGTTGGTAGCTCGTCGGGCTCATAACCCGAAGGTCGTAGGTTCGAGTCCTGCTCCCGCTACAAAGTAAAAAAGCCTCAAGTCGAAAGATTTGAGGCTTTTTGCTTTTACAAACGCCCTGATTTGCTATTTATAACTTATAACACTTATACAGTGTTATTTATATTATATTTAACATTGTATGGCATGAAATTGCTTATTCAGTTATGATAGAAGATAAATATTGCGGCGCCGTACTGCGTGCGGCCCCAATGCCAACTATACTGTTAAAAGCAGATCATCCTGCCTATACCATTGCTTTTGCAAATGAAGCCTATCTTACACTTGCAAAGTTAACCGAAGAAGAGATAGTTGGAAATGGCTTTGTAAACCTGTTTTACAGCCATTATGCCAACGCGGATGAAATATTAGCTGTACTGCACCAGGTATTGCAGGATAAAGTGGCCCACAAGCATTCTGCTGTCAGATATGAACTTTCTGCTCCGGAAAACAGCGGTACCGTGGTCAAATATTTCGACATATTCAATACGCCATTATTAGGCGCAAACGGCGAAGTTGAGCTTATTATTCGTACTATTAATGATGTTACCGATCTGGTTGTAACTCAACAAAACGAAAGAGCTATTTATCAAAACCTTGTAAAACACGAAAAGCTTTTAAGTGAATCGCAGCGGATAGCCAACATCGGTAACTGGGAAGTTGATGTGATAAATGATACCATCCTATGGTCGGATGTGTTGAAAGAGATTTACGAGGTACCGTTAAATTATCAGCCCACGTTTGAATCGTCACTTGCTTTTTACAAGAATGATAAATACAGGGAGATTATACAAATCTCTGTAAATGAAGCTATTGAGAAAAGCAATGTGTTTGATGCAGAACTGGAAATAATTACAGTTGCAGGCAACAAACGCTGGCTCCGCAGCACAGGCAAGGCCGATGTAATTGAAGGGAAATGCGTACGGCTATACGGTGTAACACAGGATATAACCAAATTTAAAAGCGTTGAAAAAGCATTAACTGAGTCGCGGAACCAGTACCAGGCCCTTATCGAATCGGTAGATGGAATAGTGTGGGAGGCTAATGCAATGACATTTGAATTTACCTATATCAGCAATAAAATTCATGACCTGTTGGGCTATACACCTGAACAGTGGTTAAGCGACCCGAATTTTTGGGCAAATCATATTTACCAGGACGACCGCGAGTGGGCTGTAACATTTTGTCAAAACCAAACAGAAAAGGTATCCGACCATGTTTTTGATTACCGGATGACCAAAGCCGATGGCAGCATTGTTTGGATAAAAGATTTTGTTTCGGTAATTGAGGAAGCCGGCAAGGCTAAATTATTGAGGGGCGTGATGATTGATTTTACCGAACCTAAATTACTGGCAAGCCTTGATAACCTTGAAAAAAACGTGTTGGAGCTTATTGCGAATAAAGAGGAAGATCTGCACCAGATCCTCAATATTTATATGAGGGGGATTGAAAATTTATTGCCCAATATGAAGTGCTCGGCGTTGCAGATCAACAACAACAGGCTGTATACATTGGCAGCACCATCTTTACCAACAGAATTTATCAATGCGCTAAATAAACAGCCGATAGGCGAAGAGGCCGGCTCCTGCAGTGCGGCGGCTTATCGTAAAGAAAAGGTGATAGCGGCCGATATTTCGGTTGATCCCTTATGGAAACATTTTAAGGATGAAGCTTTAAAACACAACCTCCGGTCGTGTTGGTCGTATCCAATTGTTAACAGCAATAACCAGGTAATTGCTGTATTTGGCATGTATTACAATGATGTAAAGCTTTCGGGCGCGATGGAAATACTGGTAATAGAACGCGCGGTAGCTATTTTGAAGGTAATATTGGAAAACAGGGAGCGTGCCAGGGCTATTGAAGAAGCTACTATGCTCATTGCCCAAGGACAGGAACTGGCCAACTTTGGCAACTGGCAATGGGATATCAAAAATAATGTTGTTAAATGGTCTGATGTATTATACAATATTTACGGCGTCGACAAAAAAAACCACACAGCCACTTATGAAGGCTACCTGGCATTACTGCATCCGGACGACAGGGAGCCCATACAAAACATTATACTTAACGCCCTACACACACGCAAAGACATTGTTTTTGA